>CAYPEV010000025.1:0-7716 GCA_964409605.1 uncultured Christensenella sp. | reverse complement strand
CGGGGTTATTCTGTTGCGGAAAAATTTCTCCGCTTGCTACTGTTCGTGTGCGGACTGGAAGTAGATTTTATATCCGTCTTCCGTCAAATAGTCGATCCTGCCAAACTCGTCTTCATGCGCGCGAAAGACCCTGTCCCCTATGCTCACGGAGGTCTTACCCGTCAGGGATACATGCACCGTCCAGTTTTCGGTGCTGTCGCTTTCGTTATGCTCCTCGATAATTTTGTAGTGTGTGAGGTTTGCTTCGTCCTCGGCACGGTTCTCGCTGTCAAAGGAATACGAGATGCTCGCCGTGCCGTCCTCAAAAAAAGAGACATCGCAATGCTGCATATAAAGGATACTGAAATCGGTGTATTCCTTATCATCGCGGGTGAAGGTTTTTCCGATCAAAAACGCTTCCACCTCCGCGGCGGTCTTCTTGTTTGCCTCCGTCTGCAGAACCACAAAACCCGAACATGCAACGATCAACACAAAAAGCATCACCGCAGCAACGAGTACCGCGACCCGATCGCCTTTTGTGATTCGCAGCCGCTTTTCCGGTTGATTCTCCATCGGCACCCCTGAAACATCATCGTCATCGAACACGTTTTACTGTTATCATTATAATGACTCTGTTTCCGGCTGTCTATACTTGTCCGCTGATTTCGGGGCCCGGTCCTTTTTCGTCGTGCACTGTCAAACAAAGAGACCGCGCGGGTCTCTTTGTGATGCAGAATGTTTCCCGGTATGAATGATGTACAGCCAGCGATAACACAGGAAAAGACGACTACGCTTTCAGGTACTTCTCCTCAAACCGATCGAGTACGGCATGCAGTTTTTCGTGGACGCCCTTGCCCATCACCGTTGCTTCAAACGCCTCGAACTGCTGCAGCAACTGCGCCTGCTTTTCAGTCGGCAGGGTCTGATCTCCCATCGGGAACAGGATCATGTTTTCTTTGTTGATATGCGGGCGCATCAGTTGGATATAGCCGCTCGCCGCATCCAAAAACATGTCGGCGTCCAGTTTCCCGCCCACGATAGAAATCCCCATCTCTGCGATAAAGCGCCTGCCCTGGATGTGTTCCAGCAGCATCTGCCCGATCGGGCCGCCTTCGTTGGGGATCCCTGCCGCCTCCATTGCCGGGAAGAGCAGCTTCTCTTCTTTTCCGTGGTGGCACTTGTCAGCAAACAGCTGAAGAAAGTTGACCATATCGCCGATATCCTTGGTGTCCAACGTGCCGGTTTGTCTGAGCTGCCCCGCCATTTTCTCCAAGACTTCAAGCCCGAAGAGAACGCTCTCGTGTTCGTGTCTCAAGTCTTCGCTTGCATAGTTCATATGGGTCTCCTTTCTGTTCACGTTCCGCTCAGGGAATAATCGAACCGTTTACTCGCACAGAGCAGCCGCGATCTCAGCGGCATCGGTCAGTTCCGCCTCGACCGGCGTCCAGTTCCATTTAAGCTCCGGGGCAACAACCGAAAAGCCTGCGTCCGTCAGCCGTTCGCGCAGCACCTTTGTGGATTCTCCGCTCCAGCCATAGCAGCCGAAGACGGCCGCCTTCTTATTTTTGAATTTCAGCTCTTTGAGAAAATCCAGCCATCCGCCGACAGACGAGAGGATGTTGGATCCGACGGTCGGGCTGCCGACCGCAATGGCCTTCGACTGAAAGACTTCGGTCATGATGTCGTTCTTGTTCGTCTTTGATATATTGAATATCTTCACCTTTGTCGCGGGCGATTTCTGTGAAATCTCTTTCCCGATCCTGTGGGCCAGGCGCATGGTGCCGTCCCACATGGTGTCGTACACAATGGTAATCTGATCTTCCTGATAGTCCTTCGACCATTCATAGTATTTCTCGACGATCCGGAGCGGGTCTTCTCGCCAGATTGCACCGTGGCTCGGCGCGATCAGGTCGATCGCGAGATTCAGTGCAAGAATCTCCTCGATCTTGCGCTTGACCAGCATGGAGAACGGCGTCAGAATATTCGCGTAGTATTTCTGCGCCTCCGCCCAGAGCAGGCAGGTGTCCGCCGCATCGTTGAACAGTTCCTCCACCGCGTAATGCTGGCCGAATGCATCGTTGGAAAACAGGACGTTGTCGCCTGTCAGGTATGTCGCCATACTGTCCGGCCAGTGCAGCATTTTCATCTCCACAAACACAAGCTTTTTGCCGTTCCCGATATCGACGGAGTCTCCGGTTTTGACGACATGAAAGTTCCATTCCGGGTGGTGATACTGCCCCGTCAGGGATTTGATTGCGCTGGCGGTGCAATAGATCGGCGTGTTCGGGATTTTTTCCATGAGCGCCGGCAGGGCGCCGCTATGGTCCACCTCCCCGTGGTTGATGACGAGGAAATCGATCTGATCGAGGTTTACCTCCGACGCAAGGTTTGCAACAAACTCCGCCGCGTGCGGCATCCAGACCGTGTCGACGAGAACCGTCTTCTCTTCCAAAATCAAGTAAGAATTCTGGCTTGAACCATGGTTGATCGTGTAATCCGCGCCATGGAAGGACTCAAGCTCCCAATCGGTTTTTCCAACCCAATACACATTGTTTTTCACAAGTTTCTTCATCGTTGCACCTCACTGTGATTCCATCAAATATTCCTGCCTCAGCCTTATTTCATTCTATCATAATCTCCAACAATCCGCGTTGTTATTCCAACTCGATCGCCGGAAATCATATGATCGCCATCTTAAATGACGGAATCCTCCCGCAGCGCGGTGATAAACACGCCCCTGTGAATCGATATTGCGGGCAATTGGAGTCCTTAGAGAATTGGCTGCGGGTTTTTCCTATGTGCGCGCACAAAAAAAGCCCCTTGCGGGGCAGAAAATTATCTCCTGTGGCTCTCGTCTCCTTTGAGCCGCATCCGGTCCCATAGGCCGTAGGTCTCCGTGGTGGAGAGCGCGTGCATGAATTTTTCCTCAAAGTCCGGCACAAGCCCGGTCAGGTGCTTGACGAGGTTCTTCGCCTCCTCGCGCTTGGTGTGCCCCGCCACGTCGCAGTTTGGCGGCAAGATCGGCAGCTCGTGCGCTTTCGCAATGGAGAGCGCGTGCTTCTCCGGCAGGAAGATCAGCGGACGGATCACCGTCACATCCCGGCGGGAGAGGTACGTCACGGGCGCGAAGGTGTTGATCCTTCCTTCGTAGAGCAGGCTCATGAAGAACGTTTGGATCACATCGTCGCGGTTATGTCCGAGAGCCACCTTGTTGCAGCCATGCTCCACGGCATAGGTGTTCAAAGCTCCCCGGCGGAGCTTCGCGCAGAGCGCGCAGGGACTCCGCTCCTCGCGGTATTCGAACACGACCTTGCCGATGTCGGTATACACGACCTCAAAATCGATACCGATCCGCTCGGCATAGGCCTGAATACGGGAGACGTCCTGCTGCTTGAGGCCTAAGTCGAGCATGACGGCGATGACCTCAAACTTCGTATACGAAAACCGCTGGTAGAGCTTCATCGCCTCCATCAGCAGCAGGGAATCCTTGCCGCCGGAGACGCCGATGCAGATCTTGTCCCCGTCTTCGATCATATGATACCGCTCATCCGCGCGGCGTATGCTTCCTAACACTCGCTTCATGAAGGATATTATAGGGGTTCTCCCGTAGCGAGCGCAAGCTTTTTGCACTGAGCGGGTTTTTGCTGCGTAAAACGCTTCTAAAAACGCAACAAGGGCGGTTTTCGCCGCCCCTGCCCGCAAGAATTTCGCGAGATTTATCTATTATTGGAGATTCAGGTTCTTTTTAAAGATCGACCGGATCAGGAAGAAGAACAGAACCGCAAGCCCGGCAAACAGCACGCCATACCAGCCGAAGACGGAGGTCATGAATCTCGTCACTTCCGGCACGGTCTCAAGCGCCATCGTGGATACGCCTTCGCCGAACGCCACGATCGACATAAACGTCGTGCTGATGATACCCACGCCCATGTTGATCAGCAGATACATGCCGATCGCCGCAAGGATGCGGTGTTTCTTGGCAACCTGTCCACCGACCACGATGGCAAAGTAGATCTGGAGCATCTGCGCCGCAAGGGCGAGCACGCCGATCACGACGACTTCAACACTCATCAGCGGGACGTTCACATACTGTGCCGCCTGCGGCAGAATGTCCGTGAAGAACGCCCGGAACGCTTGCAGCACCTCGGTATTGACGATCGAGCTGCTGGTTGTGCCGAACACCGAGAAGATGAGCAGCGTCACCATGACCACGAACGCGTTGATCACCGTCCAGATCATGCCGGTGAGCAGCTTGGACCAGATCAGCTTGCTGGTTGAAACCGGCAGCGTGAAGGTCAGGTAGCCTTCATCCGCAAGAAAGCTGCGGTAGAAGTGATAGCAGATCAAGAGCAGCGTCACCAGCGCGGAAGCCATGATCGCGATGCCGATCAGGATCGAAGCCGTGGCGGAAACGCCGATCACCAGCTGACGCAAAAGCGCGGATCCGCCGGTGGACGACGTGTTTTCGCCGATGCGAATCGTCACCGCGGTGAGCAGCGTTGCGACAAGCCCGCCACCCAGAATACCGATCTGCAGCGGGAAAAGCGTGCGCGAAAGCGCGCGAAAGTCGTGTTTCATCAATTTCTTTAGCATCTGAATACCTCCCGGAACAGCTCGTCCAGCGACTTGCCCTGCGTTTCGCGGACATTGTCCGTCGTGTCATGCATCGTAATCACGCCTTCCTTGAGGAAGAGGAACTCGTCGAGCACCTTTTCCACATCCGCGATCAGATGTGTGGAGATGAGGATCGTCGCCTCGTTGTCGTAGTTGCCGATGATCGTATCGAGGATGTAATCCCGCGTTGCCGGGTCGACCCCGCCGATGGGTTCATCCAGCAGGTAGAGCTTCGCCCTGCGGGACATGACGAGCACGAGCTGCATCTTCTCCCGCGTACCTTTGCTCAGCTGCTTCATGCGCTTGTTTGCGGGCACATTCAGGCGGGAGAGCATTTCTCTGGCACGCGCCATGTCGAAGTCCGCATAAAAGTCCGCAAAATAGTCGAGGCAGTCCTCCACCGTCATCCAATCCGGCAGGTAGGTGCGCTCCGGCAGGTACGAAATCAGCGCCTTGGTCCCCTCACCAACGGGCTGATTGTCCACGAGCACGGTGCCGTTCGTCGCCGTCAAAAGTCCGGCTACGATCTTGAGCAGCGTGGTTTTGCCGCTCCCGTTCGGCCCCAGAAGGCCGATGATCTTGCCCTTGGGCAGTGTCAGGTCGACGTTGTTGAGCGCAAGCGTCGTACCGTAGCGCTTACTCAGCGCCCTTGTTTCAAGAATTGACTGCATGTTCCCCCTCCTTGTGTTCGCCCTTCGCGAGACGCTCCAGCACCTCTTTGCGGCTTAAGCCAAGCGCTTGCATCTGCATCATGAACCTCTCTACGAGCATATCCGCCTTGCAATCCCGCGCGCGGGACACGGCGGTTTCGTCCGTCGTCACCGTTCGTCCGGTGTTTCTCTGCGTGCTCACCAATCCCATTTCCTCCAGTTCTGCGAGTGCCCGCTGCATTGTATTCGGGTTGACCGCCGCCAGTACCGCAAGATCGCGTACGCTGGGCAGCCGCATTCCCATCTCATAGGTGCCGTTGAGAATGCGAAGTTCTATCTCGTCTACGATCTGTTGATAGATCGGACGATTCGAATTGAATTGCCAAGCCAATGCATGTTCCCCCTTTCGTGTGTCGCTGTATTATTGTCTTAACACAGTTATACATTAATACACCTCCGCTGTCAAGAGAATTTTGCAAAATTATTTGAACGAATTTATCACGAGTATTCTGCAGGCATTTTTTTATGAAATACCAAAACGCGGCTCTTGCCAGACAGGCAATCGCCGCGATACAGCAGAACCTTTCAACGGAGCAGATTTGATCTAACCGTGCGTATGATTAAGATTCGTTCAACAGAAGAGTTACGAGCTTGTACTCCGGCGCCCTTATGGAAGATTGATATAAATAGCTATTGAGTTCGGTTCCGTCTTCGAGCGCTATGACATATCGAAGGCAAGAGACCATTGCGTCATATTTCTCGAATTCCTCCCGCGCTTTTCCAAAATTGAGATACGCAAATTCAATATAGAACTGCTCATCATTTCCAAACGGGCCGGTCCTTCTACTGTCCATGGTACTGTCATTGTAGTCGCCGCAAAACGCAGCATATTCTTTGTAATTCGAATCGTCCAGCACGATACATGAATCATTCACTGCCTCCAATCGGATTTCGTGAATAAAAGACTTTGTTATACCTTTGATCGCGCAGTAGTCCAGTTGCGACATGCCAGAATCTCCCAACGCCCCGCCCCAACCGTATTTGATGTAAGTTCCAAAAACCGCTTCTGTTTGATCCTTGGGGATTGCAAGCGGAGTAATGTGAAACGAATCAAACGCTACTTCATAATCGATGGAAGCGATTTTAAGCGTATCGATCCGGACGTCTTTGGTGATCGTACCATCGAATGCAAAATTGCAGAATAAAATTTTACCATTCGCTACATACCCTTTCAGCGCATTTCGCACTTTCGCGACATCACGCATTCTGAGGTCTCCAAAGAAATTCTTTTCGGGAGTTGTTCCCTGCAGATCACTCAACTGGCGGAAAATGTTCCTGTAGTATTCACCATGTGCATACTCGCTCAGCTCATATTCCCTGATGTAGATGGTAGCGCCTTCCAGCTGATCGGTATTCACTCCCGTTAGTTCTGCTTCCTGACCAACGGTGTATAGCCATGCGTTGAAGTGTGGGTCTTGCACGTAATCGTGCGTACTGACACGATACCATTCCGCTTGAAAAAACACGTTGGATCCGCTTGGCACACCGATCTCGAAGTAGTTCTTCGAATCGATCTGAAATTCCACAGGAGCAGGCTTGGCGCAGCCGGTGAGCGAAGAGAATATGACCAACACCGCCAAAGCAAGAACCGCAAGTTTTTTCATTCGCTTCCTCCATGACAAGATATGCTCTGGAATATAGGCTCGCTGCGTTACCATCCTGTTTGTTCAGGCTCGATACAACTGTTTTCGCCGTTGAACGCCTAATTGTTGTACTAAATCGATATTAGCAGTACCCCTTGTATTTTGTCAATATTCGTACGTTTTGTCTTGATCTGTATTTCTTTTTCAGTCCGCCATCATGCCCTTATCGAAGATTAATCCACGAAAACCAGCCTGAATTCCGCCATATGCACGAAAAATCTTGTGCTTTGCCCCTCCCGTGGTTTATAATTACTTGTTTTCGTGATTTAGAAAGAAGGTACTCAAATGGACATTCGAAACGTCGCCATCATCGCGCATGTCGACCACGGCAAGACAACGCTGGTCGACCAAATGCTGCGGGACGCGGGCGTGCTGCGCAGAGGCGAACAGGACGTCGAGCGCATTATGGACTCTAACGATCTCGAGCGCGAGCGCGGCATCACCATCCTCAGCAAGAACACGGCCGTCACCTACGGCGGCACGCGCATCAACATCGTCGACACCCCCGGCCACGCGGACTTCGGCGGCGAGGTAGAACGCATCCTCCAGATGGTCGACGGCGTTCTTCTGCTCGTGGACGCGTTTGAAGGCTGTATGCCGCAGACACGCTTCGTGCTCCGAAAATCCCTCGAGCTCAATAAGATTCCGATCCTCGTGGTCAACAAGGTCGATCGTCAGGGCTCGCGCCCGGCGGAAGTGGTGGACGAAGCGCTGGAGCTGTTCATCGAGCTCGGCGCTACGGCGGAGCAGCTCGATTTCCCCGTGGTCTA
>CAYPEV010000024.1:0-17742 GCA_964409605.1 uncultured Christensenella sp. | reverse complement strand
GGATGGGTGTTCTTCGTTCGCTTGATCCCGGTACAATGGGCGGCGACACGGGAAGCTTCCTTTTTGTCGCGGCGATGTTCGTGATCACGTTGGGTGGTATCTTCATCTTCAGCATCCTGGTCGGTTTGCTGACCAACGGAATTTCTTCCAAGCTGGAATCGTTGCAAAAGGGTCATTCCGCGGTTGTGGAAAAGAATCACACCGTCATCCTTGGCTGGTCCAACCAGATCTACACCATTCTTACCGAGCTGATCGAGGCAAACAGCAACCACAAAAATGCCTGCATCGTGATCATGAGCCCGACCGACAAGGTGGAGATGGATGAGGCGATTCGGAGTCGAATCCCGGACACGAAGACGACGCGCATCGTCACACGAAACGGCAGCGCAATCGACCTCAACGACCTTTCGCTGCTGAGCCTGGATACCGCGCGCTCGATCATCATCAACGAAAACGACGACGCAAACGTGATCAAAACACTGCTTGCGCTCACCAATTCACCGACGCAGCGCACAACGCCATACAGCATCGTCGCCGTGCTGCGCGAGCCGAAGAATGTAGAGGTCGCGAAGATCGCGGCGCGCGGTCAGGCGGAGATCATCCTTGAGGATGCGATCATCTCCCGCATCATCGCACAGACCTGCCGCCAGTCGGGCCTGTCTGCGGTCTATACCGAACTGCTCGACTTTGGCGGGGATGAAGTCTATCTGCGCGCGTTCCCGCAGCTCGTCTCAAAAACATATGGCGAGGCGTTGTCTTCTTTCGAAACCTCCGCGGTAATCGGCCTGAAGTCCGTCTCGGGCGTACGTCTCAACCCGCCGATGGACACCGTGATTGCAGCAGGCGACGAGATCATCGCAATCTCTGCGGACGACGACACACTGCTCCTCAACGGCGCCCCGCAGGCAGCATGGGACGAGCGTCTGCTGCGCGGCAGGCCAGCCGCCAGCGCGCAGGCGGAGAATATTCTGATCCTCGGCTGGAACGAGAATGCGCTTCGCATCATGCAGGAGCTCGACCACTACGTATCCCCCGGCTCTGTCATCACGGTCGCAAGCGATCTGCCGCAAGCCAAGCACGAGCTGAATCACGCAAAGCGCGCATTTGCGCATGTTTCGTTTGCGCTGGTGGAAGAGGATATCACAGACCGGACAACGCTGGACACGCTGCTGAAAAGTGATTTCCCGCATATCATTCTGCTCTCCGACCGCGCGCAGGAGGACATCCAAAAGGCGGACGCGAACACTTTGATCACGCTGCTGCATCTACGAAACATCGCCGAGACGAGCGGAAAACGCTTCTCCATCGTCAGCGAAATGCTGGATATTCGCAATCGACGCCTCGCGCAGGTCGCGCGGGTCAACGATTTTATCGTCAGCGATACCATCATCAGTCTGCTGATCGCGCAGGTTTCCGAAAACAAAGTGCTCCATGCGGTGTTCGAGGATATCTTCGACGCGGACGGTTCGGAGATCTACCTCAAGCCCGCCGCACAATATGTCCCACTCGGCGAAGCGATGCCTTTCTGCTATGTGGTTGAAGCGGCACGCCGGGCGGGAGAAACCGCGTTTGGCTATAAGCTCGCCGCAGAGTCGGACAGTACGGAATTTTCCGGCGGCATTCACATCAATCCTCCGAAGTCCGCCGTCGTACGCTTTGCGCAGGGCGATTGCGTGATTGTCGCCTCCGAAGCATAAACGCGCCCATATCGACTCAATCGAACGGAGATTTCCCCCATGCAAACAAAAAAAGTATTTGTACGCAACTGGATCCTGGCCCTCCTGTTTGTCGTCATTGCCGTCGCCGGATTATTTGTTACGCCGGATTATGGCATGCCCTGGGATGAGCTGACGGAAATACGCACCCTCGGCACAAACGTACGCGAATACGCAGGATTGGTTCTCGGCGCGGAGCATAAGCCCGCGCAGTCCTCCACGGGAATCGTCTTTCCGGATGTTTCCGAAAATGTGGATATCGACCACGGCCAGTCGGTCTACTATCTCTTCTCTCCCGCTTTGTTCCTCAACTATGGCGATGGCGGCGCGCGTACGCTGATGCTCCTCTGGCATGGCTACACGTTCCTCGTCTTTCTGGCGGGTGTCATCGCCATCTATCTGATTGCGTCGTATCTCGCAAAAGATTGGAGATATGGTTTGACGGCGAGCCTGCTTCTCTATCTCAGCCCCCGGTTCTTTGCCGAATCGCACTACAACAACAAGGACATCATGGCGATGGTCATGATTCTCTGGTGTCTCTGGTTTGCGATTCGTTTCATCGAAAAAAAGACCGCAGGCTCCGCACTCCTGTTTGCACTCTTTGGTGCGCTGGCGACAAACATGCGCGTTTCCGGCCTCGCATTCTTCGGCCTTTGCGGCGTGTTGTATCTCGTCACGCTGTTTGCCCGGCGTGAATGGAGCATACGGACGTTTCTATCGGGGCTTCTTGCCGTGGCAGCGTTCGTTGCGTTCTATGCCATGCTGACACCAGGGCTCTGGGATAATCCCGTCAAATTCATCCAATATGTCTATTCTCGTTCCTCCAATTTCTCGGATTGGCCTGGCTATGTGTATTATATGGGCTATGCGCAGCGTCCTGTCCCCTGGCATTATGTTCCCGTGATGATCGCGATCACGACCCCGTTGCTCGTCGTTCTGCTGATGCTGTTCGGAAACGTTGCGGCAATCGTAAACCCGATTCGCAGTAAGGCGAAGGCTTTGTTCGCAGGTGAACAAAAGTATTATTTGATGATGTTCGTGTTCGTTTGGGCGTTTCTGGGGTTTGCGATGATCACGCGCCCGATCCTCTACGACAGCTGGCGGCATTTTTATTTCCTTTACGGCATCCTCCTGCTGCTTGCGGTATACGGACTCAAGACGCTGGTCGATCTGCTGAAAGGCAGATGGAAATGGATTGTCCTCGGTGCGGCCGGCGCGCAGATTCTCGCGATGCTCGTAGTGGTTATCCTGAGCCATCCGTTCCAGTTTGTGTATTTTAACGCCCTCGCGGGAGGCAATCCCGGCGCGAAGTATGACCTCGACTACTGGAATGTTTCGCAGGCGCAGACGCTGATGAAGCTGATCGACACCGTAGACTCGGACGAGCAGATCTCCGTTACCGCCGCGGACTGGTACACGGGCGACGGGCTGGAAAAAGCGTATAACATTCTGCCGGAACGCTACAAATCGCGCATGCGACTTGTGTTTGTCGGTTATTATACGATCGCCCGCGGCGCGGACTATCTGATGGTCAACCCGCGCGGGCTCCAGATTTGCAGCGACAAGACACTCGAACCGCGCCAGCAATGGATCCCGGCGTATGGGTTGGATGTGTATCTGAGCGGACTTGAGAAGGTTGTCTCACAGCAAGCGTTCGGATCGGAGTTTATGGCGGTGTATCGGATGCCATAAGGATGGCTCCAGGCCAAAACCACCCGCAAAACGGATGGTCTTTCTCACTTAAAACCGGCATACCCTCTGCCCGCATCCGCTTGTCGGATGGTTTCCTGTTTCTCCCGCTTCACGGTCGGAATGGGCTGAAGTCGTTAAGCACAAAAGGCAGCTGACTGATTCGTCTCGGTCTCGCTGCCTTTTCTTTTTGCTTGATTACTGTATTCGTTGTCTCAATTCATGACATTGCCCAAAGCAGAGACGGCTTCTTCAATAAAAAAGGCTGGAGAAATCATGAAAACAGATTCGATTTCTGAAAAAACATTTCGTGTGTGTGCCGCCTGCACACCAAAGCCGAAACAGTCAGCCGTATAGTTAAGCTATATAAGGCAGGCGTAATAGAATATGGAATAGTTTTTGTCTGTCCTATGCAGCATATCGTATGAGCAGAGCCGGTTTCACAGCGGCTCAACACACATCCAATCGAAGGGGGAAACAAGATGAAACGTGCAATCTACTTTGCCTGTATGTGCTTGGCCGCGATGCTAGCGGTTGGATGCGCGAAAAACGCGGGCCCGCCGGAGGCAGCGGCCGTTCTAACGCCAACGCCGGAAATTACGGTGCAGCCGACGCCTGAGCCGACCCCCGTGCCGACGCAGATGCCGCTGAAGCCGCTCTCTGCGGACGCGTTTTCCGCCGCGACTGCAAAGGATGCCGCCGCGCAGATTCGTGCGGCGTTCTCGCAATTCCCCTGCTATACGGCGGACTACCAGATTGGTACATACGCAGATTTTGTGAGCTATGACGAGGCGCATGACAGCGTTCGCGTCCGCCTCGAAAGCGGCACGGATCGGGCGTTGCTTGCCGCGCTGTCCCCGCTGACGGAGACAGGCAAACTCACGCGGCTCATGCTGGAGCAGGGCCCGGATGCAACCGTTCTGCCGCTGCGGGGCGTGACGGAACTGATTTTGACGATTCTGGATTCCGATGACGCCGATTGGCTTGCCGGTTTTGCGGATGTCACTTCGCTCACGCTCTGCGAGACGGATCTCGACAAGACGGTTGCGTATCCAAGTCATTTGCAGTCACTGACGGTGGAGGGCGACTACGCGCCTCTTACGGCGCTGATCGGCACTCCGGCAGAAGCGTTACTGCCGGAACTGACAAGTCTCTCCATCGGCTCGCCGGAAAGCGAGAATTTGACATTCGAGTATGAAGCCGATACCTTCAGCGCGCTGCCCATGCTCGCGACGCTCAATCTCTGGCTTACGCCGGGGCTGGATGCGCAGGAGCTCTACCGGCAGGTGCTCTCCATCCCCACCCTGCAAACGCTGAACGGGTTGGCGAAGGGCGCATACGGGATGTATTACGGCTTGGACGTCATGGGAACGATGGATGCGCTCGAGGCAGCGGCATCCGCCGCAAACGAGAATTCAGGCAATGTCTCCGCAACGGCCGGGCTGCCCTCTGAGATGGTGGGAGACGCGGTTTATGTACGCATGGCGTCGGAAACGTCCTATAATCTTGAAGGGGACGGTTACGTTATAAGCGACAGCATGGACGCCGATCCGGGCGAATTTTACGGCATCCCACGCGCGCTTCTCTGGCAGCAAGATATGCCGCAAAGTCACGTTTGGGTTGTGTATATCTACGAATACGACGAGATTACGGGTTACTACGGAGAAAAAGAGTACGAAAACTGGGGGTATTCGGTGGAGACGCGCCTGCTCGCGGTGGATACCTACACCGGCCGGATCTTCCAGGCGACCGCAAAACGGACAAACCCGCCACCGACGAATGCGGAGGACACCTATGGTGATTACTGCCCGCTGACGGCGGTCGAGCAGCTGCGTACGCACCTCAAGACCAAGCTCGGCCCCTATGCGGGCTGCTCACTGGAAGAAACCGTCGATGCGGTCAAGGACAATCTGGATGCAACGGGCAAGTCATTCGGAACGGAAGGCCTGCCGCCCGCGATCACGGGGCCGCTCTATGTTGAAATCTTCTCCAGCGAAGGCAATTGCGCGGAGGAGGATAACATTGACTCTACCTCGGATGCAACGCAAGGACTGGACTACTACGGAATCCCCTACGAGCACATCTATCAGGACGGTTCGCTCGAAAATGCCACATGGGTGGCGGTCATCGTAGAGCGGGATGTTATAACCCGCGAGTATGGCGAATCCTCCAACTATACAGAAGGTTACAGCGTCGAAACGCACCTGGTCATCATCGAGCTTGCAACGGGGAACGCATGGCACCGAACCGTCGTTTCCTCCCCACCGCCGAGTAACCCGGAAGAGACAAATTACGGCAGTTTCTTCCCTAACAAAGCGGTCGCGCTGCTCAAGCCGCTCATTCACTGAACGCAATCAAACGATAAAACAGCGAAACTGAAAAACGAGCCGTACAATATTGTACGGCTCGTTTTCAGCTGATCGATAAGCTGCTTCGCTAGACTTAGTACATGCCGCCCATATCCGGACCGGGCGCCGCAACGGGGGCCGGAGGCGTCGGGATATCGGTCACGAGGCTCTCGGTGGTGAGAACCATCGCCGCGACGGAAGCTGCATTCTGCAGCGCGCTGCGGGTGACCTTGGTGGGATCGATGATGCCCTCATCCGCCAGCACGGCGTAGGTGTCGCTCAAGGCGTTGTAGCCGTAACCGGGCTTGTTCTCGCGGCGGATGTTTTCCACCACGACCGCGCCGTCTACGCCCGCGTTGATCGCGATCTGGCGAACGGGTTCTTCCAGCGCGCGAAGGACGATATTGACGCCGGTCTTGTAGTCGCCGGTCGAATTCTCGGCAAGCTTCCTAACGCGATCCGCCACGTTCAGCAGCGCTACGCCGCCGCCGGGAACGATGCCCTCTTCCACAGCCGCGCGGGTTGCGGAGAGCGCGTCCTCAATGCGGAGCTTGAACTCCTTCATCTCGACTTCGGTCGCCGCGCCGACTGCGATGACGGCAACGCCGCCTGCGAGCTTCGCGAGACGCTCCTGGAGCTTTTCCTTGTCATAATCGGACGTGGTCTCGCCGATCTGCACCTTGATGGCTGCAACGCGCGCTTTGATCTCTTCCGCGTTGCCGGTGCCTTCGACGATGATCGTGTTGTCCTTGTCCACCTTGACCTGACGGGCGGTACCGAGCTGGCTCAGCTGGGTTTCCTTGAGGTCGAGGCCGATTTCGGAGGAGATCACTTCGCCGCCGGTGAGAACCGCGATATCCTGCAGCATGGCCTTCCTGCGGTCGCCAAAGCCAGGCGCCTTGACGGCGATGCAGTTAAACGTGCCGCGCAGTTTGTTGAGCACAAGCGTGGTGAGCGCTTCGCCTTCGACGTCTTCCGCAATGATCAACAGAGAACGGCTCTGCTGGGCGATCTGCTGAAGAATCGGCAGGATCTCCTGAATGTTTCCGATCTTTTTGTCGGTGATGAGGATGTAGGGATTATCGAGAATGCCTTCCATCTTCTCGGTATCAGTGACCATGTACGCGGAAGCGTAACCGCGGTCAAACTGCATACCTTCGACGATGTTCAGCTCGGTCTTCATGGTCTTGCTCTCTTCCACGGTGATGACGCCGTCGTTGCCGACCTTCTCCATCGCGTCCGAGATCAACTTGCCAACGGTCTCATCGCCTGCGGAAATGGAGGCGACCTGCGCGATGGCGTTCTTGCTGCCGACGGGTTTGCTGAGAGACTTGAGCCCCTCAACCGCTTCCGTAACGGCGGCTTCAATGCCGCGGCGGACAACCATCGGGTTTGCACCCGCGGCAACGTTCTTCATGCCCTCGCGGACGATTGCCTGCGCGAGCAGGGTCGCCGTGGTGGTGCCGTCGCCCGCGACGTCGTTGGTCTTGGTGGCGACTTCTTTGACCAGCTGCGCGCCCATGTTTTCAAATGGATCTTCCAGCTCGATCTCTTTTGCAATGGTGACGCCGTCGTTGGTGATCAACGGAGCGCCGTATTTCTTATCCAGTACGACGTTGCGGCCCTTGGGTCCAAGGGTGATCTTGACGGTGTTAGCCAGCTTATCCAGGCCGGCCTGAAGCGCTCTGCGTGCGTCTTCGCTATACTTCAACTGCTTTGCCATCGTTTGTTTCCTCCTGATTATTCTACGACCGCGAGAATGTCGCTCTGGCGGACGATGAGGTACTCTTTGTCATCCAGCTTGACTTCGGTGCCCGCATATTTGGAGCAGATCACCTTGTCGCCAGCTTTGACATACATGACGACTTCTTTGCCTTCCACGACGCCGCCGGGGCCAACGGAGATGACTTCCGCCATCTGCGGTTTTTCCTTCGCAGCGGTCGGCAGCACGATGCCGCCCTTGACAACCTCTTCGTTCTCGATGCTGACCACAACCACGCGATCGGCCAAAGGTTTCAGTTTCATACGAGTGTTCGCCTCCTATGTGTTTTAATGACTCATTTATTTTGTTAGCACTCTTTTTTGTTGAGTGCTAATCACGAGAACAATTATACCACGATTGTTTCATGCGTCAACTTTGAAAATGCAACGAAAATGTGAAAATGTCCTTTCCTCTGCGCATTTCCGTGCGACAAAATCACAGAACCGGTGTATGTAATAGGATAGAGTTCGTTCCTGAAAGTTCGCGTGCCGCTTTGCTTCGTTTTCATGCAAAACCGCAATATTTTGCTTGCATTATCCCCTGTGGTATGCTAAACTGACTTCTGTTCGAATGAAATGTGAGACTGAAATAGGGGGTGAATTGTTTTGGCAAACATCAAGTCCGCCATGAAGCGTGTCAAAATCACCGCGAAGCAGACGCTGAATAATCGCGCGGCCAAGTCCGAAATGAAGACGACTATCCGCCGCTTTGATGAAGCGCTGCAGGCCGGGGACTCTGCCGCAACCGAAAAAGCGTATTTGACGGCCGTCAGCACGGTTGATCATGCTGCCGCAAAGGGCATGATCCACAAGAACGCTGCCGCCCGCAAAAAGGCGCAGATGGCTAAAAAGCGCGCTGCGGCGCAGTAACCCCAGTTCGGTTTTCAGCTTAGGGCATACCGTCAAGGTATGCCCCTTTTTTCTTGCTTTCCAGTGTGAAAGCGAATAGAATAGATTCGTATTACAAAACACGGCAGAACGACACACTCTTAGAACGAAAGGTGATTTCTGCATGGACGCATATGTATCCAGGCTGAAGAGCGAAGAATTGGACGACGTGTTCCACGCGATCCTATCCCTGCGCGATCCCTCGGAATGCTATCGTTTTTTTGAAGACATGTGCACCATCAACGAGTTGCAGGCCATGGCGCAGCGCTGGCAGGTTGCGCGCCAGCTCGACGCGGGTATAACCTATCAGGACATTGCGCACAGGTTCAACGCCTCAAGCGCAACCATCAGCCGCGTGAACCGCTGCCTGGAATATGGCGCGGGCGGATACCGGCTGATATTGGATCGTTTGAAAAAGCCGGAATAAGTTTTTGTATCCGGCCTGCCGCAGCAGAACAACGGGAGAATCGATTACACATGGCAATGGACGGCATCGCGCTCGGCGCGGTGATATATGAACTGCAGCCGCTCATCGGCGGAAAGATCGACAAAGTGCAGCAACCCGAAAAGGACTTGCTGCTCTTTGTTGTGCGGGCAAACAACGCAAACCTTCGCTTGCTCGTGAGTATCCATCCCGAGAACGGGCGCATCCAGCTCACCGGCCGCTCGTTCGACAACCCCATGAACGCGCCCGCGTTCTGCATGCTGCTGCGCAGGAGGCTCGTCGGGGGGCGTATCTGCTCCATCCGGCAGCTGGGTTCGGACCGCGTCTGCGAGATCATCCTCCTCGCGCGAAACGAGTTGTTTGATGAGGTCGCGCTGCGCCTCATCATCGAACTCACGGGAAAACACGCGAACCTTCTTCTGCTTGAACCGACGGGTGCGATTGTCGACTGTCTGCGCCGCGTCTCCGCGAGCAACGACGGCGCGCGGATCCTCCTGCCCGGCTTTCCCTATGAACCGATTCCCCCGCAGGGCAAGCAGGATCCGTTTGCCGCGCCTCAGGAGGCATTCTCCGCGGTCTGCTCCGCAGAGGATCCCGCGCGCGCGATGACCGCGGCGTTTGACGGCGTCTCCAAGCAGACCGCAAATGCGCTGATCGCCGCCTCGTCCTCCCCCTCCTCGCTGTTTACGCTGATGCAGTCCATGAAAGCGGGCGCCTATGCGCCGTGCGTCGCTTTCAATGCGGAAGGCGAACCGGTCGCCGCGCTGCCGTTCGTTCCGTCCGGTCTTTATGCGCGTGTGGAACCCGCCCGCAGCATGAGCGAAGCACTTGATCGTTATTATGCCGATCGCGACCAGATCGTCCGCATTCGCAGGCACGGCGCGGCGCTTCGGCACACGGTTTCGTCCGCGCTGAGCCGCGCGCAGAACAAGTATGCGGCATTTTGGGACGCGACGCAGCAGAGCGAGGCGCATGAAGCCGCGCGCATCAGCGGAGAACTCATCCTCGCCAATCTTCACCTCGCGAAACCGGGCATGCATGAGCTCATCGTGGACGACTATTTTTCGGACCCGCCCGCAAAACGCGCAATCCAGCTCGATCCCGCCCTGAGCGCGCAGGAAAACGCGAAAAAATATTTCAAGCAATATCGCAAGGGAAAGCTCGGCAAGGCATATGCCGAAGGACAGATTGAGGGCTTGGCCGGCGAGATCGCATATCTCGAAGGGCAGCTTCAAAACATCGACCAGTGCGACACGCTCTATGAGCTCAGCGAGATCAAGGAGGAACTGATCCGCGAGCGCTATCTGCGCCCGGAAAAAGTGCAGGCGGCAAAGCCCGCAAACAAGTCCTCCGCGCCGATGCGCTTCGTTTCGAGCGACGGAATCGCGGTCTATGTCGGAAAAAACAACCGCCAGAACGACGCGCTGACGCTGCAGTCCGCGCGCTCGGAAAACATCTGGCTGCACGCAAAGAACAGCCCCGGTTCGCATGTGATCATCGATTTTGAAGGCGAGCCGCCGGAGGCAACGCTGCGCGAGGCGGCGAATCTCGCGGCGTATTATTCGCAGTCCCGCGCGTCTTCCGGCGTTCCGGTCGACTATACGCCGCGCAAGTTCGTCAAAAAGCCCTCCGGCGCGCGCCCGGGTATGGTGATCTACTCCACCAACCGCACGATGTATGTCACGCCGGATGCCCAGTTGGTACAGCGTCTTCGCGAGCGCGCAGAGCAGTCATAGGATTGCGGCAGGATTTCCCTGCGGCAGCATGCCTTTGTGAACAGTCTGTGGAAAATCCGGCGGCGAAGTCCGGCTTGATTGCGTTCGGTTTCCGCTTCGCGTATAATTGTGTCAGCGATTTGCGAGGACGCTTTGCGCCCGCGCCGTATCATCGCGAAAGAATAAGACGAAGGGAGTACGCGATTTTGTCACGCATCGCACAACTCTTTCAAAACCCGCTGCAGTTCCTCTATGTTCTGCCGGCGATCATCATCGGCCTCACCGTCCACGAATGGGCGCATGCGTACGCGGCCTACCGCCTCGGCGATCCGACGGCGCGCAACATGGGGCGCATGACGCTCAATCCCATCGCGCATGTCGACCTGATCGGTCTCGCGATGCTGCTGCTCGTCGGCTTCGGCTGGGCAAAGCCCGTCCCGGTCAACCCGCGCAACTTCAAGAACTATAAGCGCGACGATATCATCGTTTCGCTTGCGGGCATCTTTACGAATATCGTCGTCGCGTTCGTGTTCTCGTTCATCTATGTAGCGGGCATTCTCAAGTGGGGACTCGCCACAAATGAAGCGTTCATGAGCATCATAGGTTCGATCATTACGATCAATCTCGCACTCGCGATCTTTAATCTGCTGCCCATCTATCCGCTGGACGGTTCCCATGTAGCCGAAAGCCTCTTCATGCGCAAAATCCCGCGCGTGTTCATGTTTCTCCGGCAATACGGTCAGTTTATTCTGCTGGGTCTTCTGCTCTTCGGCGCGGTGTCCTATGTGCTTGGCATTTTGATCTCCGCGATTTCGAGCGGTTTTTTCTCGATCGCAGCCTGGATGATCAACCTGTTCTGATCGTCTCACGCGCTGGAATTTCGCGCTCCGCGCAATATCGCCTTATAAGGAAAACGCATGCCGTATACCGTACAGCTTCAACAGTTTGAAGGCCCTCTTGACCTGCTGCTGCATCTGATTGAGGAAGCCGAAGTGGACGTCAAGGACATCTTCGTCTCCGAGATCACGTCGCAGTATCTTTCCTATATGGATCAGCTAGACGAGCTGGACATGGACACCGCGAGTGAATTCCTGACCATGGCGGCGACGCTTCTCTACATCAAGAGCCGTCAGCTCCTGCCCCGCCCGCCGAAAGAGGACGAGGCGGAAGAGGATCCCGAAACGCTCCTGATCCGGCAGCTCACGGACTACAAGGCGTTTAAGGAGGCGAGCGAAAAGCTCAAAACCCTCTTTGAAGACGCCAGGAACAGCCATACGCGCCTGCCGGAGGATATCCCGCTCCCGCCAAAGGAGATCGCGCTCGACGGCGCGACGATGGACAGCCTTTTTGCCGCATTTTTAGAAATGCTGGCGCGTAAAAAAGACGAGCCGGAGGTCATCCGCTCCCAGCATGTGAATCCGGATCGATACACGGTGCGTTCGCAGACGGCAAAGATTCGCATGATTTTATCCGACAAACACGCGGTTTCGTTTGAGGAGTTGTTTACCCGGGACGCGGAGCGCATGGAGATCATCGCCACGTTTATGGCGCTTCTGGAGATGATTGCGCGCGGCGAAATCCTGCTCAAGCAAAAGGCGCCGTTTGCGCCGATTCGCATCAGCGCGGATAAGCTGCTTTTGGATGACGACAACTATGAATACATGGACGAGTCGGAAGACTGATAGTTGAGGGAACGATGGAAGAACGAAAGACCGGGCAGACGCTCTGGAATCCAATCGAATGCATGCTCTTTGTGGCGGGCGATCCCGTCGCGATTACGGAGCTTGCGCGCGTATTGGACATACCGACGCCAAAGATGCGGAACCTGCTCGCCGAAATGGAGTATTATTATCGCGTCGAAGGGCGCGGCGTGCAGCTGCTTGTCACCGCGGACACGGCGCAGCTTGTGAGTAACCGCGACTATATCGAGCAGGTCAAGCAGCTCGTCAATCCGGACGAGACGAAGAGCGTCTCACAGTCCTTGCTCGAAACACTCGCGGTGATTGCCTACCGTCAGCCTGTGACCCGCTCGGATGTAGAGCGCGTGCGCGGCGTACGCTGCGACTATGCGGTGGCCCAGCTTGTAAAGCTCGGACTGATCGTTGAAGTCGGTCGTAAAGACGTCGTCGGCCACCCGACTCTGTTCGGCACCACCGATCAGTTCCTGCGCCAGTTCGGGATCCACTCCGTCGATGAAATGCCGAATTTTTCGCACTATTCGCAGGAGATCATCGAAGACAGTTCGGAAGAGATCCCCGTGGTATAAAATCCGAATCCATCTGCAAAGAAACCTCCCGCTTTCCTGCGGGAGGTTTTTGCGTCTGCTTCGATTTTTAACGTCCATTACATCAACGGGATCAATTGGACATTTACGTCCTTGCCGTCCACTTCCAGCAGCGCGCAGGAGGGCTTGTTTCCCTGCCGCGGCAGCGAGATGCTTCCGGGATTGACGATGAGGATTTCCCCGTCCGCCTGCAGTAGCGGCACGTGCGTGTGTCCAAACAGCACGGCGGCACAGCGGTTTTCACGCGCCTGGTCGATCATCTGATAGATCGTATGATAGCCGTCTCCGTGTACGAGCATGATCCAGGCGTCCTCGACCAGCTCGATCCGCTTTCTTGGGTACATGCTCCCGCTGTCGTTGTTGCCCTTGACCGCAACGAACGGCACATCACCCAATTCCTGCGCAATCCGCTCCGCATCGATCGCAAAGTCCCCCAGATGAAAGAGCATATCGACCTTGCCGAGCCGTTCCAGCGCAAGAGGAAGGCGCGAAAACATATTATGCGAGTCCGCAAATACCGCGACGCGCTTCATCTTTTCTCCTGCCGCAGCACGTCCAGCAGCGCTTCCAGGGCGTGCTTTCTGTGGCTGACGGTGTTCTTCTCCTCCGCGCTGAGTTCGGCGAAGGATTTGTTCAGCGGCGGATAGAAAAAGTAGGGATCATAGCCAAAGCCGTTTTCTCCGCGCGCTTCGGTGAGCAGGATCCCTTCCGCATAGCCCATCACGCAGATGGTTTTTCTTCCCTCCCGCGCGAGCGCGACGGCGGAAGCAAAACGGCAGGTACGCTGTTCGGCCGGAACGCCGGCCATATCGCGCATGAGCTTTGCGTTGTTCGCCGCGTCGTCGTGCCCTTCACCGGCATAGCGCGCGCTGTAAACCCCCGGCGCGCCGCCGAGCGCGTCGACGATCAGTCCGCTGTCATCCGCAAGCGCGGCGGGATATCCCGAGGCGATGCGCACCTCTTCCGCCTTTTTGATCGCATTTGCCTGAAAAGTGTCTCCGTCCTCAACGACATCTATGGTAAGCCCCGCCTGCTTGAGCGTGACCATATCCGGAAACTCCGCGCCGAGGATTTCGGAAATTTCGCGCATCTTGTGCGCATTGTTGGAAGCGATGATCAATTTCATGGGCAGATTATAACAGAACCGCGCCCGCTTCGTAAAGCGCAATAAAAAAATACAAACGCTTGTTCGAATTTTTCTTGTTTTTCGGTTGCTTGGGGTTTCTGCCGCCGGATCGCTATGGTATAATTATTTGATTTGTTTCAGGGGGAATAGCATGGATCTTTCGATTCTCAACGATCAACAGCGCGAAGCCGTGGAGACGACCGAAGGGCCGCTCCTCGTCCTCGCCGGCGCAGGCAGCGGCAAAACGCGCGTGCTCACGCATCGCATCGCATATCTGATTCAGGAAAAAGGCGTCGCGCCATGGAGTATCCTCGCGCTGACGTTTACAAATAAGGCCGCAGGCGAGATGCGCGAGCGCGTGGGAAACCTGCTTGGCAGCGGCGTAAACGACATGTGGGTCATGACCTTTCATGCATGCTGCGCGCGGATACTGCGCAGCGAGATTGAGCAGCTCGGTTACGAGCGTACGTTTGTGATCTATGACGACGCGGATCAGCAGTCTCTGCTCAAGAAGATCATCCGGGACCTGAACCTCAACGAAAAGGTCTTTACCCCGCGCGAGCTCAGCAGCCGCATTTCCGAGGCGAAGAACCAAAGCCTCGACGCGCTCGCATATTTAAAGGAAAGCTACGCGCCGAAAGAGGTCGTCGCGGCCTATCAGGCATATCAGAAGCAGCTCAAACAGTGCAACGCGCTGGATTTTGACGACCTGCTGCTGATGGTGATGCGGTTGTTTACGCAGTTTCCCGATGTGCTCGAGAAATACCGCAACAAATTTCGCTATATTCTCGTGGACGAGTATCAGGACACGAACCTCGTACAGTATCACATCGTCAAAAAACTTGCCAGCGAGCACCGGAACCTCTGCGTCGTCGGCGACGACGACCAGAGTATCTACGGCTGGCGCGGCGCGGATATCCGAAACATACTGGAGTTTGAAAAGGACTTTCCCGGGGCCGCCGTGATCCGCCTCGAGCAGAACTACCGCTCGACCGAAGTCATCCTCAACGCCGCAAACATCGTCATCTCCAACAACCGCTCCCGCAAGAAAAAAGCGCTCTGGACAAACACGAAGGGCGGCGAACCCATCGACGTTTACGAAGCGATGGACGAGCGGGACGAAGCAAACCGTATCGCAAACCGCATTCTGGAACGCGCGCGCTATGGCGACCGACGGTATGACGATTATGCGATTCTCTACCGCACGCACGCGCAGAGCCGCGTGATTGAAATGTATCTGCAAAGCTACGACATCCCCTATCGCGTCTATGGCGGTCTTTCGTTCTTCCAGCGCGCGGAGGTCAAGGACATCGTAGCCTATCTGCGGCTTTTGCAAAATTCCGCGGACGATGTGGCGTTTCTACGGGTGATCAACGTCCCCCGCCGAGGCATCGGCGACAGCTCCGTCGAGGCGCTGCAGGCGTTTGCGTCCTCACGCACGCAGCCGCTGCTGCACGCAATCATGCAGCTCAAGGACGGAGACCTGCCCAAGGCCGCGCGGGAAAAATTCGGTGCGTTTGCGGAGCTGCTCTCGGATGTCTACATGCAGTTCGGCGTCAAGTCGTTTCCAGATGTAGTGGAATATCTCTTGCAGGTGATCGGCTACGACGCGTATCTGCAGGCGGATCGCAAGGAGAACTATGAAGCCCGCGCGGACATCGTCAAGGAGTTCGTCGGTTATATCCGCGAGTTTACGGATTCGATGGATGAAACAAAGGTGGATGTGCTCTCCGCGTTCCTCGAAAACGTTGCGCTGTTTTCCGCGACGGACGCGGTGGACGACGAGAACGGCCGCGTCTCGATGATGACGCTCCACAGCGCAAAGGGGTTGGAGTTCCCCGTCGTGTTCCTTTGCGGACTGGAGGACGGGCTGTTTCCCTCGATGCAGAGCATCTATGAGCCGGAGAAACTCGAGGAAGAGCGAAGGCTCTGCTATGTCGGCATCACGCGGGCGCGGCAGAAGCTCTATCTCTCCTCCGCCAAGCAGCGCATGCTCTACGGAAAGATCACGCCCGCGATGCCGTCTCGTTTCCTGACCGAACTGGAGGAGGCGCTGCCCGCCTCCTCAAAGCCCGCGCCGAAGCAGCCGCAGCTCAAGAGCGCGCCGCCGCAGCAGGCGTTCGGCATCTCCGTGCATTCGCTCAAGAGCAACGGCGCACAAAGCGCAATCCAGCGCGAGCAGTCGAAGGCGGAACCGCGCCTGCCGGAGCACGACGTCGTCTTTACCCCCGGCCAACGCGTGCGGCACAAGGCCTTTGGGGACGGCACCGTGCTCGCGGTCAACGGCGGCGGCGCCTCATCGATCGTCGAAATTGCGTTTGACAACGGCGCAAACAAGAAGTTTGCCGCGGCGTTCGCGCCGATCGAAGTACTCTAATTCCATTTATTGAGGTGGTTACGATGACTCGTCAGGAAGAATTAACCCGGCAGCTCATGCAATACGCCGAGGCATATTATGACGCGGACACACCGCGCATCTCGGACGCGGAGTATGACGCGCTCTACGACGAGCTGGTGCAGTTGGAAGAGGAGAGCGGCTTTTCGCTGCCCGGTTCGCCGACCAAACGCGTCGGCGCTTCGGCGGGCGCTTTTTTGCCGCACACACACCTTCGACGGCTCTACAGCCTCGACAAGGTGCGCACGGAAGAAGCGCTGTCCGACTGGGCAAACCGCGCGCTCAATGCGGCGGAAGGCAAGCCGGTGGAGTTTGCGCTGGAGTATAAGTTCGACGGGCTCACCGTCTGCCTCACCTATGAGGACGGCCGGTTTGTGCAGGGCGCGACGCGCGGCAACGGCGTCACAGGAGACGGCGTTTACGAGCAGCTCCTCACCGTTCGCTCGATTCCCGGAACGATTCCGTTCAAGGGAAAGATGGAGGTGCAGGGCGAATGCATCATGCGTCTGTCCGTGCTCGAAGCCCTCAACAAAATCAGCGACGAACCGCTGAAAAACGCGCGCAACGCGGCGGCGGGTGCGCTGAGAAACCTCGATCCCAAGGTAACCGCAAGCAGAAAGCTCGATATCTTTTGCTATAACGTAGGCTATATCGAAGGAAAAGAGTTGACGAATCAGCGCGATATGCTCGCGTTCCTCGCCGAGAACGGGTTCCCCGTCAGTCCGTATATCCGCTATTGCCGCACCGCGGAAGACCTCAAGCGTGAGATCGACCTCGCGGAGCAGACGCGCGGCACGCTCGATTTTCTGATCGACGGCATGGTCGTCAAGGTGACGGATTTCGCCCTGCGCGAACGACTCGGTGCAACGGAGAAATTCCCCCGCTGGGCGATGGCGTACAAATTCGCCGCCGAGGAGACGACCTCTGTCGTGGAGGAGGTCACCTGGGAGGTCGGCAGAACGGGCAAGCTCACGCCGCTGGCGCACCTTACCCCCGTCGAGCTCGCGGGCGCGACGATTCATCGCGCAACGCTGAATAATTATGACGACATCCGGCGCAAGCGCGTGAAGATCGGTTCAAGGGTGTTCCTCCGCAGGAGCAACGACGTCATTCCGGAAATCCTCGGCGCCGTGCCGAACGATACGGCCACGCAGGAGATCCAAAAACCCACGCGCTGCCCCGTCTGCGGCGCGCATGTGGAGGAAAACGGCGCGCATCTCTTCTGCACCAACTCCCTCTCCTGCCGCGCGCAGATTACGCTGCGCCTCGCGCACTATGCCTCGCGCGACGCGATGGACATCGAGAGCTTCAGCGACAAGACGGCGGGGCAGCTCATCGAAGCGCTCGGCGTGGATTCGATTCCCGCGCTGTATGCG
>CAYPEV010000023.1:14481-18064 GCA_964409605.1 uncultured Christensenella sp. | reverse complement strand
AGGCTGCGGCGCATGGAGCGGTTGAATATTTGAGAATCGACCGTTTTACGACTTTTTCGCTCTTTGTATCAGCGCAGATACGCCCGCAAACACCCCCGCGAGCACGAACACAAGCCCGTAGAGAATCACGGGAATCCAGGTGATCTGGTGGATATCCGCCCAGCCGACCGGCGTGCCGGAGAGAAAGCTGCCAAGGGCGCCGCTGTAGGTGGTCAGAACAAGCGCAAGATAGCCCGCAAACACGCCCGCGATGGCGATGCGGCTTTTGAGGATGCCGAACACCTGCGTGAGGATGAACATCATCATAAAGCCGAAGAAGAACATCGGCCACATGCCGTTTGCAGCGTGGATTGCGACCACCGCGCCGTGGAGCGCGACAAACGCCTCGAGAAACGTCAGCCAGCCGATCTTCGTGTGCCAGCTTGTGCGCGCAAGGGACATCTGCCCCATCAACAGGAAGAGATAGAGAAAGCCCAGCAGATGGCCGAGGGTGCCTTCCATCGGATGGAACCAGAAGGTGTAGACAACCGCCCAGGCGATATAGAAGCCGTGCACCTTTTGCGTCGCGGCGACGCCGGGCGGCGGAAGGGCGACGCGCTTGCCGAAGAATAGTCCGCGGCGGTTGTTCAGCAGGATCAGCATCATCACGAGCATCACGATGACGGAACCCTGCGAACTCATCACGGGCACAAACTGCGCGAGCGCATCGTAAAACAGCGCGGTCTGCACGAGATGCAGCGCGATGAACACGGCGTTTGCAATCAGCAGCCGCAGATTATATGGACCGATTCGCCCCGCTTCCGGACGGTCGTCGTTTTTGAGCTTGGCAATCAGCACCCAGACCGTGATCTGATGGGCAAGATACAGCACCCACATGCTGATGGAAGCCCATCGTTCAGGCTTTGGCAGCTTCCAGTAATACCAGCTGGCCCCGCTGTCCGGCAGGAGCTGCACGCGAAACGGCGCGAGCAGCGGGGAAACGAGCCACGTCGCTGCGACCATCGCAAACGAAAAGAGAAACACGAACCAGAGCGCGGACTTGAGCGAATAAGACTTCTTATGTTCCATGCAGAGATGTCCTTCCTGTTTGTCTGCGGGTCGTTTCGCTAGTTGGCGGATGCAAGGAACGCGAGCATTGCCTCCGCGGCGATGTCCTGCTGCGCCTCTCGGGTGATGGCGGCCTCACCATCGCCGGCCTGCAAGCCATAATCGCCGAACTGCGCGTGGTTGCCGCCTTCAATCTTCAGCACGTTTGCCGCGCCCATGAGTTTCGCCGTGTCCAGCATGATGTCCTCGCTGCCGTAGATACACAACGTCGGAATCGGGCTGTCGTTGACAGGATAGGCGCCGAGCAGAATCAGACCGGAGAGGCGCGATTCGTTGCCCTCGGCATAGCTGCTGGCCATCGCGCCGCCGAGCGAATGACCGCCGATATACCAGCGGGAGATGTCGGGCAGCGCGGCGTAGACCCCGTCCGCGGCGTCGATATCAAACACCGCGAGGCGAAACGGCATCTTGACCAGCACGATCGTAATCCCGCCCGCGCGCAAACGCTCCAAAAGCGGCAGATAGGCGGTTTCCTCTACTTTTCCGCCGGGGTAAAAGATGAACCCCGTGCCGGTGTCGTTTTGCGGATCCGGCGTGAGGATGGTCCAATGTTTGTTCTGCCGGATATTCGCGCTGTCGAGCAGAGAAAGCGCTGCCTCGTCCGCGTGGCGATAATCGTTTACGTATGCGAAAAAAGCGACCGCGAGGAAGACGAGCAGCGCAGCGAGCGCGAGGAGAATATAGAATCCCGCATGTCTTCGGGTGGTTTGTGTTCGTTTCATAGGCAAGATCTCCTGATCGGAATCGTTTTTGAGAGCATGGGTACAACTATGTAGCATATGCCCTCCTATATGATCTTATACGGCGGGCAAGAAGGTTTCAACGCGGGTTGGTGACAAACTCACGGGCAGGGGATGCAGCGGTACGCGAAGATCGTCACCGTGCCCTTGCCGGGATAGGTCTTGGTTTCGTAGAGCTTGGGGAAGGCCTTGATCAGATCGGTCAGCTTCGAAAAACCATAGGTCTTGCTGTCGAAATCCGGCATGACGCGCTTAATATATCCGCCTGCGGAGGAGATGTTCACCCAGCCGTCCGCGTCCTGATAGCGTTCGCTCGCAGTCTTGAGGTGGCTGTGGATCGGCGCAATGTCGGTTTTCGGTACGAGTTTTTCTGATTTCTTCGCGGGTTTTGCCTCCTCCGGCTGGGCGGGCTTTGGCTTTTCCGCGTCGCCGAGGTTTTGCGTGAGGATAAAGTTATCGCAGGCGTTGCGAAACGAGAGCGGCGTCTTCTCCTCGCCGACGCCGAAGACGTAGATGCCCGCCTCACGCAGGCGGATCGCAAGCGGGGTATAATCGCTGTCGCTCGAAACCAGCGCGACCGCGTCATACCGTTGCGTGTGCAGCAGATCCATCGCACCGATGGCGAGGGAGAGGTCGGTTGCGTTTTTGCCCGTGGTATACGCAAACTGCTGTTCCGGTTTGATGGCGAGTGTTTTGAGCTGCTCTTCCCAGTTTTTAAGCGCGCTGGCCTTCCAGTTGCCGTATGCGCGTTTGACCACGATGCGCCCATAGGTCGAGAGCTCCTCCAGGATCAGCGAGAGCTTGCTCAACTGCGCGTTGTCTGCGTCGATCAGCACCGCGATATTCTCCAAGGATTCCGATTTATCCATACTGTTATGCTCCGTTTCCGCCGAGGCTGCCTGCGGCATTGGGTTTGTTCTGGAGTCATTATATCACAACGCTGCGCGGTAGAAATCAAAACAAAGACAGTCCCGCATCGCAGCAGGACTGTCTTTGCAAAAAGGAAGGGACGGGATAAAGAAATCATGCCGGGGCAGGAAATCGTTTCAAAAAATGCGGCTTTCTGTCGAATGCATACGCTGCTTAACCTTCCGTGGGCACATCCACCGGCTGCCAGACCGGACTTTCGGCCATCGTGTCCTTGAGCTCCTCCCAACCGTCTTCGTTGTTGTAGAGCGTCGTCATGTAGAAACCCACGCGGCTGTCGTTGTAGGCGTGTTTCTGCGTATATTCCATCCAGGTTGCCGCTTCGCCGTCATAGACCAGATTGGTTGCCCACTGGTTTCCGCTGCGGTCGGAATTCTGCGTGGTGTAGACGACGGGCACATAATCGCTGCTTACACCGCTCATGTAGACCTGCACATACAGCGTCTTGCCCTGCTGATATTGCGTAGCGGCTGTCACTGCTTCTTCAAGCTGCTCCCAGCTGCCGCCAAGGTCGGCGAGGATCTTGGTGCGGATGGCGTCGTTACCGAGGCTGTTGTTCGGGGCTTCCAGCAGCGCGCGTTTTTCCGCCATGGTGGCGCAGGCGTTGTACTGTGCGAGCAGCGCGTTTGCGCGTTCCAGCAGGCGGATAGCGGCGGAGGTCACCACAATCGGTTCTTCCGCGACGGGCTCTTCTGAAACAGGCTCGTCAGCAACAGGCTCGTCAGCAACGGGCTCTTCAGAAACAGGCTCGTCGGCAACAGGCTCGTCAGCAACAGGCTCGTCAGCAACAGGCTCGTCAGCAACAGGCT
>CAYPEV010000023.1:12378-14381 GCA_964409605.1 uncultured Christensenella sp. | reverse complement strand
GAGAATGTATGATTGCAAGAATGAATCAACACATAGAAAGATGAAACATGAAAGAATGGAAATAAAACAGAAGAAAGCAACGGATATGTAATAAAGCATGCGACTGCAACGTGATATGCATGTAACAATCGGCAGGATTTTCACACAAAAAACAGCATCCGAACCCATATAGTCCGGATGCTGCCTGTTTCTTGTGTGTTTTTGCCGATAAACTAGTTCATCAGCACGTTGTACTGCCGTTTGATGACCCGCAGGCGCGGGATATCCTGCTCGCTGACCAGCGTGGCGGCAAAGCCGCTGTGGCCCGCCCTGCCGGTTCTGCCGATGCGGTGGACATAGTATTCCGGTTTATCCGGCACGTCGTAGTTGATGACGAGGTCGATATTGTCCACATCGATGCCGCGCGCGGCAACGTCGGTTGCGACCAGCACAGGCGTCTTGCCCGCGCGGAAATCGCGCATGATGCTGTTGCGCTGGCTCTGGCTCAGGTCGCCGTGGATGCAGGCGCTCGTCAAGCCAGCCGCGTTGAGCTTGGTGGTGACGGTCTTGACCCTGTGGCGCGTGTTGCAGAAGATCAGCGTCAGCCGGGGATCGGTCTCCTTCATGAGGAAGTTGACGGTTGTGATCTTGCCGGATTCCGGCGTGTGGATGCTCATCTGGCGGACGGTCTTGGTGGGTTCGTTGCGTTCGCCGACCTCGATGGTCTCCGGCGCTGTGAGATAGCTTTGCGCGATGCCGGAGATCTCCTTGCTCATCGTGGCGGAGAAGAGCATCATCTGGCGCTCGTTGGGGATTGCGCTCAGGATCCACTTGATGTCCGGCAGGAAGCCGAAGTCGAGCATCTCGTCCGCCTCGTCGAGCACGACGTAGCGGATGTTGCTGAGCTTCAGCGCGTTCTGGCCGATGAGGTCTTTCACGCGGCCCGGCGTGCCGACAACGACCTGCGCGCCGCCGCGCAGCGCCTGAATCTGGACGTGGGGGGACTGGCCGCCGTAGATGGACACCGTGCGCATCTTCTTGTGCGGGGAGAGCTTCTTAAACACTGCCGTGGTTTGCAGCGCGAGTTCACGCGTCGGGCAGAGGATCAGAGCCTGCGGCTTGCGGTTGTCCGGGTTGATCTGTTCGATGATCGGCACCGCAAACGCCGCGGTCTTGCCTGTGCCGGTCTGTGCGATGCCGATGAGGTCGCGTCCGCCCAGAAGGGTTTCGAGGCTGCGCTCCTGAATGGGGGTTGGGGTTTCGTAGCCGGCTTCGGCCAGCGTTTGCTGCATCTGCGGGGTTAAGAGTTCTGTGTATTTCATTTCCTATTCTTTCTGTTCCGTAATGCCATAAAAATAAGACCATGCCGACCATAGCGGGCATCGTCTCATCGAAAAAAGCATAGTTTTCTCGTAATAACGTTGTCCTGTCGTCTGTTCGATATTGATACGTCGGAGCCGGAACGCTCATGCCGTATGGCAAGTGATGTAATTTCTTGCCAGGGCGTATCATAAATGCGACAGACAACGGGAGTTCGTACGAATTGGAAATATCGTTTCGAGTCAAATTGTTTCCCCTGCACTTCTTCAACAGGGGTGCTGCATCACAATACCTTGGTAGATTAGCACACATGTTCGCATTTGTAAAGTGAAGATTGTGTGGCGGAGGAGGGGAGACAGATTCTCAGGGCGCCCTATTGGAGAGGGGAAGAGTGTGCAGCAGAGGGAGTTTGCGCTGTCCCCCGCGAATGGTACAACAAAAAAAACTCCCTTGCGGGGAGCGTTTTGCGCTTCAGATCAGTTGCTTGCGGAAGCAGTTGCTTCTGTCCATAACCATAGAAAATTTGTTTTCTATTGGTTCTCTCTCCGCTTGCGGGTATAAAAAAACGCTCCCTTGTGAGGAGCGTTTTGCGCTTCAGATCAATTACTTGCGGAAGCAGTCGCTTCTGCCCATAACCATAGAAAATTTATTTTCTATTGGTTCTCTCTCCGCTTGCGGGTATAAAAAAACGCTCCCTTGTGAGG
>CAYPEV010000023.1:0-12278 GCA_964409605.1 uncultured Christensenella sp. | reverse complement strand
TCCCTTGTGAGGAGCGTTTTGCGCTTCAGATCAATTACTTGCGGAAGCAGTCGCTGCAGTAAACAGGACGGTCGGAACGGGGCTGGAAGGGAACCTTGCAGGGTTTGCCGCAGCCTGCGCAGGTTGCGTCATACATCTGACGGTCGCCGCCGCCGCGGGGAGAGCTCTGCTTGCGGGCGGTGCGGCAGTTCTTGCAGCGCTGGGGCTCATTGGTGAAACCCTTTTCCGCGTAGAATTCCTGCTCGCTGGCGGTGAAGGTGAAGCTGGCTCCGCAATCTTTGCAGACGATGGTTTTGTCGCTGAACATGGAAATACCTCTTTCGTTTTTTGATGGTTTTTGTTCTGGTGTACCCGTTCAATCACATTCATCTTTCGTGAATGGTTGCATCCTTGCTTGGGTTGGCGGCTTGAGGCTCCGTAAGAAACGAAAAAGGATCGTCTGTTTTCGCGAGATCAAGATGCCCTCGACCCTATCAATACGCTGCGCTGGCTTTCGCCTTTGCGCTCTTATCAAAAAAACACATGCGCTCAATCATCAAATAACGGATGATCGGCAAACATGTGCGGTCAAAGCAATTATTTTTGAATACTGCATGAATATATCATAAAACCATTTCGTCTGTCAATTATTTCGTGCGAACAAATTTTCAAAATACGGCTAAACGCATGATTTATGCCGAATTTTATTGAGATTGACGGAAAAAAGGAGCGCATACCCGATTTGGATATGCGCTCCGTGGATGGTATGACGCGTTTAGACGAGGCGATTACATCGCGTTGACACGCGCTTCAAGCGCCTTGAGCTGCTCTTTGAGCTCCTTGGGCATCTTTTCGCCGTAGTTCGCGTAGTGTTCCTTGATGGATTCCACTTCCGCCTGCCACTCTTCCTTTTCGAGATGGAAGAGCTCTTCCATCGCCGCGGCGGAAACATCGAGCCCGTCGAGGTAGAGGTCTTCTTTCTTGGGCAGGTAGCCGATGGCGGTCTTGACCGCGTCCACCTTGCCGGTGACGCGCTCGACGACCCACTTCAGTACGCGGCTGTTATCGCCGAAGCCCGGCCAGAGGAACTTGCCGTTTTCGCCTTTGCGGAACCAGTTGACGTAGAAGATCTTCGGCAGCTTGTCGGCCGTGGATTTCGCGCCGACGTCGAGCCAATGCTGCAGATAGTCGCACACGTTGTAGCCGATGAACGGCAGCATCGCGAACGGATCGCGGCGGACCTGACCGATCTTCGCGGAGATGGCGGCTGCGGTGATCTCGCTGCCCATGATGGAGCCATCAAACACGCCGTGCGTCCAGTCGAAGCTCTCGTGGACGAGCGGGATCGTGCGCGGACGGCGTCCGCCGATCAGGATTGCGGAGATCGGAACGCCTGCGGGATCTTCCCATTCGGGCGCGATGCAGGGGCACTGCGAAGCGGGCGCGGTGAAGCGGGCGTTCGCATGGGCGGCGGGCTCTTTCGAATCCGGCGTCCAGTCCTGGCCCTTCCAATCGATCGCGTGCGCCGGCGCGGGGGTGCCGATGCCTTCCCACCACACGTCACCATCGTCCGTCAGGGCGACGTTCGTGAAGATGGAGTTCTTGTCGATGCTGCGCATGGCGTTGAAGTTGCTGCTGTCGGAGGTGCCGGGCGCGACGCCGAAGAAGCCCGCTTCGGGATTGATGGCGTAGAGGCGGCCGTCCTTGCCGAATTTCATCCAGGCGATGTCGTCGCCGATGGTTTCGACCTTCCAGCCGGGGATGGTCGGGATCAGCATCGCGAGGTTGGTCTTGCCGCAGGCGCTCGGGAACGCGCCGGTGATGTAGGTCTTGTTGCCCTGCGGGTCGGTGAGGCGCAGGATGAGCATATGCTCGGCCAGCCAGCCCTCGTCACGCGCCTGAACGGACGCGATGCGCAGCGCAAAGCACTTCTTGCCGAGGAGGGCGTTTCCGCCGTAGCCGGAGCCGTAGGACCAGATCAGGCGCTCTTCGGGGAAGTGGCTGATGTATTTCTGCTCGATCGGGGCGCAGGGCCAGGAAGAATCCTTCTGGCCTTTTTCCAGCGGCGCACCGACGGAATGGAGGCACGGGACGAATTCGCCTTCGCCAAGGGTCTCCAGCACTTTGGTGCCGATGCGGGTCATGATCCGCATGTTGACGACAACATAGGGGCTGTCGGTGATCTCAACGCCGATCTTGGAGATGGGCGAGCCGATGGGGCCCATCGAGAACGGGATGATATACATCGTACGGCCATGCATAGAGCCCTTGTAGAGCTCGGTCATGGTCTTTTTGAGTTCAACAGGGTCAACCCAGTTGTTGGTCGGGCCCGCGTCTTCTTTGCGGCGGCTTGCGATGAAGGTTCTGTTTTCAACGCGCGCAACGTCGGAAGGATCGCTGCGGAAGAGATAGCAGCCCGGGCGCTTCTCGGGATTGAGCGGGGTTGCCATGCCGCTGGCTACCATTTCGGCGAGCAGGCGGTCGTTTTCTTCCTGAGAACCGTCGCACCAATAAATCTGGTCGGGTTCGCACATGTCCTGGACTTCCTTGACCCATGCGAGCAGCTTTTTGTTGTTTGTCATTGTTTTCGGCACCTTTCTTCTGTCAGTATGGTTTTATGGTAAAACGTGATGTCTTCACTATCCTGGCATAGCAGATGACGGAGGGCGGCTTTCGGAAAAAATAGTCTCTGCGGGGGATGATTCCGCCCGGCTGCTGCGCGGCACGCGCGGATAATTGACGGATTAAAAACGAAAAATTGCAAAAATACGGGGGTGATGGCTTTCAAAGCGATGCTCATGCGCCGAAGAGGCGGCAGGGGAGCCGGGTTTGCGGTTTGCGCGACCGGTCGGTTTTTGGAAGAATGGGACGGTTCGTTTCACATCGCGCGCAATCTTCACCAAATATATGATACACCGATTTATCAAGCAAGGCAAATGTTTCGGCGAAATTTTTCAGGGAAAAAACGAAGGGGAATCATCGAATTTCGACGCGCGGAAAATTATGCAGCACATCCTGCAATTTTCCTCGATAAAAAATGCAAATCCTGTTTTTTTGAAGGAAATCCTGAATGATAGGATCCCGATTTCTTCGGCCGCCTGTGGTCGAGCATTGGAAACATCGAGACAACGGAAAACGGAGGGGGTACGCCCTCCGTTTTCACATAGGTCGGTCTTAATTGGGAGGAGACAGGAGCATCAATCGTAGACGAGCAGCGCGATGGCCGGATCGTCGATGTTCTCCGCATTGTACCACTGCGCGCCGGTGTCGACGTCCGCAACGGCTTCGCCATTGGCGGCCTTGACGGCGAGCTCAACGGCCTTGTAGCCGATCTGGTACGGATCCTGGGTGACCGAGCCGTAGAACCAGCCATTGCGAATGGCGGTCTTCTGCGCGGTGCCGGCGTCGAAACCGGCCACGACGAGGTCGGCGTACTTGCCGCCGTCCGCGAGGTCTTCGCCGTCAGCGGTCGCCGCGAGCAGACCCACGACTGCGCCTTCGTTGGAGCAGAAGATTGCCGCGATGCCGTTGGTTGCGAGCAGGGAGTTCGCGGAGGTCTGCAGAGCGGTTGCTTCCGTCGTTGCGGAGACTTCGACGCGAATGATGATCGCGGCGCCGTCAACCTTGGCTTCCCACTTGGTGTGGCCTTCGACGGAGACTTTGCCCGGCTGGTAGGTTTCCGCAATTTCCTTCATCTTGTTGACGAAGCCCGTGGTGCGGCCGGTGACGGAGGCGGAGACCGCATCCTGACTCAGGCAGCCGATGACGACGGGGTTTTCGGGGGTCGCGGCCTGCATCTTGGCGACGAGGTCAGCGTTTTCGCCGAACTTCACGGCGGCGATGGCTGCGGCGTTTTCGTTGTTCGTGGAGGCGGTGGCCTTCACGGCGCCGGTCTTGTCATCCGGAACGCCGGAGTCAAAGCCGATGACCGGGATGCCTTTTTCTGCGCACTCTTCAAGGATTTCGGTGACAGCTTCGGTGGAGAGAGCGGCCAGCGCGATCGCCTTCGGGTTCTTCGCCAGCTCGTTCTTTACCATGTTGACCTGCGCGTCGATTTCGGTTTCAGAGGCGGGGCCATCGAAATAGATCTCTACGCCGAGATCCTTCGCGGCTGCTTCTGCGCCGGTCTTGACCGCTTGCCAGAACTGGTGCTGGAAGCCCTTCGCCATAACGGGGATGTACATCGGCGCGGCTTCTTCCGCGGGGGCTGCTTCTTCCGCTGCGGGCGCTTCGGTTGCTTCCGTCGCTGCTGCGGGCTCCTCAGTGGTGGCGGGAGCTGCGCATGCGAACATGCTGAGCACCATGCCGAGGGTCAAAAGAATAACGACCAGTTTCTTCATGAGTGTTCCTCCTTTTTTTATTCAGCACGACAATATTGTCGTAAGCCTTCACAAATACAGTAAACGAATCGGATGCGGAACAATTATCCCTTTTTCACGCGGTTTGCGGCTTTTGTGCGCTGGATGTCCAGAAGCACCGCGCCGATGACCACGGCGCCGGTAAAGAACGTCTGCCAGGGCGCCTGCAGGCCGCAGGAACTGAGTCCGTTCTTCAGGACGCTCATGATGAACACGCCGATGAGCGTTCCGACCATCGTGCCCGCGCCGCCGCTCATGGAGGTGCCGCCGATGACCACGCCCGCGATGGCGTTGAGCTCCTGTCCGTTGCCGGTGCCCGGCGTGATCGTCGTGTACGCCGCGGCGTAGAAGATTCCGCCAAGCCCTGCAAACAGGCCGCAGACGGTGTAGATGAGCACTTTCCACTTGCTCACGTCGATACCGGAAAGGCGGGAGGCTTCTTCGTTGGAGCCGATGGCGAAGGTATAACGGCCGAACTTCGTCTTGTGCAGCAGCATCGCCGCAATGATAAAGAACCCGATAAGCCAGAGTGCGCCGACGGGGAAGCCGGAAATCTTTGTATCCCCAAGGTAGAAGGTATTGCGGATAAAGAGCTTTTTAAACCAGCCGCCGATCTCCGCGGTTGCGGTCGGCCAGGTCTGGGACTGTACTTTGGTGATGATCGAGCCGATGCCCTGGGACATCATCATCGTGCCGAGTGTCGCGATAAACGGCGGCAGCCTGAGCTTTGCGACGAGCAGACCGTTTGCAAAGCCGAACGCGGTGCCGACGCCAACGGTGAGCAAAAGCGCGAGCGCAAGCGGCCACTGGTGTTCTTTGAACACGAACGCGCCGAGCAGCGCGGAACACATCATCACCGTGCCGATGGAAAGGTCGATGCCGCCGGTGATGATGACGAACGTAACGCCGAACGCCATGAAGCCGATGTAGTAGCTCGACTCGAGGATGTTCTTGAACATATCCACCGAGAAGAAGTTGTTGCCAAAGATCGAGAAAAATACGTACAGAATGATCAGCGCGAGCGGCGCAAGCAGCGCCTGAAGATTTATTTTCTTTTTTGTCGTCGATTCCATATTGTGTTACTCCACTTCCCGCATGGTTGCGTAGGACATGATGTTCTCCTGACTAGCGCTTTCAATCGTGAGCTCGCCGACCAGCCTGCCTTCGCACATGACCGCGATGCGGTCGCTCATGCGCAGCAGTTCCGGCAGTTCCGAGGAGATCATAATGATCGATTTTCCCTGCGCGGCGAGTTGATTCATGAGCTTGTAGATCTCACTTTTCGCGCCGACGTCGATGCCGCGCGTCGGCTCGTCAAAAATCAGGATGTCGCAGTTTCTCAACAGCCACTTGGAGATGACCACCTTCTGCTGGTTGCCGCCGGAGAGGGATTTGATCAGCGTGTTGACCGAAGGGGTTTTTACGCCGATTTTATCAACGTATTCTCCCGCAGCGTGTGCGATGGCGCGTCCTTTGACGAATGGCCCGCGCGTGAACTGCTCCAGTGCGGGCAGTACTGTGTTTTCGCTTACGGAAAGGCCGAGGCAGAGGCCGAACTGCTTGCGGTCCTCGGAAAGATAGCCGATGCCAGCCTGCACTGCTTCCACGGGGCTTGTGATTTTCACCTGCTTGCCGTTGACGAAGATTTCGCCGCCTTCGCGCTTATCCGCGCCGAAGAGTAGGCGCGCGGTCTCCGTGCGCCCCGCGCCCATCAGTCCTGCAAAACCGAGGATTTCGCCGCGGCGAAGGACGAAGGAAACGTCTTTCACGTCGTCGGAGCGGAGGTTTCTCGCCTCCAGCACGATATCGCTGTCCTCCGGCACGTTGGATTTCGACTTCGGGTTTTCATAGATCACGCGGCCGACCATCATCTTGATGATCTGATCCATCGTGGCCTCCGCGGTGTCCAGGCTGCCTACGGTGCGGCCGTCCCGCATGACGGTGATCCGGTCGGAAATCTGCTTGAGTTCGTCCATGCGGTGCGAGATATACACGATGCCGACGCCTTTTGCTTTCAACGCACGGATGAAGGTGAACAGCTCCTGAATCTCCGCGTCCGTCAGCGGGGCGGAGGGCTCGTCCATGATCATGATCCGCGTGCTCGGGTACGACAGCGCCTTTGCGATCTCGACCATCTGCTGCTTTGCGACGGTGAGCCGCTTGACCGGCGTAGTCGCGTCAAGCTTCAGATTCAGCGAATCCAGCAGCGCCTGCGCTTTTTGATTCTGTTCTTTCTTATTTAAAAAGATACCCCGCGTGGATTCGCGGCCGATGAAGATATTCTCCGCGACGGTGAGGTCTTTGAGCAGGTTCAGCTCTTGATGGATGATGCTGATGCCGAGGTGCTGCGCCTCTGCCGGGGAATGGATTTCGACCTCTTTGCCGAATAGCTCGATCGTTCCGCCATCCTTTGCGTAAATGCCGGTTAAAATCTTCATCAGCGTGCTCTTGCCCGCGCCGTTTTCGCCGACCAGCGCGAGCACCTCGCCCGCGTGGAGCGTCAAGTCTACGCCGTCGAGCGCATGTACGCCGGGGAAGAACTTCTGAATCCCTGTCATTTGTAATACGGTTTCAGACAAAGTATCACCTCATCATCTATGGATTCGAACGAAGGATCATGGATCAATGGATTGTGTCGGATGCTTTGCAGGAAGAACTCCTGCCCGATCGTGAAAAACCAGCTGGACGTGCCGTGCGGCAAAAATCCCTGTCGGTTCGGCGTTTGTGCACTCCGTTGGCACTTCGCGGGTTCGTTCCCGCCATTGCGGTTGATTTTTTCTGGATTTTATTGCTCGAAACAGCGGCACTGCGACCGGCGGGAAGGAGGAAAACATGCGTTTCCTTGCGATTTGACTGGGTTTCCGCGCTGAGGGCGTTTGGAAAGACGAAAGCGAAACGTTTCATCTTTTTGAATTGTAGCACTTATAAAATTTCAAGTCAAGACCCAATTTAAGCGAAGCGCAGCTGTAAAACACTTGTTATTACAGATAAAACGCGTGTTACTTTGGTAAACGTGTGCAAAGAAGGATAGATTCTGCTTGACAGCGAGCGGAAATGAATGCTAGAATAAGCCGAAACTAAAACGTTTCGTTATTCCTATACCGATCTTATCCGCACCAATCGCCATTTTTGAACGAAATATCGATCAGCTTTGAGCGATTTCAGGACAAACCGTAAAAAAACCAGAGCGATATGAGCGAAACGGTTCGCGAGAGAAGCCACAAATCGATCACTTCCATATTGATACAGCAAGCTGCGGCCGATTTCGATCACGACAAACAGGAATTCATCCCCAAAGACCAACTGCAGGACTAATATAGAAGCGCCGCGAAAGCGGCAGGGCAGGTAACCGCATTGTCAACGATCAAAGATGTTTCTAAATTTTCGGGGTTGTCGCTCGCGACCATTTCGAAATATCTAAACGGCGGCAATGTCCGCGATGAAAACCGGCAGAGAATCGACGAGGCCGTCGAAGCTCTGGGCTATCGCGTCAACCGAAACGCACGGAGCCTCAAGACCAACCGCACGATGACGGTCGGCGTCGTTATGCCGACACTGTCCGTACCGTTCTTTGGCAGCGTGATCTCTTCGCTTGATCAAACCCTGCGGGAAGCGGGATATACGTCGTTCGTTTGCAGCTATGACTTTGACCGGGATCTGGAACTGGAAAAGCTCCGTGTCCTCTGCAATAACAATGTAGACGGAATCGTCCTCGCGGCGCAGCATGTCTCCGCAAAGGAGCTCAACGAGATTCGCAATTCGCGCGGCAGCGAGATGCCGATGGTACTGGTCGACCGAACCATTGCGGGCTTCGTCTGCGACAGCATCGTCATCGACAACCTCAACGCTACCTACGGCGCGGTGGAACAGCTGATCAATGCGGGACACCGCCACATCGGCATCATCGTAGGCCCTCTGGATATCTCTACGGCGAACGAGCGCATGGTCGGGTACCGGCGCGCGCTGGAGGATTACGGCATCAATGTCGAGATGGGACCGCGCCGCAGCGACGGCACGCACGAGGAGCTCATCCAGATCGGCCGTTACGACTTCGAATCCGGCTATCGGCAGTTCAATAATTTTATGGACATGGAAAACCCGCCGACCGCACTGTGCGTGACGAATTACGATATGACGATGGGCGCGGTCACCGCGGCGCATGAACGCAACGTCATCCTCGGAAAAGACATAGGCTTTGTCGGCTTTGACGCGGTGGATCTCTGCCGGATCGTCTCGCCGCCGCTTTCGATTGTGGAGCAGCCGACGCAGCTGATGGGGCAGAAGGCGGGCGAGGTGCTGCTAAAGCGCATGGCGGGGGAAACGCTGCCGCATCCGCAGGTCATCCGCCTCAAGAGCTATCTGCACAACCGCATCTATAAAGAGTAGAGCAGCGGCACCGTTCTTTTTATCTTGGTGATTTCCTTCGGGCGTACCCCCGGCGGAAAAAATAGAATAGTACAGCGAACAAAAGGAGAACCGATATGAACCGATATGCGATCGACCTGCCGAAAATCGGCATCCGTCCCTGCATCGACGGGCGGAGAAACGGTGTGCGAGAGGGTCTGGAAGACCAGACCATGAATATGGCGAAAGCCGCGGCAAAGCTCATTCAGAGCAATATCCGTTATCCCGATGGCAGCCCGGTGGAGATCGTGCTGGCGGATACCACCATCGGCGGCGTGAAGGAAGCGGCGGCTTGCCAGGCAAAGTTTGAAAAATCGGGGGTCACCATCACGCTGACGGTTTCGCCCTGCTGGTGCTATTCCACCGAGGTGATGGATTTCGACCCGCAGACGGTGAAAGCCGTCTGGGGCTTCAACGGCACGGAGCGTCCGGGCGCGGTGTTTCTCGCCGCGGTGCTCGCTGCGCACGCGCAGAAGGGTCTGCCCGCGTTCGGCATCTACGGCCACGATGTAAAGGACGCGACCGACACCGAGATTCCCGAAGATGTCGCAAAAAAGATCATGCTCTTTGCGCAGGCGGCGCTTGCGGCAAAAAGCATGCGGCAAAACAGCTATCTGCAGGTGGGTTCCATGTGCATGGGCATCGCGGGCAGCATTCTCGATCAGCAGACGCTGTATGAATATTTCGGCCTGCGCAGCGAGAGTGTGGATGAAACCGAAATTCTTCGCCGCATCGATAAGGGCATCTACGACCACGAGGAGTTTGCGCGCGCGCTGAAGTGGACGCGCGAAAACTGCCGCGAGGGAATCGATAAAAATCCGGCGGACATGCAGTTCAGCCGTGCGGAAAAAGACGCGCAGTGGGAATTTGTGGTCAAGAGCATGCTGATCGTGCGCGATCTGATGATCGGCAATCCGCGCCTTGCGGAGATGGGTTTTGTCGAAGAATCCAACGGACACAACGCGATTGTCGCGGGTATTCAGGGGCAGCGGCAGTGGACGGACTACAAGCCGAACTTCGATTTCCTCGAAGCCATGCTCAACAGCCAGTTCGACTGGAACGGGCTCAGGGAAGCATTCGTTGTCGGTACCGAGAACGATACGTTGAACGCGATGACGATGCTCTTTGAGCACCTCCTGACCAACCGCCCCGGTATCTTTGCCGACGTGCGTACCTATTGGAGCCCGGAAGCCGTCAAGCGCGTGACGGGAAAAGAACTCAAGGGCCACGCGAAAAACGGAATCATCCATCTGATCAATTCCGGCGCGGCTTCGCTCGACGGAACGGGCGCGGTGTCCGGTAAGGACGGAACCCCCGTGATCAAGCCCTTCTACGAGATGACCGACGCCGACGCGAAAGCCTGCCTCAAGGAGACCGACTGGTGCGCGGCGGATCAGTTCTATTTCCGGGGCGGCGGCTATTCCTCGCACTTCGTCCACGGCACGCGCGGCGGAATGCCTGTGACCATGGCGCGGCTGAACATCGTCAAGGGCCTGGGCCCCGTGCTACAGCTGGCGGAAGGCTATACCTGCGAGCTGGAAGCGGACGTGCACAAGACGCTCGACGAGCGCACGGACAAAACCTGGCCCACCACCTGGTTTGCGCCGACGCTGACCGGAAAAGGCGCGTTTACGGACGTTTACAGCGTGATGGCGAACTGGGGCGCAAACCACGGCGCGTTCTGCTACGGCCACATCGGCGATCTGCTGATCACCATGGCGTCGATGCTGCGTATTCCCGTTTCGATGCACAATGTCGACAGCGCGCGCGTCTTCCGTCCCGCCGCCTGGAGCGCGTTTGGAACGGACGATCTGGAGAGCGCGGACTATCGCGCCTGCACCGCCTACGGGCCTATGTATAAATAAGAGCCTGTCCGATCAGAAACGAAACCGTTTCTGGCATTCATAAAACATGCGTTCGCGCTGCCGGTTTTGCGTCATGCAGCCGACGGCGCGAACGTTTTTCAAACAGAAGGAGTGATCGATATGCTGCTCAATATTCCGAAAATCCTTTCGCCGGAGCTGATCAAGGCGCTTTGCGAGATGGGTCACGGCGACAAAATCCTGCTTGCAGACGCAAACTATCCCGGGAAGAGCGCGGCCGCGCGCTGCGGCGCTGCCTTTTTGCGCGCAGACGGTATCGGCGTACCCGCGCTGCTGGAGGCGATCCTGACGCTCATGCCGCTGGATTTGTATACCGACGAACCCGCGATGGTGATGGACGTTGATGTGCGCGACAAGGGGATGAAAATTCCGATTCACGACACCTATCGCGCCATTGTCGCAAAACACGACGCGCGCGGCGAAGCGGCCGTCGCGCAATATGAGCGCTACGCCTTTTATGAAAAGGCGGACGCCTGCGCGGTGATCGTCCAGACCGGCGAAGAGGCGGTTTACGCGAACATCATCCTGCAAAAAGGTGTCATCAAATGAAGAAGCAAAAGCGGCTGCTCGCGTTTGACCTCGGCGCGTCCAACGGCCGCGCGGTGCTTGGCGCGTTTGACGGCGCGCGGGTGGAGCTCACCGAGGTGCACCGCTTCGACAACCCCATAATTGAGCAGAACGGCCTGTACTATTGGGATGCGCTGGGGCTTTACCGAAACCTGAAGGAAGCGTTTCTCAAGCTCAAGCAGGAGGGAATCGAGGCGGACTGCTTCGGCATCGACACCTGGGGCGTAGACTTCGGCCTCATCGATCAAAACGGCGCGCTCCTGGGCAACCCGCGCTGCTACCGAAACGGCACCGAGGCGGGCATGGCTAACGTACACGCCGTCGTGCCGCAACAGACGCTGTTTTCGCATACGGGCATCGCGAGCATGCCGTTTAACACGGTCTATCAGCTTTATTCGCGTGTGCAAGAGCACGATCCCGCGCTCGAAAACGCAAAGACGCTGCTGTTTTCGCCGGATTTATACGGCTATTTTTTCACGGGTGAGCAGCGGACGGAATACACGATTGCGACCACCAGCATGCTCTACGACGGCGAACAGCGCCATTGGGACACGGACACGATGCAGCGCCTCGGGATTCCGTCCGGCGTGTTCACGGAGGTGGACTTTGCGGGAACCCTGCGCGGGCGCATCCGCGAAGCGGTCGCGGAGGAGTTAGGCATCTCGCGCGTGCCGTTTGCGGCCGTGGGCACGCACGATACGGCGTCCGCCGTCGCCGCGATTCCGGGCGAAGGGAACTTCGCGTTTTGCTCCTCCGGCACGTGGTCGCTCTTTGGCGTGGAGAGCGAGCGTCCGGTCAAGACGGATGCGGTATACAACGCGAATTTTTCCAACGAAGGCACGGCGCAGGGCACGTTCCGCCTGCTCAAGAATATCATGGGACTCTGGCTCGTCCAGGAATGCAGGCGTGACTGGCAGAAGCAGGGTAATTTCCTGAGTTATGACGAGATCGACGCGCAGGCCAAGGCAAGCGCGGGACTGCGCAGCATCATCGATACCGACGATCTGCGCTTTTACGTCGCAGGCAACATGCAAAAAAAGATTCAGGAATATTGTGAAAAGACGCGGCAGCCGGTACCGGAGACCGT
>CAYPEV010000022.1:16615-18281 GCA_964409605.1 uncultured Christensenella sp. | reverse complement strand
CGCGCGGAGCTCCGCGCGATCGAGCGTGACGCAGAGGAGATCGAGGAGCGCTTTTACCGCGAGCTGGAGTTTGGCACAGCCGGCCTGCGCGGCATACTCGGCGCGGGTACAAACCGCATGAACGCATACGTCGTGCGCCGCGCAACGCAGGGGCTGAGCAACTATCTGCTCTCGCTTGCGGGCGCAAAGGAGCGCGGGGTTTGCATCGGCTATGATTCCCGCCTGTTTTCGCCGGAGTTTGCGAGGGAGACCGCCTGCGTGCTCGCCGCAAACGGCATCCAAGCATATCTGTTCTCCTCGCTTCGCTCCGTGCCGCAGCTTTCGTTTGCCGTGCGCCACCTGAACTGCATGGCGGGCGTGGTGATCACCGCTTCGCACAACCCCAGCAAATACAACGGCTATAAGGTCTACTGGGCCTATGGCGGACAGGCCGCACCCGAGCAGGCGGCGGCAATCTATGAGGAGATTCAGCGCGTGCCGATGTTTTCGCCGCGCGTTGCGGACTATGCGGATGCGCTCGCTTCCGGCGCAATCCGGCTGATCGACCGCGCGGAGGACGAGGCATATTTTGCCGCGACCGCGGGGCTTCTGCTGGATCCCGATCTGGTGCGCCGCCGCGGCGGAGCGCTGCCGATCGTGTATACGCCGCTGCACGGCGCCGGCGCCGTGCCCGTGCGGGAGCTGTTATCCCGCGTGGGGCTGACGAACGTGATCACCGTGCCGGAGCAGAGCCCGCCGGACGGGCGATTTCCGACCGTCACCGCGCCGAACCCGGAGGATCCGAACGCGTTTCGCCTTGCCATTGCGCTCGCGGAGGAAAAAGGCGCTCGCGTGTGCCTTGCGACCGATCCGGATGCGGATCGCCTCGGCGTTGCGGTCAAGACGAAGGCGGACGAATGGCTGACGCTTACGGGAAACCAGATCGGCTGCATTCTCATAGAGCACATTCTCTCCTCGATGAGCCGGCAAAACCGACTGCCGAGGAACGGCGTCGTGATCAAGAGTATCGTCTCCACGCGCCTTGCGGACGCGATTTGCGCGGCATACGGCGTAGAGCTGGAGAACGTGATGACGGGCTTTCGGTTCATCGGCGAAAAGGTGGACGAATACCAGACCAGCGGCGAAAAGACGTTTCTGTTTGGGTTTGAGGAGAGCTTCGGTTTCCTCGCGGGCGGGCTCGCGCGCGATAAGGACGCGGTCTGCGCGGCGATGCTCGCGGCGGAAGCGTGCATCAGCTACGCCGGGCGCGGCATGACGCTCTCCGACGCGCTGGATGAAATCTATGAAAAATACGGCTTTTTCAGCGAGAGCGTCAAGAGCTATACGCTGGAGGGCAAGGAGGGCATGGAGAAGATCGCGGGCGCGATGGCGTGCCTGCGCGAAAACCCGCCGCAGGGATTCGCCGGGATCGGCGTCGTTACGGCGGAGGACTATCTTGCCCGCGTATGCAGTCATACGGATGGCGCCGTCTGCGAGATTGCTCTGCCGAAGTCGGATACACTGCGCTGGCTGCTTGCAGACGAGAGTTGGATCGTCATCCGCCCCAGCGGAACGGAACCCAAGCTCAAGCTCTATATCGGCGCGCAGGCAAGGACGAAGGACGCGCTGGAAAGCAAGCTCTCGCGGCTGATGCAGTTTGTGGATGCGCTGCTGAAGGGGTATTTGG
>CAYPEV010000022.1:0-16515 GCA_964409605.1 uncultured Christensenella sp. | reverse complement strand
AGCAAGCTCTCGCGGCTGATGCAGTTTGTGGATGCGCTGCTGAAGGGGTATTTGGCGTAAAGAAAGGAAGTTTGCGCGATTATGTCATTCGAACAGTGGGTTCAAATAATTGCTCCTTTTGTTGCGGTTATCATTGCAATAATTTCTGCCGCGCTCTCGTATTACTTTGCTAAGAAGCAACAAATATTAGCAGAGGAGAGACGACTAAAAGAAAATGCCTATCTAGATTTTATCGATGCTATGAATCATAACGTGATGGACGATGATATCGAAGAAGCTCGCGAACGTCTTGCAAAAGCAAGGAATAAACTGCTCCTTATTGCTGACTCACAAGTAGTAATTGATCTATGTAAGTTTACGGACTATATAGCTTGCGATAGACCTGGTGAAATGCAGCAGAATGAACATAATCGATTACTTACTGAAATGTTAAAAAGCATGAGAAAAGATTTGTACAAGAAAAAAGGTATTAATAACAATTATCCTTCGGTTGCGTTATCTGGAAAACGAAGAACTAAAGAAGCAGCAAGATGAAGAACGACAGCGGCACTCCTGCCGCCCAGCCCATCGATAGGGTTTGACGATACGCTGAGGGTGCACCCGAAACGGTGCGCCCTTTGCGTATATCGTTTGAAGTTCTGCGTCAGCGGTAGTCGTCGAGGTTGATGGTAATGGCGTATTGGGTCATTTCGTCGTATAAGACCTCGGCTTGGTACCCGCTGTGGTTTGCAATTTCGGTATGAACGGCGCCGCCCCGTAAGGAGAAGGGCTCGTAGGGGCCTTCGTCATAATTGACCAGCATATCCCACCAATATTCGGTCATCGGGATGATCGTAAGTGTCTTGGCGCTTGCCCATTGACTCGGCGGAAGCGTGCTTTCCCAGAACAGACAGTCGTATTCCAGCACGTTACCCGTCGGGTCTCCCGTTCCACGCGGGCCCTCGACGGCGAACTTAGCTTGGACGGCGTTTTCCGGCGTCTCTCCATCCAACAGAAATTTGAATGTCAAGCCTGCATAATTGCGTTCCGCGCTCGTCCAGTTTTCCGGCAGCACGACGTGCAGCGTGATCTTTGTATCCGTAGGCGTAAAAGAGATCTCCTTGAGTGAGACGGATGCACCGGAGAAATCCAACTCGCGCGTATACAAGTAAACCTCGCAGTAATCCGGTGTGCGTTCATTTATCTGCTGCCATTCCTGTATCGTTGCGGGGTGAATTCCACCGAGCTCCACACTTACGTCAGAGATTGCCTGCGTGGTCTGCGTCTTTTCCTGATATGCGGTTGCGTCGATGTTGATCGTGCCAAAGCTCGCTTTGAGTACTGGAATCGTATCTATGCCGTCTACAAAGGAATACTCCATCCGAAAAGACAGCTCACCGCTGACCATGCCTGACAGGGGCTCTGCGTCCGGATCGTAATATTGAAGCTCAATGGAGAAGCGCACATCGTGATCCGCTAAGTATGCGTCCCAAAGCTTGTCTGCTTCTTTGTTTGAGGTCACAAGTTCACCGTTTTCAAACACGACTTCCGGTTCTTTGTTCACCAGTGAAACGGCAATGGTGTTCATTTCGTCCGTAAAGCTTGGTACGATTTCGCCACTGAAATGCTGGCCTTCCGGAGTCTCGAAACTTACAAAATTCTCACAAGCGCTATAAAAATATCCCCCGTCGCCATTTCCATCGAACGAACCGGCGGGTTTTTCCGCGCGGAATGTATCCCCTCCCGTTTGCGCCTGCACAAACGGCCTCGCTGTCGCGCCGGACATCGTACCGGAGAGGAAAATCTTTTCTCCGTCGTAGGCGATTTCGTCCAGCGTCATGGAGAAGTTTTCGGCATACGCCTCATAGCCATCTTTGACCTCGGTCACATTGGCGCTGATCCCTTCCGCGCTGGTGATGATCGCCTCGATGGTTGGTTCCTTCGCCCGATCCTCTTTCTCCTGCCCGAAATACCCGCCGGCGCTGAACCAGCCGTTGAGCCACTCCTCGACGGCAGCTCGCGCACTGGGGATGGAAAACACCATAACGCTCGCAGCAATCAACAGGCACGCTGCGGCAAACAGAGCTCGTCTTGCAACAGGGTGCGCCTTGCGTCGCTTGCCCGCGTGCTGCACCTCTGTATCGTCAACCAAATATAGCATGACTGCCTCCTTAAACAATTCACGTTCTGTCATTGCTCATCGGCTCCTTTCCACTCTGCCCGAATTCGTTCTCTGGTGCGATAGAGCCGCGACTTCACCGCGTCCTCGCTGATGGAGAGCGCGTGTGCGATCTGCCGCACGCTTTGATCGAAGCCGTAATAAAGCACAAATGACTGATAGGACAGCAATGGTTCCGTCTTGACGATTTGCCAAATATCCGCGGCATCCATCCGATCCAGCAGCGCGGGTTCAAACGGGGGAAACGAATCGGGGATGTTTTCCTCTAATTCAACCTCCCGTTCCTGTCGCAGGCGCTGGCTTTTGTAACGCTTATACAGCTCGCCTTTTGCGATCGTAACCAGATAGCGAATCGGTTCTTGTGGGCGAATGCCGGCCGTGCGCTCGTAAAAGCGCTTCCACACTTCCTGATAGATATCCTCCATGTCGGAAACGGAGCGAATCCGAACGACCAGAAACTGCTTGAGCTTCTGTGCGCAATCACGATACACCTCGTCAAAATAGGCGTCCCTTTGATCCATGCTTGTCCTCACTTTATCAACCGGTTTGCTCTATATGCGTATCATAACAGGCATTTGGTGTCAAAAAACATATAAAAATTGGGACGATGGATTCTGCGCAAAGGAAAAAGGAATCGGGGTTGTTTTTTCATCCGGTTCCGATAAGATAATAGCAACGGGATATCCCGCGCGAATGCTTCCTCAACCGCCGCTTGAGTTTGCGTAAAAACCGCAACTCAAGCGTTGCTTGCTGGCTTTGTCCGCCTCGGTTTTATATGCTGAACGCAGCAAGTAAAACGCGGAGGCAAGAGGCATGCGACAGTTCACCCGGCAGAGACGCCCGAAGAAACGCACGCCGGAACAGGCGGAGCGCGCCTACCGGCAAATGATCGCCGAGCGGGAGGCAAAAAAACGGGAGGCACGCTGGCAGAGCATCGCGCTGCAAAGCCCGAAACAATAGCGCACGGCCTCCGTTCTTTCGCAGGCGGGAATAGAGCGATCAAAGGAGAAGAACATGTTTGACGCGGTGGAGATCGGGCGGCGGATTGCGCGCCTGAGAAAAGAGAAGGACATGACCCAGCCCGCGCTGGCGGATTTGATGGGCGTGAGCTTTCAGGCGGTCAGCAACTGGGAGCGCGGTGCTTCCATGCCGGATATCGGAAAACTGCCGGAGCTCGCGCAGGCGCTGGGCGTGAGTGTGGATGCGCTGCTGGGCGGCGGGCGAGGAGGAGAACTCGTCCGCCGTGTGATCGACGGCAGCGAGGAAGCGTTTGTCAGGCAAGCGCATGTCACGCTCATGGAGGCGGGGGAAGCAGCGCCGCTCCTCAAACCCAGGCAGGTAACGCGTATCGTCAAGGCGATTGAGGAAGGGAGCGGGCAGCGCGGAGGCTCCTGCGGCTCTGCTGGAGCGGCGGGTCAAGCGGGGCAGGATGCGATCGACCTTGAAAGTCTCGTGTCTCTCGCGCCGTTTCTGGACGAGGACTCTATGGATGCGCTCGTAGCACGCCTTGCCCCGGCTATCGGTTTGAGCAAGCTTGCCTCTCTCGCGCCGCATATCAGCGAAGAGACGCTGGGCAGGCTAGCGGCAGATGCCGTGCAAAACGGCGGTACGCCCGGCGAGCTCGCCGCCATCGCCCCGTTTCTGGACGAGAGCGATCTGGGTAAGATCGCGCGTTTTTATATCGAGACCGGCGGAAGCATCGGACAGCTTGCTTCCATCGCGCCGTTTCTCGAAGAAGACGATCTGGATCAAATCGTAAAGGCTGCGCTCGGCCGGGGGCAAACGGCCGGTACGCTTGCCGCGGTGTTTCCGTTTCTTTCGGAGGAGACAATGCGTGCGCTGGCGGAAGACGCGCTGAAGCGAAAAGACGCCGCCGGACTTGCGAATATCTCCAAATTTCTATGAGCGATATCTGTGACAATGCAACAAAAACAGGACCGAATATACGGAAAAAAGTACGCGATTTGCGTGCTTTTTTCGCATACAACAGAAAAAGTGGATGAGCACTCAAAAAATGACAGGCGAGCGAAAATAATTTTATATATTGCGCCCGGATTCGTTGACTTTGCCGGCCCCTAGGGCTATGATGAACGTGAGCGAATTCCCACATATCCAATCAAATTCAGCACATCAGGAGGACAGGCATGAACGCCTATATTCAACGAGTTCTGGAAGATATCAAGAAAAAGAACGCAAGTGAACCGGAATTTTTGCAGACAGTAGAAGAAGTGTACTCTTCGCTGGAAGCGGTGGTGAACAAGCACCCGGAATATGAAAAGCTGGGGCTGCTAGAGCGCATGGCGGAGCCGGAGCGCGCGGTTTCATTCCGCGTCACATGGGTGGACGACGCGGGCATGGTACAGACGAACCGCGGCTATCGCGTGCAGTTCAACGGCGCGATCGGGCCTTACAAGGGCGGCCTTCGTTTTCACCCGTCGGTCAACCTGTCCATCATGAAATTTCTCGGCTTTGAGCAGACGTTTAAAAACAGCCTGACCAGCCTGCCCATCGGCGGCGCAAAGGGCGGCAGCGATTTCGACCCGCGCGGCAAGAGCGACGGCGAAGTGATGCGCTTCTGCCAGGCATTTATGACGGAGCTGTATCGCTACATTGGTCCCGATATCGACGTACCCGCGGGCGACATCGGCGTCGGCGCGCGTGAGATCGGTTTTCTCTACGGGCAGTATCGCAGAATCCGCGGCGCGTTTGAAAACGGCGTGCTGACGGGCAAGGGCCTGAGCTACGGCGGCAGCCTGATTCGCCCCGAAGCGACGGGTTACGGCGCGGTGTACTATGTCAACGAAGTCTTCAAACACGAAGGCGACAAGATGGAAGGCAAGACCTTCGCGCTCTCCGGCTTCGGCAACGTGACCTGGGGTGTTGCAAAGAAGCTCGAAGAGCTGGGCGCGATGGCGGTCACGCTCTCCGGTCCGGACGGATATATCTACGATCCCAAGGGTGTGACGGGCAAGAAAGTCGAATACCTGCTTGAGATGCGCGGCAGCGGCAGAGACAAGGTAAAGGATTATGCCGACCGTTACGGCTGCGCGTTCTATCCCGGCGAGAAGCCCTGGGGCGTGCAGGCGGATGTGTATATGCCGTGCGCCACGCAGAACGATGTAAACATCAACAGCGCGAAGAAGATCGCATCTTCCGGCGCGAAGTACTACATCGAAGTTGCGAATATGCCGACGACGAACGACGCCCTGAGCTTCCTCATGGAGCAGAAGCATATGATCATTGCGCCCAGCAAGGCGGTCAACGCGGGCGGCGTGGCGACGAGTGCGCTCGAGATGAGCCAGAACAGCCAGCGTCTGAGCTGGAGCAGCGCGGAAGTGGACGAGAAGCTCCACACGATCATGACCAATATCCACGACAACTCCGCGAAGGCTGCGGAAGCAAACGGGCTCGGCTACAACCTCGTGGCCGGCGCGAACATCGCAGGCTTTGCGAAGGTCGCCGACGCAATGATTGCACAGGGAATCATCTGAGCGATTCCTGCAAAAAAACGGATACGCCCGCGCCTGACTTCAGGCGCGGGCGTTTTGTTTGAATCCGCGGGCAGCATTTGCGATGTGCAACGGAAGCCCTGCTTTGCATGGGAAGACTATGGAGGCGAAAACGGGATCTCTGCTCAGAAAACGAAACGAAACCCGGTAAATTGGCATTTTATGACATCAGAATGCATTTATATGGCAAAACATCTATACAACCAGGGTAAGTCTTGTTATACTCAAAGAAATCAAACATGGAGGTGACAACAATGGCAACAGTAGAACAACTGGTCAAACAATACGAAACAGACAAAGCACTGCAGGCGGAAGTCGCCGCAATCATGGCCGACGGAAAAGTCACCATGATGGAATTCATGGCGTTTGCGAAGAAGCACGATGTTGCGATCTCTTTGGATGAGCTGCCCAAATACATGGAGCAGGCGAAGAAACTCGGTTTTCTATAAACCTGAGACGCTTTGCATGCCGTCTTTCGCGTGATTGGCGGCGTGCGTTTATAAAATCCCCAAAGCGTAAATAAGAAATGGGAGGTATGATCTATGAAAATTAATCCGCCGAAAAAGGTAACTGTCTGGATCTCGGTCTTTGTGTTTGTCGTCGGCTTCCTGCTCGCGCTGAACCTCGTGCCCGCGGCGCCGATCGTCTCGGTCATCGGCTTCATCCTGACGGGATTGAGCTATCTGCTGCTCGTGCTCGGCCTCTTCATCAAGGGACTGTAAGAACCGCGACTTTCACAAACGCAATCGACACAAAAGAGGGAATCGCAAGCATGCGGTTTCCTCTTTTTGATGGCGGCCTAGCAGAATGGAAGTATACGAAACGCGAAAGATTTGATATACTTGCGATAGCAGACAGGCTGCGTGCCTGTGTGCCCGCTTATCGCAATTTCAGGAGAATTACAGGAGGAAAACAGCAATGAAGCTCAATGCACCAAAGAGATTTACGTTCTGGTCGTCGCTTGTTATCTTTGTCATCGGCATCGTCTCCGCGTTCGGCGTCGTGCCGTTTATTCCGGGGTATATCGGCGCAATCGCGGCCATCGTAGGCTATGGCCTGCTGTTTGCGGGCAACCTGCTCAGGGGCTTTTAATCCGTCACGGTCGATCACAAAGGCGAAAGCACAGACCGTTCGCATGTTTTTACGCAAAAGAACACCCGCGGGAGTTTTCTCCTGCGGGTGTTTTGCGGTACACTCAGGGCGTTTTAATCGGGGTTACTTTCGGGGTGATCTTCAGGGTTGGTGTCGATGTCGGTGTCGGCGTCGCTTCCTTCTGTTCGCAGCGGACGAGCAGGCGGTTTGTGCCGTTGTTCCTGCAGGTCATGAGCGTGAGCCCCGCTTCGCCATGATAGGACTTCAATGCGCTGAACGCGTCGGGTGCGATATGCTTAACCTGATACACCTCATAGCGAATGCGTTCGCCTGTCTTGGTGTTGGTCAGGAAGAGCTCGCTTCCAACCGAGAGCTTGTCCAGATCGCCGAAATGCGCGCCGCTCTTGTAGTTGTGGCCGATCAGTACGAGGTTGCCCTTTTCGTTCGGATCCGGCCCCTTGTAGCGGCAGATCGAGATCTTCAGCAGAGAATAGGACCACTTGCCGATGATGGGCAGCTCCTGATTGATTTCCGGGATCTCCAGAATGCCGATCATGCCGTCGTCGCCGGTGGCTTTGACGATCTTCTGAATGGTCTTGTCGAGGTCGGAGACTTCCTCAGGAGCGTCCTGCTGTACATATTCGCCGGACTCGGATGTATCCGTGACGGAACCGTCGTTGGCAAGGTGCTGGTTTGCGTCCGCAGCCGCGTTCGCATCCGCTTCTTCATCCGTCTGCTCAAAGTTTTCGTCCGTTGGATCCGGTGTGCCGATCGGCTCATCCGTTGCGGACTGTGTTTCTTCAGGCATGGGGCTGAGGCTTTGCGTCGGCGATACGGTCGCCTGCGCTTTATAGGCCTCCAGCAGTGCATTGGCGTTTGACGCGGCAGTTTGCCCTTCGTAGAGTTTAATGCCGAGCAAAACCAAGGCTATGATGCCAAGCAGGATCGCGGTGAGCCCGAGCCCACGGATGGCGCGCAGCTCACGGCGGCTCTTTTTGCTGGGTTCGTGATGTTCCTCACGGATAGAAGGCAGTCCGCTCGTCTCTCCCCGCTTATGCTGCGGTTTGCTTCTTACGGATGCCATACCATACCCCCGCTGCGGCGAGGAGCAGGACTGCTGCGCCGCCCAGGATATAGATCAGAGTCATATCCTGACCGGTTTGCGGCAGAGAGCTCAGGCCGGTGATGTTGACGGTCGTATACACCCGGTTGCTGGAGTCGTCGTTGATCCAAGCGTAGAGGCGCGTGCCGCTGGAGGTAGTGTTATAGCGTGCGTACAGTTGAATTCTGGCAACGCCATCCGTCATTTGCGCACGGCTACTGTTGAGCGCCGCGTTGGAGAGCGTGAGGTAAGAGGAAGACCAGCTCCAGTGCGCCGTGCTGGTGTCGTCATTGACGACGTCGCCGTTTGCCTCATGCAGTGTGAGCGTGTAGTCGCCGTAACGGTCGGAGTTATTGAGCGTGCTGTCGCCCGTGAGCGTCAGATAACGCATGGTGCGTACATTGACAACAGCAGTTCTGGCGACCGAATAAGTGCCTGCGCCGGCAATCGTCGCGGTGACGTTGCTCGAAGCGTTCACGCCTGTGGAGTTGGAGAGGAACGTCGCGGTGCAGGTGTACGTGCCGCCGCTGCCGGTTAATGTCGTGGGCGCGATGGTCAACGAGCCCGCTGTGGCGTTGGAATTGCTCCAACTCACACCGGATGAAGCGGTGATCAAGTCTCCGCCGTACTGCACAGACAGCTGAATGGATCCCGGGGTGTTTGCCGCGGTGATATTCTGTGTGGCCGGCGTGATCGTGATGATCGGAGAAACGGCGACGCCGCAGTTTATATATTGGACGGCACCGCTTAGGGGTGTGTTAGTTGCCGTGATGATAGCCGTACCGCCGCCAACCGCGGTGACAAGCCCGGTCGAAGGGTTCACCGTCGCCACGTTGGTGTTGGTGGAACTCCAGACGGTTGTGCTGCCGGAAGAAACGTTGCCTACCGTAAGTGTCTGGGTTGCACCCCCATTGAGGGTGAGGTTGGCGTTGCTGATGGTTATGGCGGTGACAGTGATCGTAACCGATGTCGAGTAGGACGCCCCCGGCGATTCGTTATCGGTTGCGGTTAAGGTAACCGTAGTCGTCGTACCGGGAAGCAAACCCGTGACGGTAGTCGTTGAGCCCGACTCGCTGCTGAGCGAAATGTTGGTGGTGCTGCTTCGCCCCCAACTGTAGGTTACGGTTCCGGTTGTTGATCCGGTGTAACCTCCGGTGAGATTCACCGTGCCGCCTACGGGGATGGTGTAGCTTTCTCCGTCGCCCGGGGTGATGGTGGCGCCGGCGATGAGCGCGTGCGCGGTGCCCGGCACGCCGATGATGACTAGGGCAAGCGCAAGCATGCTGAGCAATGCCGTCGCCTTGAGAATCAGGTTTTTCTTCATTTGTCATTCCTCCTAATATATCGGAGCCTCGAATTCGGATGAAACGGGAGTTTCATGGACTGATACCATCATACGAATGTAATGCCCCAAAGTCAACAAGCGTACGGAATCGTTTTCTCTTTCTTAACCAGATTGTAACGAAATCGCCGACTTTTTGTGAAATTTGTATATATATTTGATCAGAAAGAAAGCCGCTCCGCCTGCCGGTGTGCAGGTGGAGCGGCAGCCGTTGCAAAGGACACGAAGCGGGAGATCAGCGGTAAAACGTGTTGCCGCCGACGAATTCGCGCAGGATCGACGTCGGCGGAATTTCGTCTTCGACGTTTGCTTCCACGAAATAATTCAGAAATTTGACGATCGATCGCGCTTCATCATAATATACACTTTCCGGCTGCACCGCGCTCAGGAGCGGGAAGATATGTTTCTTGAGCACCGCGGGCTCATAGATGAGCGTGGTGTTGAAGATCGCGTCCGCGTCCTCCTGAAACGGGAAGATCCATTTTTCCTCACCCGCGCGGACGCTGTCCCACATCGAAAGCGTGCGCTCGACGGAGGCGCCGCGCGTCTCGTGATCCCGCACCATGCGGCGCAGGAGCCGAAGATATGTCGTCGGCACGCGGTTGTGATCGTCGAGATTCAGGGTGGTCAGCGCGGAGACATAGAGCCGGAAGATCAGCTTTTTATCGATCGTGTCCGGCAGAAGCTGCGGGTTCAAGCCGTGCAGCCCTTCGATGACCAAAGGGGTACTCTCGTCAATGCGGAGTTTGTGCCCCGCCTGGCAGCGCTGCTGCCGGATGAAGTCGAACCTCGGCAGCTCGACCTCTTCGCCGCGGAGCAGCCGGGAGAGGTCCTCCTGAAACTGCGGTATGTCGATGGTGGCGATGTCCTCGAGGTCGATCTTGCCGTCCGGCCCGGGCTTGAGCTGATCGCGGTTGAGATAGTAGTCGTCCAGCGAGACGAGCACCGGCGTTTTGCCGTGGACGCGGAGCTGCGTGCAGAGGCGGTTTGCGCTCGTCGTCTTGCCGCTGCTGGAAGGTCCCGCGATCAGGATCGCCCGCGTGCCGCGCTCTATGATCTCGTCCGCCAGCTGCGCAAAGCGTTTTTCATGGAGCGCTTCGTTGACGCGGATCAGCGTGCGCACCTCGCCGCTGAGCACCATATCGTTGAGGTCTGCGACCACTGCGCAGTGCATGAGCTTTGCCCATTCCTCGCTCTCGGAAAACACGCCGGAAAGCCGGGGTAAAGACACGTGCTTTGCGGGCTTGTTCGGGTCCTGCGCAGAGGGGCGCAGCAGCAGAAGCCCGCCCTTTTGCGCCTGCAGGTCAAAGACGGAGGCATAGCCCGTGCTCGGCGCCATCTCGCCGTAAAAATAGTCGACATAATCGTTTTGACGGTAGACGTCAAAAAACGAAAACTGGCGGTATTTCAGCAGGCGAACCTTGTCCTCCTGCCCGTCTGAGGAGAAAAAATCGATCGCATCGTCGATGTCGATGCGTTTCCGCTCAAGCGTCAGGTCGGCCGTGACGATATCGCGCATCTCTTTTTTGATGCGATCGACGTCCTGCTGGCTCAGGCGCTGCCCTTCGCCGACGCTGGCGAAAAGCCCCGCGCCGACCGCGTAGTTGATCCGCACCCGCGTCTTCGGGTAGAGGGTGCGCATCGCGAGCAGGAACACGAACAGCATGGTGCGCTCATAGACGCGGTTGCCGCGCGCGCTGTCATAGCGCAGCAGCGTAACCACGCCGTTTGCCGCGCGCATCGCGCGGCGGAGCGTGACGCGCTGATTCGCGTTCGCGTTTTCTTCGCGCAGGGGGATGTAGTTGAGCGTAAAGGTTTCCCCCGCGATGTTGGCAGCCAGCGGGCGGGTTTTGAGGTCCGTGCTGTCCAGTCCGAGGCGCCGGACAACATCGAGCAGACGTTCGCCCGCGCTGACTTCGGTTGCAATGCCGTCGATGGTGAGTTGCATAGGTGTGTTCCTCCTGTGTGGGGTGTTCCGTGCGGGGCGGGCCGCAGCGGGCCGCGTCCTGTGCGGGGATGCGCCCTCAGCCCCAGAGGAGCGAGAGCGCGGGTACGATCTGTTTTTTGCGTGAGATTACGCCCGGCAGAAACGCCGAATGCTCCTTGAGAGAGATATGGAACGCGTGCTCAACGGAGTCTATGTCGCCCACCGCGATGAGGATCGTTCCCTCTTTGAGCACATCCGTGAGCATCAACAGCATCATATCATAGCTGTGCTGTTCGGATTCGCGCGTCATGAGGGCGACGAAGGCCGCTTTTTTTTCGAGGAGCGATTCGGAGTCGAGCGTGGTGATCTGCGAAATGCCGATGGAATGCCCCGCGATCTGGAACTGCTTGAAGTCCGTGAAATACAGGGTATCGAGGTCGTTTCCGTCCGTCAGGGAAACGGAGAAGATCTCCTGCCCAAGCGCTTCCAGCGAGAGCCCCGCGATCTTTGCCATGCGCTCTGCCATCGCGCGGTCAACGGGCGTGCTGGTCGGGGATTTGAAGACGATCGTATCGGTGACGATCGCCGCAGCAAGCAGGCCCGCGAGCTTTTTGCTCGGCATCACGCCGCGTTCAAAATACATGCTTGTGACGATGGTGCAGGTGCTGCCGACCGGTTCGTTGCGGACATAGACCGGCGCGTCCGTCTCCACCTCGGCTAGGCGGTGATGGTCGATGATTTCGAGAATCTCGGCCTGCTCCAGGCCGGGTACGGACTGATGCAGCTCGTTGTGATCCACGAGTACGACACGCTTGCGCTTCGGCCGCAGCAGGTGAAAGCGTGAGAGCGTGCCGACTACGCGGTCGTTCTCGTCGAGGATGGGATAGCTGCGAAAGCGGGACTTGAGCGTGAGCTCCCGCACGTCGTCCAGATAGTCCGTCAGGTGGAAGGAGACGAGGTTTTCCGTGCGGCAGATATGAGAGACCGGTACGGCGAAAATGATCAGGCGGGAGGCGGAATATGCGTCAAACGGCGTGGAGATGATGCAGCTGTCGTGCTCTCCCGCGATGAGTTCCTCCGGCACCTCGCTTTCGCAAACGATGATAGCTGCGGCGTGCCGCTCCAGCGCATGGCGGATGACGTCCGGCTGGTTGCCGCAGAGCACGATGCTTGTCTCGCTGACCTCCGGCAGTCCCGCGTGCGTCGGCAGGGAGATGATCAGCGAGCCGGAGAGCGTCGTCTGCTCCGCCTTGGCGCGGATCAGCCGCCCGTCGAGACTCGCCAAAAGGTTGAAGAGCGGTATCCCTTCGATGCTGCTGTTTTTGATGAAGCGCATGTCATAGGCCGCGATCTCCTCCGGCGTCAGCATGCCGAAGAGTTTGCCGTCCTCGTCGGTGACGGGCAGCGTCGGCACGCCCGCCGTGTCCGTCACGATGGTCTGCCAGGCGTGATAGACGCTCACGGCGGCGGAGAGGATCGGCGGCGTGTCGTAGTCCAGATCCGAAACCTGCGTGCGCACGGTGTGCAGCAGTTTCGGTGCGGCGAAGTCGAATTTTTTGAGCAGCATCTCCGTCTGATCGCTGAGCTCGCCGATGCGCGCGGCGACATAGGCGCGCTCGCCCAGCGCGTTTTTCAGCATGGCGTAGGAGATGCTTGCAACGATGGAGTCCGTGTCCGGATTGCGGTGTCCCGTGATGTAGATGGGTTCCATGCGTCCTCCGTGTGATGTTGCGCTGCGGTTTCGGGCGCTTGCCCGCGTCCGCGCGGCAAAGATGCGGTGTGGTTTCATTTTAGTCTGATCGCAAAAGGTTTACAAGCGCGCGCGGTTCGCTCCCTGTGAATTATTTCTAAAGGCGCGTGTGTGCTGCACGAGTAAAAATAGAAAAGGGCGGGGAATCCCGCCCTGATATGGAGCATGCCGGTATGCGGGCAAAGCCCGCAAGCCCTTTTTTTATCGCTCGCTGCCGACGAAGAACAGCGCCACGGTGCCGGGGCCGGAGTGCGCGCCGACGCTGGTGCCGATGTCGTCGACATGCACCGTCATCGCGGGATATTTCTCGCGTACAAGACCCGCGACGTATTCCGCGTCCGCGGCTGCCGCGCAGTGCCCGATGAATACCGTGTCCGTCGCCCCGGTGTCGACCGTTTTCTCCATGCGGTCAAACAGCGCGCGCAGAGATTTCTTTCTGCCCTGCACCTTCTCCGCGGCGACAAGATAGCCCTCGTTATCCACGTGCATGACGGGCTTGATGTTCAGGATGGTCGCGATGGCTGCGGTGGCGCCGCTGATGCGCCCGCCACGCTTGAGGTAGACAAGGTCGTCCACCGTAAACCAGTGCACAAAGCGCAGCTTGTTGTCCTCCACCCATTTGGCGAGCGCCTCCACGTCGAGGTCGCGCTTGCGCGCGGCATAGTAGACGAGCAGGCCTTCGCCGAGGGAAGCGGAGCAGGAGTCGATCACGAAAATTTTGCGATCGGGATATTTCGCGGAGAGCTCCTCCGCTGCGGAGAATGCGCTTTGCACCGTGCCGGAGAGCTTGGAGGAAAAGCCGATATACAGCACGTCCTCGCCATTCTTGAGCACGGGCTCAAACGCCTCGATGAACGTAAAGGCGTTGACCTGCGCGGTGATGGCCGAAACGCCCGCGCGCATCTTCTCGTAGAAGGTTTCGATCGGCATATCCGACCGCCCGGGGATATAGAAATACTCCTTCTCCTCCATGGTGAATCCCATCGGGAGAACGCTGACTTGCAGCTGCTCGGCAAACGTTGCCGGAAGGTCGCTGGTCGCGTCGGTAAAAATTCGATAGCTCATGCGTTGCCTCGTTTCCGCGCGCTGACAAGCGCGCAAATTTTGGTGTCCTGCGGAAAAAAATCGCACTGTCTGCAAAGCCGGAATCAGTAGCGCTTATTGTTATTCTATCGTGGAACTTCAGGCCATGCAAGCTTTTCGAAGCGCGGCAGGACGGGAAAATACGGTCAGCGGCGATGTGTGTTTACTATGCGTCACCGTGTTGAAAAAACGCGCGGGCCATGCGCGGAAAGAGTGGCTGCTTTCCGCGCGTTTTGCGGATTGTATGCGGAAACACGCGCATTCGTGCCGCCATTGCGTCAATTCTGCGAAGGAATATGCTTTTTTCTGCAGAAGAAGCATTGCTGTGCTATAATAACGCTGCGCATCTTTTGCGCAAAGGATAAATAAGAAACGAAGCGCAGGCATCCACCCGCGCGTTTGCTGAAAAAGCCGAAGTTTGTTCAGGGAGAGAGACACAGATGAGAAAGATTATTTCCGTCGGGATGGCAACGCTGGCCTCCATACTGCTGATCCTGATCGTGGTGTTTACCTCGATCGGTTTCGTCATCAACGATGAAACCTTCGTCAACAACGAGTTCACCAAGCTTGCCATCGGTCCCAAGATGGGCATGACCAACACGGATCTCGTCACATCCTTCAACCGCCTTGTGGATTATATGGAGGGAACGGCGCCGGACATCAACGTCACGGTTACCATCGACGGCGAGGCAAAGCAGATGTTTGACTATCCGCAGGAAGTGGAGCACATGGCGGACGTGCAGAAGATTTACACCACCATCGCTTCCTATCGGGATGTCGGCGTGCTGGTGATGCTGATCCTCTTCCTCTTCGCCGCCGTGGTTCATTTTCGCAAAGCGCCGCAGTACCTCGCGCAGGGGTATCTTTCCGGCTCGTTTGTGTTTCTTTTGATCTTCGGTTTTCTGGGTACGTGGGCCGCGTTGGATTTTTCCAATTTCTGGACGTTCTTTCACGAGATGCTCTTCTGGAACGACCTCTGGCTCTTTGACGGAACGCAGAGCCGTATGATCAACATGCTGCCGGAGCAGATCTTTGCGGATATCATCGCGCGGGTCGGCCTTTATGCGGGCATCGTGATCCTGGCTCTCATCGCGCTGAGCATCGTAGCGCTCGTGCTCTCCTCGGAGAACTATAAGCGCGGGCGTGCCGTTGCCCTCGCACGGAAGAAAGCGCGGGAGAGCGCGACAGCCGCGCGCAAAAAAGCGCGGGACGACGCGCGCAAAACCATGGAGGAAGAAAAGCGCCTTGCCGAAAAGCGCGCGCGCATCTCCGCCCATAAGGCGAAGAAACAGGCGGAGGCGGAGGAAGCCGCGGAAGCTGCGGAGCAGGAACGCCTCCGCGCGGCACGTATTGCTAAAAAGCGCGCAGCCGCGCAGGCTGCGGCGCAGGCCGCGCAATCCGCCGTACAAGAGCAGCCAAAGCCCGCGCAGGCAGCCGCGCGTGAAGCGCGCGCGAGCCGCGAGCAGGCGGCCCCGCGTCCGGCAAAGCCGGCCCAGAACGAGGAAAGGCCGCAGAAGAAGAAGGCGAACGTGCACGACGACACGGGCTTTCTGGACGATTGACAGAAGTTGGATTTTTGCGGCTCTGCGCAGGCGGCCGCATGTGGAACGATCAAACTGTAAGTTGGTTTATGAAACATGACACACTATGAAAGCGCAGTTGCGCAAAAGCTGGAGCAGCTCCGGCAAAAGCCGCATGTGCGCATCCTTGCAATTGAAACCTCCTGTGACGAGACCGCGGCGGCCGTGGTGGAAGACGGGCGGCGCGTGCTCTCCAACGTCGTACACACGCAGATTCCGCTGCACGTGCCCTTCGGCGGCGTGGTGCCGGAGATCGCCTCGCGAAGCCATGTGCAAAAGATCGGCTCCGTGGTGCGCCTGGCGCTGGAGGAGTCCGGGCTTACTCTGCCTGAGCTCGACGCGGTGGCGGTGACCAACGGGCCTGGGCTTGTCGGCGCGCTGCTGGTGGGACTAAGCTATGCAAAGGGGCTTGCGTATGCGGCAGGGCTGCCGTTTCTCGGCGTGCATCATATCGCGGCCCATATCGCGGCGAATTATCTGAGCGATCCGGACCTTACGCCGCCGTTTACCTGCCTCGTGGCATCCGGCGGGCACAGCCACATCATTGCCGTCGAGGAAAACGAGCGCTATCGCCTGATCGGGCGCACGCGGGACGACGCGGCGGGCGAGGCGTTTGACAAGGTCGCGCGCGTGCTGGGGCTGCCGTATCCCGGCGGACCGAATCTGGAGAAGCTCGCCAAAGAAGGCGATCCGACCCGCTATCGCTTCCGCTCTGCGTTCAACGAAGGGGAAGGATACGATTTCAGTTTCTCCGGCATCAAGACCGCCGTGGTCAACCGGCTGCACAATGCGCGCCAGGCGGGCGAAGCGGTCGACCTTGCGGATCTCGCCGCATCGTTTCAAAAGACGGTTGTGGATATCCTCGCGGAAAAATCCGTCCGCGCGGCAAAGGCGCAGGCCGGCGAGGCGGGGAAAAAGCTCGCGCTCGCGGGCGGCGTCTCGGCAAACCGCGCCCTGCGGGAGGCGATGGAG
>CAYPEV010000021.1:0-18635 GCA_964409605.1 uncultured Christensenella sp. | reverse complement strand
CCGCTGCTCGGCGAACTTGAGATTCGTCTGAAAGCCCACGAGGTTAAAAAGCCTGCCGTCCTTGTCGTCCTGCCTCAGCTGCACGACCGCGTACGGCTCCTTGCCGGCCACCTCAAGCCCGACGGGTTTGAGCGGGCCAAAGCAGAGCGTCTGCTCGCCGCGCTTTGCCATGACCTCGACCGGCATGCAGCCTTCGAACACGCGCGGTGTTTCAAACTCGTGCAACTCCGCCGTTTCGGCGCCGATCAGCGCGCGGTAAAACGCCTCATATTCCTCGCGCGTCATCGGACAGTTGAGGTAATCATCCCCCCTGCCGTATCGCGAGGCGCGAAACACCTTGCTCCTATCCAGCGAGTCATAGGTGACGATGGGAGCCGCCGCGTCGTAAAAATGCAGCGGCTCTCCCGTGAGGCGGGCGATATCCTCCGCCAGCGCGTCGCTCGTCAGCGGCCCCGTGGCGATGATTGCGGGCGCTTCGGGGATGGAGGTCGCTTCCTCGCTGTGGATCGTGATGTTCGGGTGCGTTCGGATAATGCCGGTGATCCGCGCGGAAAATCCCTCGCGGTCGACCGCGAGCGCGCCGCCTGCGGGAACGCGCGTCTCGTCCGCCGCGCGGAGCACGAGCGAGCCCAAAAGCCGCAGCTCCGCCTTTAATAAGCCAACCGCGTTTTCAATCCGGTCGGAGCGCAGGGAGTTGCTGCAGACCAACTCGCAAAAGTCCCCGCTGTGGTGAGCCGGGGACATCTTTTGCGGTTTCATTTCATATAGATCGACGGGGATTCCGCGTTCGGCGAGCTGATAGGCCGCCTCACATCCGGCGAGGCCCGCGCCGATGACGCGCACGCGCTGTTGCGTCATTCGTATCATCCTTATCCATGTTCTTCCGTATAACCTCTAACAGTCGCATGCCTGCGATTATTCGGCTTCGGCCTCTTTTTCGTCCTTGCCCTTCTTCGCGCTGCGGTGGATATAGCCGCACTCCTTTTTGGTGCATGCGATATAACTGCCGTTTTGGCCGATCTTCTGAACCATCAGCCCGCCGCACTGCGGGCAGGGCATCTTCGTGGGCTTGTCCCAGGAGACAAAGTCGCACTCCGGGTATTTTTCGCAGCCGTAGAACACCTTCCCGCGCTTGCTCTTTCTTTTAATCAGCGCGGCGCCGCACTTCGGGCACGGCACGTCGATCTTCTCGACGATCGCTTTCGTGTTCCGGCAGGTGGGAAAATTTGGGCAGGCGAGGAATTTGCCGAAGCGACCGATCTTATAGACCATCATGGCACCGCATTTTTCGCAGACCACGTCCGAAACCTCGTCCGGGATCTTCTCCGGCGGCGCTTTTTCCAGCGCGATGGCGACCTTTTCGTGGAACGGGCCGTAGAATTTTCCGAGCACGTCCGCCCAGCCAACCTTGTCCTCCTCCACGCCGTCGAGTTCGTTCTCCATGCCTGCGGTGAACTGCACGTCTACGATCTCATCAAAGTTATCCATCATGAAGCGGTTGACGACGAAGCCCAGCTCCGTCGGCACCAGCTGCTTCTTTTCCCGCGCGATATAACCGCGCTCCACGATCGTGGAGATCGTCGGCGAATAGGTGCTCGGCCGTCCGATTCCCTTTTCTTCCAGCGCCTTGACCAGCGTGGCCTCTGTATAGCGGGGCGGCGGCTGTGTGAATTTCTGTTCGTGTTCGATCTTCTCCGCCTTGCAGGTCTCGCCAGTCGCGAGCTCCGGCAGCGTGGTCTCCTTCTCCTGCGCGTCGTCGCGCCCTTCGGTATAGATCACCGTAAAGCCGTCGAAGATCGTGCGGATGCCGTTGGCGCGGAAGGTCGCTCCCGCGCAGTCCAGTGTCACCTGCGTGGTGGCGAAGGTCGCGTCGCTCATCTGGCTTGCGAGGAAGCGCTCGTAGATGAGTTTATACAGGCGGAACTGCTCGCCCGTGAGATGGTCTTTGATCGCGGCGGGTTCGTGGTCCACGCTCGTCGGGCGGATTGCCTCGTGCGCATCCTGTGCGCCGTCGCGCCCTTTATAAAAATTCGGTTTTTCGGGGATATAGACCTCGCCGAAACGCCCCGCGATAAACGCGCGCGCAGACTGCTGCGCCTCGTTTGCGATGCGAACGGAATCCGTACGGATATAGGAGATCAAACCAACCGAGCCCTTGCCGCCGATGTCGATGCCTTCATAGAGCTGCTGCGCGATCATCATCGTGCGTTTGGTGGTGAAGCCGAGCTTGCGGGACGCTTCCTGCTGAAGGCTGCTCGTCGTAAACGGCGGCGCGGGATGGCGCGATTTCACGCCCTCCTTGACCTCCGTAATGGTAAACAGCTGATCGTGAATGCGCGAGAGCACCTCTTTTGCGTCCGTCTCGTTGCACAGATCGCGCTTTGTGCCGTTCTCACCGTAATATTTAGCGTCAAACGTCTTTTTCGTCGCGAGTTCGCGCAGCTTCGCGGAGATGTTCCAGTATTCCTCCGGCACAAAATCGCGAATCTCGCTCTCACGGTCGCAGATGATGCGGGTGGCGACGCTCTGCACGCGTCCGGCCGAAAGCCCCTTTCGCACCTTGCGCCAGAGAATCGGGCTGATCTCGTAGCCGACGAGCCGGTCAAGGATGCGGCGCGCCTGCTGCGCGTTGACGAGACGCATATCGATCGCCCGCGCGCCCTTGATCGAATTCTTGACCGCGGTAGATGTAATCTCGTTGAACACGATGCGGCATTTGCTCGTCTCGTCGAGGTTGAGCACCTGCGCGAGATGCCAGCTGATGGCCTCGCCTTCACGGTCAGGGTCGGTCGCGAGGTACACTTTCTCCGCGGACTTCGCCTCTTTGCGGATGCGCTCCAGCACATCGCCCCTGCCGCGCAGGGTGATGTACTTCGGCTCGAAGTTGTTTTCAATCTTCACGCCAAGCTGGCTTTTCGGCAGATCGCGCACGTGTCCGTTGGACGCGACTACCTTGTATTTGCTTCCTAAAAATTTACCGATCGTCTTGGCCTTTGCGGGCGACTCGACGATGACGAGGGTTTCCGACATTGCATTCCTCCCGCCGGAACATCGCAGATGCGCTCTGTACGCGCGATAGGCGTACAATTTGTCCGGCAACTGCTTCATTATTCCGAAATAATGCAATTCTGTCAAGAGTAATCTTTTGAAATGCGATCGTTTCACGTCAAAATCGATTGGTTTTGGGCGATTTTTTTATCAGAAATCCGTTCATTTGAAGCCTTGATCCTGCGGTTCCAGAAATTTCTTCTATTATATACTCTCTTGCACGGATTCCGCTGATACAGCAAAAGCCTGCGCAGCCCACCGCGAGAAGCACACGCATGGACCGTGCGATCGCCGTATGGCTGGTCAGGCCAGATATACTGTTATAATTTATATTCTAACTGTTTATTTAATTAAATATCTTTCAGCTTTACGCGTTCGGTATCGATGCTATACCGCCTGCCGGGCAAATTTTGAAGAATGCCGGAGAATTGCAGTTCCGTCAACCGCGCATTCATCGTTCCGATCGGTAGCGTGAGTGAATCACAAAGCTCGTCAAAGCTCATCTCGCCGTTCTTGAGCAGTCTGCAGATGGCGCGCTGCTCCGGTTCCAGCGAGGAAAGCAGAACGACGTTTGCGCTCGGGCGCGTTTCTGCCGGCACGTGCAGGAAGGAAAACTCCGACAGGATCTCCTCCGGCGAGAATACGGGCTTCGCCTCGCCACGCGCGATCATGCCGTTTGGCCCCGCGCTCTTCTCGTCCCCGATGCGACCAGGCACGGCGAACACCTCCCTGCCCTGGTCGTGCGCATACCCCGCGGTGATGGATGTGCCGCTGCGCTCAGCGGCCTCGACGACGAGCGTGCCGTGCGCAAGGCCGCTCATGATGCGATTTCGAATCGGAAAATGGTACCGCTCCACTTGTGTGCCTGGCAAAAACTCGGAAACCACCGCGCCGCGCGCAATGATCTCGTCATAGAGCCTCTCGTTTGACTTCGGATATACCACATCCACCCCGCAGCCGAGCACCGCAAGCGTCGGGCAGACGGCGTGCTCTGCATCCAGCGCGCCGCGGGCCGCATAGGCGTCGATCCCTTCCGCGAGGCCGGAGACCACAAGCGCGCCTGCCGAAGCAAGCGCATAACCAAACGTCTTTGCGACCTCGACGCCATATTTGGTCGGATGGCGGGAGCCGATCACGGCAATTGCAAGGTCAGGATCGGGTTCGATCGTTCCGATATAGTAGAGTACGCTCGGCAGGTTGGGAATCTCCGCGAGCAGCCGCGGAAAGCGCTCTTCCCCCGGATAGGTAAAGCGAATCCGCTTTTTCTCCATCTGATCCACAAAGCGCTCGAGGAATCCTGCCGCTCGCGCTTCGTTCAGCCGCGCGCGCACGCGCTCCGGCAGCGCGGCAAACGTCTCCTCACCGGATTCAAACCCGTACTTTGCCTCCGCCAGAGAACCAAAACGCGCGCCAATCTTCTGAAACAAGCTGGAATTGTACTCCGTGCCGTAATTCAGCCAGAGCCGCGCCGCCTCTTCCGCCGTCATTTCCCGCGCCATGCCGTTACGCGTCCCTTCCGCTTTGATCGAGGCTGCGATACTGAATCGCCTCGGCATAGTGCGCAAGCGATATCTGCTCCGATCCTTCGACATCCGCAATCGTCCGCGCGACCTTCAGGATGCGCTGATAGGCGCGCGCGGAGAGCTTTAGCTCCGCATACGCCCGCGCAAGCAGCTGCTCGCTCGCGGCATCCGGCGCGCAATACCGCTTGATGAGTTTCGAATTCATCTGCGCGTTGAGCAAAATCCCGTCTTCGGAAAAGCGCTTCCTCTGCGTTGCGCGCGCCGCCTCCACGCGGGAGCGGATGACGGCGGAGGGTTCTCCGACGGTTTTTTCGGCGAGTTCGAGGAAGCCTACCTCCGGCATTTCGATCTGAATATCGATGCGATCGAGTAAAGGTCCCGAAATGCGTCCGCGATACCGCTCAATCTGGCTCTTGGCACAGCGGCAGGGGTGAATCCTGGATCCATGATTTCCGCACGGGCAAGGGTTCATCGCGGCGACCAGAACGAATTCCGCGGGGTAGGTCGCCGTCGCCGCCGCCCGGCTGACGGTGATGAATCCGTCCTCCAGCGGCTGGCGCAGTGCCTCCAGCACGTTGTGCTGAAACTCCGGCAGCTCGTCGAGGAAGAGCACGCCATAGTGCGCGAGGCTGATCTCGCCCGGCATGGCACGGTTTCCGCCTCCGACGAGCGCCGCGCCGGAGGCCCCGTGGTGCGGCGCGCGAAACGGGCGCTCCCGAATCATGCCGCGTCCCTTCGTCGCGCCTGTGATGGAGTGTATCTTTGTGATCTCGAGCGATTCCTCATAGGTCAGCTGCGGCAGTATCGACGGAATTGCCCGCGCGAGCATGGTCTTCCCCGCGCCGGGCGTGCCGATGAGCAGGATATTGTGCCCGCCCGCGATGGCGATCTCTGCCGCCCGTTTCGCGCCCTGCTGGCCCTTGATCTCGCAAAAGTCGGTTGCGTATCGCTGATCACTACCCTGCCAGCGCTCGGTCGGATGCGGTTGGATCTGCGCGTCACCCCGTATATGCTCACACAACTGCGAGAGCGTAGCCACGGGTAAGATGGTCACGCCTTCCACATAAGCCGCCTCCTCGGCGTTCCCTTCCGGCACGGCGAAGACGGTCTCGCCCTTGGAGAAGGCGTCAATCACCATCGGAAGTACGCCCGCTATCGCGCGCACGCCGCCGTCCAATCCCAGCTCACCGAACGTTACAAACGATGGTTTCAGGTTGGTTCCGAGCTGGCCGGACGCGGCAAGGATAGACAGCGCGACGGGTAGATCGTATACCGCGCCTTCCTTTCGCATGTCCGCAGGCGCAAGATTTACCGTAATCCGCGATGCGGGAAAAAGAAAGCCCGCGTTCTTGATCGCCGCACGTACACGCTCGCGCGATTCTTTGACCGCGGCGTCCGGCAAGCCGACGATTTCGAATGCGGGCAGCCCGTTTGCGATGTCGGTTTCTACCTGTACGGCATACCCGCCAATCCCGTTGAGACCGTGGCTTTTGATGCGCGATAGCATAATGTGCTTGTGTTTCCTCTCGCGTATTCCCGTCGTTTCACGGTTATGTTTAGTATACACGAAAAGCGCCTGGCATATGGCGCTTTTTCGACAAAATATGTTTCGATTTTTTCGTGTTTAATCCTCGTTTTCCGCCCGAGCCCGCTCGGAAGCGTCCGGTTTTTTCCGAAACACAAATAGGCGGTTGCCGAGGTAATTGACCGCGATGGCGAATCCGGTTGCGATGAGCTTGCAGATCGTATCCCCTTTGACAAAGCCCGCCAGCGCAAGCGGCATCCAGCGTGCGGCCCATTCGTTCGTAATACCGACCGTCTCGCGAAGCAGCCAGATCATGCCGAGCGAAACGCCGAGCGACAAAAGGTTGACCAGCAGAAACAGCGTGATCTCCCGGAGCGAGCGCGTGCGCTGTGCCCGGAACGTCCAGTTGCTGTTCCACAGATAGCTGTTGATCACGCCGAAGGTATAGCCGATCACCTGCGCAGCATAGACCCAGCCAAGCGTCAGGTTCAGCGCCTGAAACACCGCGAAGTCGACCAGCGTGTTCAGCACACCAACGACGGCAAACTTCGCCATCTGGCGAAGCGTGCGCTTCGCCTCCTCGTTATGCGCCATACATCAGTTTCCCTCCGGGCAGTTTGGAGATGAACGCCGCCCAATCGGCCGGAACCGCAAGGCCGGAGATACCGGGATAGAGCAGCACAAAAAACAGCACGGCAAACCCGACCCAGAACCACTTGAGGAAGTGCGCCTCGGGATAGCGCTGCTCGAGCTTCTGCAGCGCGTATACCGTCGCCATCAGGATAAACGGCACGGTCGCAAAGAAGTGGTAGATAAACGTGCAGCGCGTCACCAGCACCCAGGGCAGGAAGTTTGCGAGTATGCCGACGCAGAAGATCTGCAGCGCGCGATCCGGAAGGACGCGCTTGCTCAGCCGCGCCCACAAGAGCGCAACCGCGCCGATGGAAGATACCCACCAGACAGCGGGATTGCCGGACGCGCTGAGCGTCGAGACGCGATCCGGGGTGATATAGCTGTTGAAATAGTACCACATGGGCTTGAGCGTAAACGGCCAGGAATACCAGCTCGACTGGTAGGGATGCGTCGCGTTCAGGTTGCTGTGGTAGCTGTACATAAACTCCTGATAGTGCCCGAACGTCTTGAACAGATCCGAAACGCCATAGCCTGCGCTTTGCCCGGATTCGTAGAGATAGTAGGGCAGATAGGAAGCAAAGTAGATCGCGAACGGAATCGCGACAAAGAACAGCAGGCACCACAGCAGCGTCTTGATACAGAGCGGCCAGAATTCCTTCACCCGTGCCTCGTCCGCGTCGTTGTCACGCGCGTTGACGTGCATATAATCAAGATACCGCGCGATCAGCGAGCCAGCCAGCAGTACGGCAAGCCCAGCGCCCGCGTAGATGCTCGTCCACTTGCACGCGGCGCCGATGCCGAAGAACAGACCCGAAAGCGCAAGCGGCTTGAGCGTTTTTTTCAGCCCGTCGGCAAAGAAGTTCATCGTGATGTACTGATACATATAATAGTACATCAGCAGGATGAAGAACACGGAGTAGACGTCGATCGTCGCAATCCGCGTCTGCGTAAAGTGCATGAAGTCAAACGCAAACAACGCGGTCAGCACCAGAGCATAGTTGGAGTTTTTCATGAGCCGCTTGCCGAAGGCATACAGCACCGGCAGCATACCGATGCCGAACAGCGCGCCCACCACGCGCCAGCCAAACGGCGTCATCCCGAATGCCCATACGCCGAGCATGATGAAGATCTTGCCCAGCGGCGGATGGGAGTTTTCATAGGGAGCAAGGTTGTTGAGATGCTCATAAGCGGTTCGCGCATGATACAGCTCGTCAAAATACATGCCGTTGAAATAGCTCGGCGTCGCGGAGACGGTGTCCTGTTCGTCAAACAAATTCGCCTGCGAACCCGCTGCGCCGACAAGCGTCACCGGGATCTGCTCGTCGTTGACGTCGAAGAACGCGATCTCGTTGAGCTTGAGCGAGCCGGAATAGAGCGAGAGCGTCACCGTATCTCCTACAAAATCCGTCGAGACCTTCTTCCAGCGGAACATGTCGTCATACGTCTGCGTAAACGTCTCCTCGTGTCCATCCGGCGTGGAGATCAAAAGGGTTCCGTCGTCGTCGATGTTGCCGTATACGCTGTACGCCGCGACATGCTCGCTTTTCTCAAAGCGCACCGTCACGCTCTCGCCCGCTCGTTCGCTGTACCAGTAGGTCTGCGGCGCGCTGGTGGAGCCGAGATTGGTGAGCGCAACCACGCCATAGACCAGCGTGATGCCAAGCACAAACAGTATGTCCCGCGTGGAATAGTGCAGTTTGTTATCCGTTGGCAATCCCGGCAAAATCGACGTGCGGCGCGAAACGCGCTTCTTCGGCGCTTCCTGCGCGCGCAGCTGCTCCGGCATTTGATCCAGCGCGAGAATCTGCACCGATATCACGCTCAGATAGACCGTAAGCGTCACCATCGCGAGAGAACCGACGAATGTGATGATGTCGTAGAGTGTCCCGCGCGCGGCCGTGTGGTTGACCACGTAATACGCGCAGGCGGCATTCAGCAGCGAAACCGCCGAAAGCCCGCCAAAGACCGCAAGCAGCCGCCTATCGCCATAGTAGAGATAAGCGACGAGAAGCAGCAAAAGTGCGGGAATCATATACCGCTCGTGCATATAGTGCCCGAACGTAAAGATCAGCAGAACGCCGAGCGCGGCCGCAAGATAGAGCGCGCCGCGGCTGCGCTTTCTGCCAAAGAAGTAGAGCACGGCCGAGAACAGCACGGACAAAACAATCATGACCATGCCGAATCGATAGTATGGAATGCCGAGGATCAGCGTATCCGCTGTCTTCCAGTTCCAGCCGAGCAGCGAGCCGAAGTTAAACGCTTCGATGGAGACATAGTGATAGGAACTCGCGGTCGAACGATATTTTCCGATCAGCCACCAGGTATCCTGGCTCCCCTTGAACGGGAGCGAAAGCACAAAGAGTACCGCAAGCGCGGCGACGACCGCGAGCACGGTCTCTATCAGTTTTTTCTTCCATTGCGCGCGATGATCGATGATATCGAGCACGAACGCAACCGCGAGAATCGGCCCGAACATCAGCGCCTGCGGCTTCATGAGGATGCCGAGGCCGTAGACCGCACCCGCGAGGATGCGTTTATCGCCTTGCAGCAGCCAGATCGTCAGCGCAATGATCAGCGCGAGGACGGAGTCGATCTGTCCCCATGCGCCGGAGACGAACATCAGCGTCGGCGTGAAGGCATAAGCGCCCGCGATGATCAGCGCGCCCCGTTCGCCGAGGCGGGTCTTCTTCGCGAGCCGATAGAGCAGATAGACCGTCGCAAGATCGGCAAATGTAGACGGCATCTTGAAGAGCAGCGCCATCGCGTCCGTCCCGTACGGGATGCCAAGCAGCTTGCAGATGCCCGCGAGCGCGCCGCAGAGATACATATACCCCGGCGGATAGTCCGCAAACGCACCGCTGGTATAGAAATTTTGCGGCCCCTGTTCGATCACCATATTGCCCCAGGCCATGAAGCAATTGATATCTGTCGGATGCCCGTAGAACAGGATGGAAAGCACCGCGCGGAGCACGAACGCACCGAGCAATATGATCATGAGCGCAAGCTGCGGGCGCCCCACCGTTTCGGATAAGCGTGCGGCATATCGCATATCGTTTCGATAAAACCACACGAACCCCGCGCCAAGCGCAATGGTAAACGCGAGCGCCAGATACAGCGGATCATTTGCCGTGGTTTTCGCAGCTTCCGCTTCGCTTGCATCCCCCTGACTGGATACCGTGCCGTTTTCGGTCGCGAGATCGACAATCCTTGCATCCGTCGCAACGCATTCATAGAGCGAAACGTTCCGGAACTCCGCCGTGCCGATTGCGGTCGTACCATATCCGCCGAGCCGCAGCGCGGCGTTGATCTTCGTCTGCTCCGCGCCCGTGCGGAAATAGAGCGCAACCGCGCGCCAGGCGTCCGAGCCAAACAGATTTTCCGAATAGCAGTATGTCCCGTCGATGGGGTAGTTGTCGACGGAAAGATTTGCGCCCGTGCCGTATTCCACGCCGCTGGTGCGGATCTCCGCGCTCAGGCGATAGACGGTGCTGGGCTGCACCGCGACTTCTTGCGTGACGCGCGCGTCGTTGCCCACCCAGTTGCTCAGCACGATCTGCGAAATTCCATCTTCGCTCGCAAGCGTCGCGCTGACGCTGTCCGCATCGTTGAGATACGCGCTGAGCTCCCAGCCTGCGGGCAGGGACGCGCTCTCCGCGTAGACCGAAAAATCGCCGTTGTACAGCAGTTCTTCGCCCGTGAGTTGATCGCCGTTGTCAGCCAGCGCCAGCGCGGGCACGCACAGCAGGCACAATAATAGCAGGATTGTCAGCAGTTTACGCACAAACAAGTCCTTTCTTCATCCAAAAAAGGGTTTATGAATTCCAAAACAGTATACCACAATCAAACAAAAGCTCAACCGCACGGATGCGGACTGAGCTTGTCATTTTTGTGTCATGCATTTTTTTGCAGGGAAACGCACGGGGAAAGAGTCCGCCCTCATGTCGCGTCGAACGCATTTTCGATGTGCCGGATTTGATCCGTGCCAAGGTAGATCTCCACCACGTCGAATCGTGCGGGCACATCCTGCAGTCCGTTTTCGATCAGGTATGCCTCCGCGGCAAGCGTCAAAAGCCGCCGCTTCGCAAGCGTTACCGCCTCCGCGGGCGTGCCATAGCCGGTCTTTGCACGCGCCTTGACCTCCACAAACACGACCGTACAGCCGACCTGCATGATCAGGTCGATCTCCCTCGGCCCGCTTCGGTAGTTCCTGCGTATGAGCTGGTAACCCCGTTCCTTGAGGTATGTCTCGGCGCGCGCCTCCGCTCCTCTGCCGACCGCCGTCGTGCTCATAGATATTTCCGCAGAAAGCTTCTGCGGTGGATCGGACAGGGGCCGTATTTCCGGATCGCCGCAAAATGTTCCGCCGTTCCGTAGCCTTTGTTTCTGGCAAACCCATATTCCGGATACAACGCGTCCTGCTCCGCCATATATCGATCCCGCTCCACCTTCGCGATGATCGAAGCGCAGGCGATGCTGTAGCTCAGCGCGTCGCCGTGGATGATCGGGTGCTGCCGCGCGGGAATGTTCAACCCGGTCAGCGCGTCGATCAGCACGTCCGTCACCCGGATCGGCATCCGTGCAAACGCCTGCTCGAACGCGCGCTTCGTCGCCTCCAATATATTGATTTCCTCGATCACATCCGGAAACACCCACGCCGTCGCATAGCCCAGCGCGCGGTCGGTCAAAACCGGATAGAGCTGCTCCCTGCGCTTTTCGCTGAGCTGTTTTGAATCGTTCACGCGCTCGATCAGCGGCTCCTGGGGCATCGCGGCGCAGCAGACGACGACAGGCCCCGCGAGCGGGCCTCTGCCGACTTCGTCCATCCCCGCGAGCATCACGCCCTCCTGGGCCCAGAGCGCGCGATCGGGCTCGCAGAGTATCCGCAGGCGTTCCGTCTCCGGCATGCGCGTCACAGAGCGGCCTCCGGCTGCTCCAGCGTCACGCGCGCAACCTTGCCCGCGCGAAACTCGTCCAGCGTGACATGCGCGGCGCGCTCGGTGTCCAGCTCGCCTCCGCGCAGCAGGAATCCGCGGCTGAGGCAGACCGCCTTGAGCAGGTCTTCCTTCGGCGTTTCGGGCGTGAGCTTGCCGTAGCGCTCCGTCACCTGCGCGGGAGACATCGCCTGCAGAAGCGCGAGCAGGTCGAGCGCCAGCTCCTCGCTGTCCATGACCTCATCCTTGATGGAGCCGAGAAACGCAAGATGCTTCGCGAGTTCCTGATCCTCCAGCTTGGGCCAGAGCATGCCGGGCGTATCCATGAGTTCCAGATACGGCGTGATCTTCACCCATTGCTTGCCGCGCGTGACCCCCGGCCTGTCCCCGACCTCCGCGCGGTTCTGCCCCGCGATGCGGTTGATCAGCGTGCTCTTGCCGACGTTGGGGATCCCGACGATCATGCAGCGCACGACCTTGTTGACGCCCTTTGCCTTCATCGCATCCACGCGGGGCTTCGCCGCTTTCTCAATCAGCGCCACGGCGATCTTTTTCGCCGAGCCGCCCGTAGCGGAGATGCCCGCGGCTTCGATCCCGCGTTTATTGTAGTGCGTAATCCAGCGCTTCGTCGCGTTGGAATCCGCGAGGTCGCTCTTGTTGAGCAGCACCACGCGCGCTTTCCCCGCGAAGAGATCGTCAAAATCCGGATTGCGCGAAGCGAGCGGCGCGCGCGCGTCGAGAATTTCGACCACGACGTCGATCATCTTCATGTTTTCCTGCAGCATACGGCGCGTTTTCGTCATATGTCCCGGATACCAGTTGATGGCAGGCATGATTCATTCCCTCCAAATATGGAAAAACCCCGGTGCCTGTTTCGGCAGAGGGGTTTGATCCCATTATGATTTGCTTAGTCGTTTCTCTTGTCTTCGATGCGCTCGCGGATCTTCGCGGCTTTACCGGAGAGGTCGCGCAGATAGAAGAGCTTCGCGCGGCGCACAACGCCGTGGCGGATGACTTCGATACGGCCGATGCGCGGGCTGTTGTACGGGAAAGTTCTTTCCACGCCGACGCCGTATGAAATGCGGCGGACGGTAAAGCTCTTGCGCACGCCGCCACCCTGAATCTTGATGACGACGCCCTCAAAGTTCTGGAGGCGTTCGCGGTTACCTTCGATAACCTTCACGAAGACGCGGACGGAGTCGCCAACCTCAAGCGCAGGCAGGTCGGACCGCAGTTGTTCTTTTTCGAGTTCGGAAATGATGTTCGACATTTTGAAATATTCTCCTTTCAGTTTGCCAGGCGTTCATACTTCAAAAGCAGAACAGAGGACCGCCCGATGTCACAAACGCGATTATAACACATTCTCCTGCCGCATTGCAAGCCGTTTTTCCTGATTTTATGCGGGGTTTGGCTCGGTTTCCGCATGTGTCTGCACCTGCGGATGCCGCGCGTCATACACATACCAGAACGTGATGGCCGCCACGACGATCACGCCGCCGATGATGGACCATGCACCCGGGTTTTCGCCGGCGAAGAGAAACACCCAGACAGGGTTCAAGAGCGGCTCCAAAACGGCAAGCAGCGAACAGGTCAACAGGGACGCGCGTTTGATGGCGATGCTGTAGAGCACGTACGCGATCCCGATCTGGAAGATGCCGAGGATCAGGATCCCGCCGATCGCCTGCGCGGTAAACACAGGGCGCGTGGCGAAGAACACGGGTAAGCCGATGATCGCGGTCAAAAACTGCCCTTGCATGATTCCGCTTGCGCGCGTCTGGTCGGATACGCCTTCGCTTGTGATAAACATCGCGGCAAAGAACATACCGGAGATAAGCGCGATGATATCTCCGATCAGGCGGCCTTTTCCCATCTGGCCGATGAAGCAAAGCAGCACACCGAGAATCGTGATCGGCACCACAGCGAAATCAAGCGGACGCAGCTTTTTCTTCTGCACAAACGCGATATAGAGCAAAACATACACCGGCGCGCAGTATTGAATGACGATGGCGTTGGCCGCCGTGGTCAGCTTGTTTGCCGCGACGAACGTGGTGCATACCCCCGCGAGCGCAACCGCGATCTTGACCGAGTCCTTGTTGATCACGGGCCTGATGCCGCGCGCACGCAGGTAGACATACATCACGAGCCCACCGAGCACACCGCGAAGGCCTGCGATGGCGAGCGGGTTCCACGGGACAAGCTTGATAAAAATACCGCCGATGCTCCATAAGAGGGCGGTTACAATCATGGCTAACGTGCCTTTTGCGGTCTCTTTCATGTGTGTGTACGCCGGAACCGGCGTTTCTCCTTATTCCAAAAAACAAGGCAATCCGTCAGCAGGACTGCCGATGATTTCGTATTGCCCGCGCCCGACTTACAGCCAGGCGTCGTCCGGCGCTTCGATCGTTTCGCCCTTTTCGGTGCTCTCCTGTAAAAGATCCGGCCGGTTCAGCGCTGTCTTGAGCCGTGCCTGCTCCTGCCGCCAGGCCTGAATCTTCGCATGATGGCCATTGAGCAAAATCTCCGGCACGTCCATGCCGCGAAAGCTAGCCGGCCGCGTATATTGCGGATATTCCAGCAGATCTTCGGAAAAGGACTCGTCCTCCGCGCTCGCTTCGCTGCCCAGCACGCCCGGAATCAGGCGGCTGACGCAGTCGATGAGCACCATCGCGGGCAATTCCCCGCCGGTGAGCACATAGTCTCCGATCGAGATCTCGTCGTCGACGATCTCCATCACGCGCTCGTCCACACCCTCGTAGTGCCCGCAGAGCAGGACGAGCCGATCCTTTACGCAGAGTTCCCGCGCAATCTTCTGGTTCAGCGTGCGTCCGCGCGGCGTCAGGAGAATGCGATGCGCCGTTTCTCCTTCGAGCACGGCGTCCATGCAGTCATAGATGGGCTGCGCCATCATGACGAGCCCCGCGCCGCCGCCGAAGGGATAATCGTCGGCCTTTTTGTGCTTATTGTCCGTGTAGTCGCGTATGTTGTGCACACGAATATCAAGAAGTCCGCTTGCCTGCGCGCGGCCGAGCATACTCGCCGAGAGCACGCCCTCAAACATCTCCGGAAACAGCGTCAGGATGTCAATCTGCAAAGCAGCCGACCTCCTCCAGCACCTGCGCGTCAAATACGATGCGCCCGTTTTCGATATCCACCTCGTGCAGGAGTTTTTTCAGCGCGGGCACGAGAAGCTTTCCCCGCTCGATCTCGTAGACGTCGTGCGCGCCGGTCTCCAGCACATCCGTGAGTTTGCCATACGCCTTGCCGTTGGTATCAAACGTCTCACAACCGATCAAGTCCACGATAAAATACGTGTCCTTTCGCAGCTTCACGGCGTTGTCGCGGCTCACGCAGAGGTAGACGTTCTTGAGCGTCTCCGCGCGCTCGACCGTATCGTACCCTTCCAGATGCAGCAACACCGCGTCCGGCAAAAAACGCGCGCTTGTTACCGCAACAGGCGCATATGCGCCTGCCGTCGTTTCGAGATATGCCGTTTTCAGCTGGCGAAACCGTGCCGGATCGTCCGTTAAGGGGATGATTTTCACATCTCCGTGCACGCCATGCACGCGGACGATCTGGCCGACGCGCAGATACTCGTTTCTCAAATGACCGTACCTGTTCCCGGTGCGCCTGCCCGCGCGAAAAATCCAACGCGGGCAGCAATCGCGCAAGCGTTATTGCTCGACGATATCCACCATGTATTTTTTGTCTTCGCGGACGCTCGCGGCTTTGACGACCGTGCGGATCGCTTTTGCGATGCGCCCCTGTCTGCCGATGACTTTGCCCATGTCGCCGGGCGCAACGGAGAGGGAGATCACAACCGTGTCCCCTTCCTCCCGCGTTTCGACCTTCACGGAGTCCGGCTCATCGACGAGGTTTTTCGCGATGAAGCGTACGAGTTCCTCCATCATGATTGCCTCACTCGATGGCGCCGCTCTTCTTCAGCAGCGCGCGAACGGTTTCCGTCGGCTGCGCGCCCTTCTTGATCCATTCCGCCGCGTGCTCGTTGTTCACGGTCAGCTCGACGGGGTTCGAGAGGGGGTTGTAGTAGCCGATCTCTTCGACGAATGCGCCGTCACGCGGTGCGCGGGAATCCGCAACCACGATACGGTAGAACGGGGCTTTCTTCGCGCCCATGCGGCGCAGTCTGATCTTGAGCATTGTCTGCTTCCTCCAAATATTTTCTTTTGTTTTTTTATATCGAATACGTTATAACGTGATTCGCCAATGGAATGCCGTGCACTAGAACCCGAACGGGAGTCCGCCCCGCTTGCCCTTTTTCATCCGCCCGGACATCTGCTTCATGAGTTGCTTTGAGGCGTTGAACTGGTTCATCAGCCGGTTGACCTCCTGCACGCTCGTGCCGCTGCCGCGCGCGATGCGCTTTCTGCGGCTCGCGGTGAGGATCTCGGGATCTTTCCGCTCCGCCTTTGTCATGCTCTGGATGATCGCCTTCGTGCGCGCCATCTGTTTTTCGTCGATCTGCGCCCCGCCGAGTTTGCTTGCATCCATGCCGGGGATCATCTTCATGAGGTCTTCCATGGAGCCGAGGTTCTTCATCTGCTCCATCTGGTCCAGAAAATCGTCCAGCGTAAACGCGTTGGTCTTCATCTTCTCGGCCATCTCGAGCGCTTTTTTCTCGTCGAACGCGTTTTGCGCCTTCTCGATGAGCGTCAGCATGTCTCCCATGCCGAGGATGCGGCTCGCCATCCGGTCGGGATGAAACGGCTCGATATCCGTCAGCTTCTCGCCGATACCGGAGAATTTGATCGGCTTTCCGGTCACGGAGCGCACCGAGAGCGCGGCGCCGCCGCGCGTGTCTCCGTCCAGCTTTGTGAGGATGACGCCCGTGAGCGCGATGGTCTCATGAAAACTCTTTGCGACGTTGACGGCGTCCTGCCCCGTCATCGCGTCTACGACAAGCAGGATCTCCGCGGGATTGACCGCGTCGCGAATCTTCTTGAGTTCCTCCATCATATCCGCGTCGATGTGCAGGCGGCCTGCGGTATCGACGATCACGACATCGATGAATTTGCGCTTCGCTTCGGCGATCGCTTCCTTTGCGGTGAGCACGGGGTTTTGCGTGCCGTGCTCGTAGACGGGAATATCGAGCTTTTCGCCGACGATCTGCAATTGCGTAATCGCGGCGGGACGATAGATATCGCACGCGGCGAGCAGCACGCTCTTGCCGTAGTGCTTATGGATATAGGCGCCCAGCTTGCCGCACATGGTTGTCTTGCCCGCGCCCTGCAGCCCCGCCATGAGGATCACCGCGGGTTTTTGCGTGCCGAATTCGAGCTTTGCGTGCTCGCCGCCCATGAGGCGCGTGAGTTCTTCGTTGACGATTTTGACGACCTGCTGCCCGGGAGTAAGGCTTTCGAGCACCTCGCTGCCGACAGCGCGGTCGGTCACGGTCTTGACGAAGTCTTTGACGACCATGAAGTTGACGTCCGCTTCCAGCAGCGCAAGCTTGATCTCGCGCATGGCCTCCTTCACGTCGCTCTCATTGAGCTTGCCGCGCGAATTCAGCCGTCGAAAGACCGCCTGCAGTTTTTCAGAGACGCCTTCAAACGCCATCTTCTTCCTCCGAAACCAGCTCCTTCAGTTGCCGGAGCAGGTCTTTTTGCGATTCATCGAGCTGCGTACCGCCGAGGGTGTCGAGCAGGCGGCGCAGTTTTTCGTTGGTTTCGATCAGGTTCAGTTTGGCTTCCATATCCCGCAGCTCGCCTTCCGCGGTCAAAATCGCGTCCCGCACCGCCTGTCTTGAGATGCCCTCGCGCTCGGCGATTTCACCGAGGGAGCAGTCTTCATAAGCGTACTGGCGCACAAGCGAACGCTGGCGCTCGGTTAAAAAAGCGCCGTACCAGTCCATGAGTTGTCCAAGTTCGACCAAACGATCCATAGTATCACCTGTAAAGCAGAACAGCTTTACACCATGACTATTATACGGAGTGTGGTGATTTTGTCAAGCGAATTGATCGATTTGAACCGCCGATTCCGTTTATTTCCATCTTTTGGCGCGCGTGTGCCGGAAAACCGCTATTCCCCGTCGCCCGCAAGCAGCGCCCGGGCGAAGAGCTCCGCGTCGAACGGCTGGAGGTCGTCGATCCCCTCGCCGACGCCGACAAAGCGAACGGGCACGCGGAGCTGCTCGCAGATCGAAATCACCACGCCGCCCTTTGCCGTGCCGTCGAGCTTGGTCAGGATCACACCGTCAAGCTGGCACACCTCCGCAAACGCGCGCGCCTGCGCGAGCGCGTTCTGCCCCGTCACCGCGTCGAGCACGAGCAGGGTTTCGCAAGGCGTCTGCGGCAGTTCTCGCGCGATCACGCGGCGAATCTTGCCGAGCTCGTTCATCAGGTTTGTCTTGTTGTGGAGTCTACCCGCCGTATCGCACAGCAGCAGATCGCAGCCTTTCGCCTTGTAGGAGGCGATCGCATCGAACACCACCGCGGCGGGATCCGCGCCTTCGTTATGGCGCACCATGGCGACATCCGCGCGCTTGGCCCATTCGCCGAGCTGCTCCGCCGCCGCCGCGCGGAACGTGTCCGCCGCGGCAAGCATGACCTTCCTGCCCTGCTCGCGGTAGCTGTTTGCGAGCTTGCCGATGCTCGTCGTCTTACCTACGCCGTTGACACCGACGATGAGCACCACGGCCGCGCCGACATCCGCCGCAAACGGCTGCTTCGTGGTCACTGCGCTTGCGATCAAATCCGCGAGCGCTTTGCGTGCGCCCGCGCGATCGGTGATCTTCTGGTCTTTGATGACGGCCTGCAAGTCGTCCAGCAACCGCTCCGTCACGGCGGCGCCCGCGTCCGCAAGGATCAGGGCTTCTTCCAGCTCCTCATAAAAGGCCTCGTTGATGCCGTCTTTCGACGCAAAGAGCCGCGCGAGCAGTCCCGTGCGGGTCTTGCCAAGGCCTGTTTTCCATTTCTGGAAGAGAGGTTTCTTTTCCATATATCTACCTTTGCAGAATAC
>CAYPEV010000020.1:0-19085 GCA_964409605.1 uncultured Christensenella sp. | reverse complement strand
GACGTCCCGCTCGGTCACGAGCGCGCAAACTCCGTCTTGGCATGATTCGACAGGCTGATAGGTCAAAAACCCGAATCCCATGGAAGAGAGGGTGTCGATCGCTTCCGAAAGCTTCGCGAAATACGTGCCCCGTTTGAACTTGGGCGGATCGAAGTCCAGCAGCATCTCCACGCGCTTTCCCCAGAGGATGCGGCGTACCAGCGCCTCGGAGAAGTCCTCTGTATTGCCGCCGCCCATACGGGCGAGTAGCGCCGTATCCGGCGCGAGCAGGACCGCGGTTTCCGCGCGCACCAAAGACTCCACGAGCTCGCTCTTCTGCGTTGCCCAGTCGATTCGACAGCAGGGGACGCCTTGCACGGCGCAAGCCGCATCGCCCAGAAGGACGAGCTGGAGGTCTTCCCCAAACTTCGCCCGGATCGCGCAAATCGCGCGCTCCGGCGCGGGGACAAACCCCGGCGCGAGAACCAGCGTCGCGGCGCAGGCCGCCGGAACGCAGCCCGCGCCCTTCTCGCCTTGCGCGGCTTGCATCACGGACTGTGCCCGCTCGATGATGGTTTGGATCTGATCGTCGCTCAGACTCATGGTTTCCTCACAATGTCAACGATCTCCAGCAATTCCCCGCCCTTGATGCCGCCCGCGTTGGCCTCTTCCAGATCCAGATGCAGTTCCAGGTCGTGTCCTTCTCCACAGCGCACGAGTACGTTTTCAAACACCAGCGCGCGCGCGCCGTCCTTTCGGATGCTGACGCGATCGCCGTTTTGCAGCCCCAGCCAGGCAGCCTGTTCCGCCGAGATGTGCACATGCCGCATGGCGACGATCACACCGGACGGAATCTCCACGGAGCCCGCGGGACCGATGAGCACAGCGCCCGGCGTACCCTCGATATCGCCGGAGATGCGGACGACGGGCGGAAGCCCAAGCTTGAACGCATCCGCAAGGAGGATCTCAACCTGCGTTTTCCCCCGCGCGGGGCCGAGCACGCGCACCTGGTCGATCCTGCCCTTTGCGCCGGCAATCGAGACCGTCTCCTTCGCCGCAAACTGGCCCGGCTGGGAGAGCGCGCGCTCCGGCGTGAGCGCGTAGCCCTTGCCGAAGAGCGCCTCCAGATCCTGCGCGGAAACATGGATGTGGCGATTGGAGCTGGCGGCGGGCACAAACCGCTTGCCGGTCTGTTCATATGCGGTTTTCACGATCCGCTGCGTCACCAGCCGCTGCACGTCCACACGTTCCATCTGCGTTTCCCTCTGTCGCTGCTATTTAGTACACGCCCGCGTCTTTTGCGGGTTTTTCATCCTTCACGATCAGGATGCCCTTGCTCGTGCCCATGCGCACCGCGCCCGCGGCGAGCATCTTGTCCGTGGTCACGCGGTCGTTGATGCCGGTGCTGGCCTTGACGCGACACGCGTCGCCCACCGTGCGCTTCATGAGCCGCACATCGTCCACCGTCGCGCCGCCGCTGCCAAAGCCGGTCGAGGTCTTGACAAAATCCGCCTTGGCGCGCTTGGCGAGCTCGCAGGCGATGACCTTCTCCTCGTCGTTCAGCGCGCTGGTCTCGATGATGACCTTAACGATCGCCTTGGGGTGCGCCGCTTCCACAACCGCCTTGATGTCCTCATAGACAAGCGTGTAGTTCTGGTCCTTCAGCGCGCCGATGTTGATCACCATGTCGACTTCTTCCGCGCCGTTCTTGACGGCCTCCATCGCCTCCAGCGCCTTGATGAACGAGGTGTTCGCGCCCAGAGGGAAGCCGATGACGCAGCAGGTCTTGACGCCGGTGCCCTTGAGCTGGTCGGCTACATATACCACATGCGTGGGGTTGACGCAGACGCTCGCAAAGCCGTATTCCTTTGCCTCGTCGCAAAAACGCTTGACCGTCTCGCGCGTGGTCTCGGGCTTGAGCACTGTGTGATCCATGTATTTGGCGTAGGACGCGTCATATCTGCCGGCGGAGGCCTGGGTCTCCGGCCCTTCGGTCATGATCTTTTTGACCGCGTCCTGAATGAGTTTATCGATATCCATACGTTTCTCCTATTGCCGTTTGGCGCCGCTCTTCGGCTCCTTATTTGAGCAGGATGCTTTCCACGTCTTCATGCGGACGCGGAATCACGTGCACCGAATACAGCTCGCCAACGCGCTTGGCCGCGGCGGCGCCTGCGTCCACGCTGGCCTTCACCGCGCCGACGTCGCCGCGCACCATGACCGTCACGAGTCCGGAACCGATCTTCTCCTTGCCGATGAGCGTAACGTTCGCGGCCTTTACCATCGCGTCGGCCGCCTCAATCGCGCCGACGAGCCCTTTGGTCTCCACGAGACCGAGCGCCTGCTTTTCCATAGATTCCTCCGTCTTTCGCCGCGCGCGTTACTTGAGCAGGATGCTTTCCACGTCTTCATGCGGACGCGGAATCACGTGCACCGAATACAGTTCGCCAACGCGCTTGGCGGCGGCGGCGCCTGCGTCCACGCTGGCCTTCACTGCGCCGACGTCGCCGCGCACCATGACGGTCACGAGGCCGGAGCCGATCTTCTCTTTGCCGACGAGCGTGACGTTCGCGGCCTTTACCATCGCGTCGGCTGCCTCAATCGCGCCGACCAGCCCTTTGGTTTCCACAAGACCCAATGCCTGTTTTTCCACTTTGATTTCCTCCGTCTTTCTTGTTTGTGTGTTTGAATGCTGGGGAAGCGTTTTTAAATCAGCATGCCGCCGGTCACGTCCACGATGGCGCCGGCGATGTACATGCCTTTTTCCGAGGCGAGGAACGCGACGGTGTACGCCACTTCCCGCGCGGTCGACACGCGGCCGACAGGGATGCGGTCCTCATAATACTTCAGCCATTCCGGCTGGGAGAGCTTGTCCTCGTTGATGGGCGTGCGCACCATGCCGGGGGCGACGCCGTTGACGATAATCCCGCGGGAGGAGAACTCGCGCGCAAGCGCCTTGGTCATCATGTTCACGCCGCCCTTTGCCGCGACATAGTGCGCGTGATCCGGCGAGGAGACGGTAAAGCCGGACTTCGAGGAGATGCTGACGATGTGCCCCTTGACGTCGTGCTTGAGATAGTGCTGCACCGCGCGCTTGCTGAACATGAAGGTGCCGTTGAGGTCGATGTCGATGACCTTTCTCCACTCCTCGTCGCTCATCTTCTCGATCGGCGTCGTGGGCCAGATGCCCGCGTTGTTGACGAGTACATCCACATGCCCGAACTCCTTCTCCGCCTCGGCGAAGATGGCGTCGATGTCCTCGGCCTTTGCGATGTCGCCGCACATGGCGACGCACTTCGTGCCGTATTTTTCGCTGAGCTCCTTTGCGAACTTCTCCGCGCCTTCGGGATCAAACAGGAAGTTTGCGATGACGTTCATGCCCTCTTCCGCGAGGACGTCGCAGATGCCCGCGCCGAGCCCCGTTGTGCCGCCGGTCACGATGGCGGTCTTGCCTTTCAGATTCAGATCCATAAGTTGTATCCTCCCACTCGATTGCCGTTTAGTGCATCTCTCTGCCGCCGGTGATGTTGAACGCCTGTCCGGTGCAATAGTCCGCGCTCGCGGTCAGGAAGAAGACGAACTCGACCACGTCCTGAATATCCGTCAGCCTGCCGAGCGGCACCTTTTCCGTAAACTTCTTGACGATTGCGTCGCGCTCCATCTTCATGTTTTCGACGTATCCGCGGCTGACGGAGGACCACACGCCCGTCGCGTCCGTGATGCCCGGGCAAACCGCGTTGACGTTGATGTTGTCCTTTGCGACCTCAAACGCCAGCGCCTGCGTCAGCACGATCACCGCGCCTTTTGCGGCGCTGTAGGGCGCCATCAATGCGGAGCCGGTCTTGCCGGACTTGCTGGCGAAGTTGATGATCTTGCCGCCGTGGTTTTTCTTCATGCTCGGCAGCGCGCCCTGGATGCAATAGGTCGTGCCGTAGACGTTGACCTTGAACATCTTGTCGAGGATGGCTTCGTCGTTCTCCTCAAACGGGCGGGTATCGACGACGCCCGCGTTGTTGACCAGCGCGTAGATATCGCCGTAAGTCGCGACGATGTCGTCAAAGCATTGGAGCACGTCGTCGCGTTTGGTGATGTTGAGCACATATCCCTTGGCGGTGTAGCCCATATCCGCGAGCGATTTTGCGGACTCTTCCACCAGCGGGTCGATGTCGATCAGCACGACCTTCGCGCCCTGTTCGGCATACTTCTTCGCAATCGCGAACCCGATGCTCTTTGCCGCCCCGGTCACGACGCATACTTTTCCTAAAAGGGCATCACTGTTGAGACTCATGTTGGTTCCTCCTGTTGATTCTTCTATATTGATTTTTGAAAGACTGTGTTGATCCGATCAGGCCTTCAGCAGCCTGACGGTTTCCCCGATATCCTCGGAGAGGAAGATCATTGACCCGCCAACCAGATTGTCCACGCCGAGCGCGCGCTTCTGCGCGCCGTTTTCGGTGTTGATCCCCCCGTCCACCTGGATTTCGAAGCGAAGCTGTTTTTCTTCCCGCATCCTGGAGAGGCGCCGGATCTTCTCATCCACTGTGTCGAGATACCTCTGCCCGCCGAATCCCACGCAGACGGCAACGAGCAGGACGAGATCCAGTTGATCGAGATAGTGTTCGATCGCTTCCACCGGCGTCGCCGGATCGAGCGCCACGCCCACAAGCTTGCCTCGCTTCTGTATGTCTTTGATCAATGCAAACGGGTGCGCCGTCGCCTCGTGATGAAACGTGATCGAGTCCGCGCCCGCGTCCGCAAACGCGTCGATGAAGCGATCCGGCTCGGATATCATCAGGTGCACGTCCGTGCGGAGCCTGCTGGCTTTGCAGACCGCGCGCGTGATGTCCATGCCCATCGTCAGGTTTGGGACAAAGTGCCCGTCCGTCACGTCCACATGAATGCAGTCGCATCCGGCTTCTTCGGCCCGCTTGAGTTCCTCGCCAAGCTGCAGCCAGTTTGCGGACAGAATCGAGGCAGATACTTTTTTCATGGTGTGTTCTCCGAAATCTGATGGTTGTTTCTGTATGCTCTCACTATATGGAGGGACGCATTTAATGTCAATATTTCAAGCATATAATGCACATTTGTTCAATATTTTTCTTCCGAAATCGAAATATACGGTTGCAATTCGAAAATTAACGCTCATTTTGATGTAAATACTTTACAAATTCTCTCGATTTGCTTGACAATGCCGGATGGATGCACTATATTCAAACCATCTTGAAGAGGAGTGTAACTATGCCGCAGCCGATCGACGAAAAACGCGATCTTTTGATCAAGGTCGCCAAACTGTACTATATCGAAGGCCGCTCACAGGAAGAGATCGCGCAGGAGGTGCATGTTTCGCGTCCGACGGTCTCCCGCCTGCTCAAGGCTTCCATCTCCTCTGGCATCGTTCAGATCCGCATCGACGACATCTCCTCCTTTGGCATCGAGCTTGCCAAGCGAATCGAAGACCGCTTCGGCATCCGCCATGTGATCGTCGCCCCAAGCAGCCACACGCTCGAGGAGAGCAAACAAAACGTCGGCGCGGCAGCCGCGATCTATCTGGAGTCGTTTCTGGAAAACGGCGTGCTGCTCGGCATCGCGTGGGGCACGACGCTGAGCTATGTGGTCAAAAACATCCGCCACAACGCCTATAAGCGTGTGGACGTGATTCAACTGCTCGGCGGCATCGGCAACAAGACGATGGACACCGACGCAAACGCACTCGCGCTGACGCTCGCAAGCGCGTTCAACGGAGACAGCTATCTATTGCAGGCGCCGTTCATGGTCAAGAGCAAGGTCTTACGGGATCTGTTGATGGACGAGCCGCACATTCAAGAGCATTTTCAGCGCCTCGCGAACGCGAATGTCGCGGTCGTCGGCCTCGGTTCCACGCGGCCGGAGCTCAGCGCGCAGTTCCGCTCCGGCCACATCAGCATGGAGGACGCACAAACCCTCCGCAGCGAGGGCGCGGTGGGCGATATCTGCGGCAGATACATCGACATCGACGGGCACCCATGCGAAACGCCGCTGATGGATCGCATCATCTCCGCCAAGCTGGAGGAGATCAAACGAATCCCGACCGTGATCGGCGTCGCCTGCGGCGAGGAGAAGAAGGACATCATCACCGGCGCGCTCAAGGGGAAATACATCGACGTGTTGATCACCGACCGCAGCGCAGCGCTCGCGATCTTGAGCGAAAAATAGATTCGGATACAGATCCTGCAGGCATTGCTTTATATCCTGTTTTTACACGCAAAAAAAGCCGCGGCGTACGCCGCGGCTTTGCTGATGCTCCGTGTCTTTTTCAAAAGACTTCATTAAACAAGGGATAAAATCGTCTTTGCCGTGCTTTCGTCCGTGACGAAATGTGTGATGATGTTCAGGCGCAACGCACCGATGATGGAGAGCACCTTGTGGTGGCCCGCCGCGATGCTCAGCACGTTTTTCGCGCTCTTGAGCCCTTCTTCATCGATGCCCATGATGCGCTCGTTGTAGTCGTTCTTCAAAAACTGCCCCTGGATGTTGAAGCGGCGCGCGCCGATATCCCCGACCGTCTTCTCCGGATTGTCCTCATAGGATCTGCGCATCGCAACCGGATCAAACTGGCTCTTGTCGCTGTAATATTCCGGCGGGGAACCGACGCCGACGATGGCGACATCGATCTTGCGCCATTTTTCGGCGATGGACTGCATATATTGGCTCTTCATATGCAGCGCTTTGTCCTCGATGGACTCCGCAAGCGCGGGCGCATAGATGAACGAAGGCGTGCCGCGGAGTTTTTCCGCAAAGAGGCGGACCATCTCGTTCAGCTGATATTCCGAAGAGAGGTGGTGCGAGCCTCCGATGAGCGGCACGACGTTGACGTCGAACAGTCCCGAATTTTCGGAGAACGCCTTCATGAACTCATAGCATGTCATGCCCCACGCGACGCCGACCGTCGAGTGGTTCTCGATCAGTTTTTCCGCGACGATCGCGCCCTGTGCCGCGAGGATCTTGGTCAGCGGTGTGAGCGCGGTAACGACCGTAGGCGTGACATAGCAATTGCTGATGCCGAACGCCTGCGAAAGCTCGCGCGCCAGCTCCTCGTTGCTCGCGAGCGGGTTTTTGATGTTGATTTCAACGATTCCGAGCTCCCTGGCTTCGGACAGAATCATGGAGATATATGATCTGGAGATACCAAGCTCTTTTGCGATGCTCTGCTGTGTGAGCCCTTCCACATAGTACATTCTGGCTACATGTACCATCATCTGCATATCATATCTGGATTCCATTGGATACCCTCAAACACGTTCATCAATAATGGATTATAGTATCACAGTTTACTGTGTTTGAAAACGTTTTTCCATTCCTGCCACGTTCCGTCCATCGCCGCGCTCAGTTTTTGATACAGCGCGAACTTGTCCGCATACGTTTCTGCCACATCGGGATTCGGCAGACAGACGGAGTCGACCTTGCAAAACACGTCGACCGCCTGCAAGAAATCCCCATAGACGCCGGCGGCGATACCCGCGCACATTGCGGCCCCCATGGTGCCGAGCTCCGACGCCGCGGAGATCTCGACCGGAATCTGGAACACATCCGCGAAGATCTGCATCCATGTGCGGGAGCGCGCGGCGCCGCCGGAGATACGGATGCCGGATGGACGTTCCCGAAAGCGCAGGAGGTTTTCCATATGCGTACGGTGCGAGAAAGCGACGCCCTCGTAGACCGCGCGCAGCAGATGCGCCTTTTCGTGCAGGCCGCTGATGCCGAGAAAGCAGGCCTTGGCGTCCGCGTTTACGTTGGTGCCGAACAGAAACGGCAGGAAGACGACCGGGCAGTCTTCCGGCGCAATGGAGGAGACCATGCGGTCCGCGAGCGTAAACACGCTGCCTCCCTCGGTTTCCGCCTGCTGCTTTTCCGCCGACATCAGGTTTTTGATGAACCACTCCAGGTTGCTCGCCGAGGTCATGCTGTTTTCGAGAATCATCCAGTAGTCGTCCATGCAGTACAGCGCGTTTTGGAAGAGCTGTCTGGAGGCAATCGGCTGTTCGGACAAAAACTCGTTGATGCTCCAGGTGCCAGCCACCATACACATCTTGTCCGGCGAGGTCACGCCGGTGCCGATGCAGCAGGCGGCGACGTCGCACAGGCCGCCCGCGACGGGCGTGCCCTCCAAAAGGCCGGTTTCCCGGGCTGCCTTTGCGCTGACGCGGCCGCAGATATCCGTGCATTTTTTGAGCGGCGCGAACAGCCGCCGGTATTCCCCGATGCCGAACGCGTCAAAGATCGCGTCGTCATAGTCGATCGTGTTGAGGTTGATGCCGTTTGCGACCGAAATGTCGGTCAGCTCCGTATACGCCTCTCCCGTCAGACAAAAGCGGATGTAATCCTTGCAGGAGAGCACCCATTTCGCTTGCGAGAGTACCTGCGGCTTGTGGTCCTTGTGCCAGGCGACGATCGGGAGCGTCTGCCCCGCCCAGATGATCTGCATGGTCAGCGGCAGCAGCGCGTCATAGGTGCCGTCCGCGTTCCAGCGCTCCACATACTCCTTAGCGCGGGTGTCGGTGGAGATGATGCCGTTGGCGGCAGGCCTTCCCTGCGCGTCCACAAAATAAGCGCCGCAGCCGTGCCCCGTGACCGCGACGCCGAGGATTTCCGAAGGATCTGCCGCGGCGCGATCCAGCACGCTGCGGATCGCGGAGGCGTTTGCTTCCCAGAGCGCGTCCATGTCGCGCTCGACAAAGCCGACGCGCTCCATGATCGGCTTGACCTGCACGCTCGCAAGCGCGATCTCCGTCCCGTCCGTGCCGTAGAGCGCGGCTTTGGTCACCGTGCCTCCGTTGTCCAGCCCCAGCAGATAGTTTCGTCCCATCCGTTCCCTCCGATTGATCCTGAGCCTGCATAGGCCAGAGGCGCATTGCAGGTACGGGAAAACACGCGGGCTCTGCGCCCGTTTCGTTACGTTCTTTTTACACCGTCATCATACAGGAAAACGACGGAAAAAATCAATTCCCGCCCGCTCAGCGTGCGTCAATCGACCCAGGTGCGCGTAACCTCAATCTGATCCTTTTCGGGCAGGTCGTAGCAATAGCAATCACGCTGATACGTCCGTTCCGGCAGCACGCAGAGGATATGCACGCGCTCGCAGTCATACGGGAAGCCCGCCTGATGCCAAACGCCCGCCTTCACATTGACCAGCGTACCTTTGGGAATCAGGAACACTTCGATCTGGTCCGCCGGAATCCGCTTTTCACTCGTCGCGGGCGCGACATGCATCAGATAATCGCCATCGAGGCACAGAATCGTCTCGTGGCAGAAGTCGTGCACCTCGGAATTCGTGATCACCCACGGTCGCTGATTCACGACGCAGGTCGAATAGCTCGCGTTGCAGGCATAGCCCAAGCTTTGCTGCACCATATCGCGGTAAAACACGACCGGCGCCTCGCCGAAACACGGGCCGCTCGGCTCGAGTATGCTCGCGTAAGAGCCGTACGGCTCAAAGTTTTCCTTCGTGAGTCGCTTAATGCCTGCTTTTCTCATGATTTCCTCCTCAAAACGCGCTTGCACCCGATGGCAATGTTTTTCAGGGCTGCTGCGCGCGTGCGATCTTGTCCGCGATAAACGCGCGCGCCGTCTTTGCCGCCTCTATGGACTGCTCCGTCTCGTCCGTCCACATTTCGGTGACGAACAAACCGCTGTAGTTCTCGCGCGTAAGCAGGCGGAAGAAGGAGACGAAGTCCACGTCCCCGTCGCCGAACGCGATATCGCGCACGATGCCGGGCAGGGTGTCCTTGAGATGGATCGCGACGATGTCCTGCATCCCGCGTGTAAATTCCGATTCGATGTCCTGTCCCGTCGCGCAGAGATTCCCAAGATCCGGATAGATCTTCAGCCACGGGGACTGGATGGAGTCCACATAGCGTTTTGCTTTGCTGATGGAGTCCATCAGATCATTCTCCATGGTCTCCAGCGCGAGCATGACCGCTTTCTCCTGCGCGTAGCGCGCGCACTGCGCCAGCGAAATATGGAAGTTCTGCACGGTGATATCCGTGCTCGGGTTTGCGTATTCGTCGTATCCCGCGAGCTGGATCACGCGGATGCCGCAGTCGAGCGCAAAATCGATCGCGTCGCGAATCAGCTGAATGCCGCTCATCCGCGTCTCCTCGCACTCGCTGCCGATCGGATACCGGCGGTTCGCACTCAGGCACATGGACAAAATCGGCATGTTCACACTGTGGATGCATTCCATCAGCTTTGTCCGCTCGCTCTTGCTCCAGTGCAGCCGGCCGATTCGCTCGTCCGTCTCGTCGATGCTGATCTCCATGAAATCATAGCCCGCGCTTTTTGCGGCGACGAGCCGTTCTTCCCAGCTCAAGTATTTCGGCAGCGCTTTTTCATATAGGCCGAACAGGTTCTCTTGCATGTTTCTCAAGCAAAGTGCCTCCACCGTATTGAATCCTCCGCTGTATCGCGTTTTTGTATGCACGTTTCTGAAAGCGGAGGTTTGCTTCCTTATTGTTAGTGTTTCTGCCCGTAGGATCTGTGGATTTCCACGGCGTCCGCGGTCTGCTCGTCGGTCATGATCGCGACCGTGCCCGCGGCCTTCGCCGCAAGATACGCCTTTGCCGCTTCCTCCATATAGATCGCGGCGTACAGCGCCTCCTTGAGATTCCCGCCGACCGCAATCACGCCGTGGTGCTTCAGGATCACCGCGCGCTTTCCGCCGAGATATTTGACGGACTGCACGCCCATGTCGAGGCTCGCCGCGGAGCAATAGGGTGCGACATTGATCGAACCAAGGGTGACGTTCGCAAGCGTCGTCAGCGCCACGGGGAACGTATCCCCGATGAGCCCTACCGCCGTCGCATACGGCTGATGCGTATGGATGATCGCGTTGACCTCCGGCAGCTCGCCATAGATATATTGCAGCGCGACCGTATCGACGGATTCGCGGAGTGTGCCCTCGATGCGCTCGCCTTTTGCGTTGAATACGATCAGGTCGTCCTCGCGCATGGTCTCGTACGCGGTGCCGGACGGCGTCACGATCACGTCCCCGTTTTCCTTGCGGACGCTGACGTTGCCGCCGGAAAGCGCGATGAGTCCGTATTGTTTGATCTCCAGTGCTGCGCGGATAATCTCCCGCTTGTCTTGTTCATACATAGGAATGTCCCCCAACCAGGTTATGTTTTTTGCTTGCTCTTTCGGTCAAATTCACTGCCGCGCTTATGCCGCGATGCTCTCTTTCGAAAGCAGGTGGTTGAGCACGACCGCGAACACCAGCACCCCGCCCTTTGCGAGGAGCTGCCAGTATTCAGGAATCACCGACTTAAGGCCGAACGTCAGGCAGACGATGATCAGCGCGCCGACAAACGACTTCACCACCGAGCCCTCGCCGCCCGTAAACACCGTGCCGCCCAGGAGGCACGCGATGATCGCCTCCGTCTCCGCGCCGACGCCCGTATACGGCTCGCCGATCAGCAGATAGCTGGCTCTCGTTACCCCCGCGAGCGCCGAGACCGCGCCGAGCAGGATATAGACGCCCCAGACGACCTTGACGACGTTGACGCCGGAGAGCTCCGCCGCTGTGCGGTTGCCGCCGACCGCAACGAGATACTTTCCAAACAGCGTTCGCCTTTGCAGGATCACGAGCGCGACGAGCAGAATAATCGCGACGATGAACGCCCACGAAAGCCCCATGAATACCTGATCCTTCGAAAAATGTCCCATCCATTCCGGCATCTTGAGCGTATCCGTGCTGGTGATCGACGAGATTCCCGGCGGTACGAGATAGCGCGCGACGCCCTGATAAGCGTTCATCGTAATCAGCGTCGCGATGACGGGTGTGATGCGCAGTTTCATCACGAGAAAACCGTTGATGGCACCCAGCAGAACACCCAGCGCCACGACGATCAGAAGCGAGAGCGCAAACGGAAAACCGTTCAGCACAAGGATCGCGTGCACGACCGTCGTCAGGCTCAGCGTGCTGCCGACGGAGAGGTCGATGTTCCCCGTGATGAAGATCAGCGTAAACGCGCTGCTGATCATCAGAATCGGCGCGGACATGCGCAAGAGATTCGCGATGTTCGCCGGGAACAGGAAGTTGCCCCTCTGGAACAGTTCGCCTTTGAGCATGCTCAGCGTCGCGACGACCGCCACCAGAATGATATAGACGTATATTTCTTTTACAATTCTCTTGGCCTTTTGGGCCCGGAGCGTTGCCGGAGTGCAAATTGATGACATAGCCTTAATCCCTTTCCAACAGATCCTTACCATCCGCCGCGTTTACTTGTTTCGTTGATCCAGCAGATAGCGCTGCGCGATGATCGCGAGGAACGTCACGATCGCCTTTAAGATAAACTGCCATTCCGGCCGCAGCAGCAGGCCGTAGGCCGCGGAAGACACCACGCCGAGGATCAGCGCGCCGATGACCATGCCCAGCACGGATCCGACGCCGCCGTCGATGCTTGCCCCGCCAAGCAGCGTCACGACCAGAGCGTTGAACTCAAATCCTGCGCCGCGCGTGGAGATACCGGCCTTCATCTCGGAAGCCAGGAGGATACCCGTGATGCCCGCGAGCAGCGAGCTCAGCAGATACAAGAGCGCGATGTGCCGCTCCACCTTGACGCCGGAGAGGCGCGCCGCCTCCCGGTTGGCGCCGATGAGATACGTGCGCCGCCCGAACGATGTCTTCTTTTCGATGAACAGCGCGAGGATGACAAGGATCGCCGCGATCGCCGCCGCAATCTTGATCGGCCCGAACAGCGGTACATTTCCGATGACGCCGAAGATATCCGGCAGGCCCGCGCTGCGCTGCGCGCCGAGCGCCGCGACCTGACCGATGCCGCGCGCGATCGACATCGTACCCAGGGTAACGATGATCGAGGCCACGCGCATCTTCGCGATGAAGAGCGCGTTGAGCAGACCGATGCAGAGACAGACCAGCAGCGTCAGAAGGATCGCGATGCCATAGGGCAGCCCGAGACCCTGTCCCAGATCGGAAAACCCTTCGTTTGCCGGCTGGCAGAAATAGGCGGAGAGCACGCCCGCCATGCCGACGATGCCGCTGACGGACATGTCCAGATGTCCCGAGACAAGCAGGAATGTAACCCCGATGCCGAGGATGACGATATACCAGTTGTTGGCAACGAGGTTCAGCGCCGTCGCGGTCGAAAAATACTTGTCGATAAAGAGGCTTGCCGCGCCGAACAGCACAATCAGCACCAGGAACATCACCCGGTTGAGATAGGATTCGTTGCTGATCTTTCCCGCGACGGAGCGCGCGTTGAGCTTTTTCATTGGTTGGTTCACGATGCCGCACCTCCCGTCACGATATGGATGATATCCTGACTGTTGATATCCTCGCCGTTCTGAAGCTCCGCCTTGATCTCGCCTTCATAGAGCAGGAAGATGCGGTCGCAGGAATTTAAAATCTCCGGCAGTTCGGAGGAGAAGAACATGATGGTCTTGCCTTTCGCCACAAGATCCCGCACGATGGCGTAGATCTCGGCTTTTGCGCCGACGTCGATCCCGCGCGTCGGCTCGTCCAGAATCAACAGATCCGCGTTGGCAAACAGGCACTTGGAGAACACAACCTTTTGCTGATTGCCTCCGGAGAGCTTACTCGTCTCCTTGTCCATCGAATCCGTCTTGATATTCAGCTGCGCAATATAGTCTTTTGCGGTGCCGCGCTCCTGGGCGGAGTTGATCATCCCCAGATTGGAGATCTTCTTGAGGTTCATCGCGGAGATGTTGTGCTTGATGGTCAAAAGCGTAAACAGCCCCTGCGTTCTGCGCTCCTCCGGCACGAGAGCGATTCCCGCGCGGATCGCCTTCTCCGGCGTTCCCTTCAGCTTTGCGCCCCGCAGAACGATATCGCCCGAATATGGATCCGCACCGTAGATCGCGCGCGCAAGCTCGGTCTTTCCCGCCCCGATCAGGCCGTAAAAGCCGACGATCTCGCCGCGGCGCACGGTGAAGGAAACGTTCTTGAGCTTGTGGTTGCAGACATTTTTGCACTCCAGCAGCACCTCGTCGAACTGCTGCTCTTTCGGCACATACGATTCGATGACGGTCTTGCCGATCATGAGCTTCACAAGTTCCGCGCGGTCTTTGACCTCCGCGATGGGCTTGGTTGCGACATGTTTGCCGTCGCGCATCACGGTCACATAATCGCCCAGCGTGAAGATCTCGTCCAGCCGGTGCGAGATATAGATGACGGTGACACCCTTTTCACGCAGGCGCTTGACGATGGTAAACAGCCGGCTGATCTCCGATTCGGAGAGCGCTGCCGTGGGTTCGTCCATGATGATGATCTCTGTCTCCGCCGCAACCGCTTTTGCGATCTCAATGATCTGCTTTTTTGCGACGCTGAGGCGGCAGACGCGCTCCTTTGGATTGATGCTGGGCTCCAGGTCCTTCAGCACCGCGATGATCTTTTTGATCTTGTCCGTTTTATGTAAAAATCCAAAGACCGTGTCTTCGATGCCGAGCGTCAGGTTCTCTTCCACCGTCAGCTGATCCACGACGTTCAGTTCCTGAAACAGCGTGCTGATTCCCTTGTCTCTGGCATCCTTCGGGCTTTTGGCGCAATATTCCTCTCCATTTAACAGGATCGTGCCTGCCGTTCTTTCGCAGGCGCCCGTCAGAATCTTGATCAAGGTCGATTTGCCCGCGCCGTTTTCTCCAACGAGGCAGTGCACGACGTTGCGCTTGATCTCAAAGCAAACGTCGTTTACCGCGCGCACGCCGGGAAAATCCTTCACAAGCCCCTTGATCTGCAATACGTTCGTTTCCATTGACTTGTCTCCATCCAATCAGTTTCTTGGGAGGAGCCGTATAGACTCCTCCCAAGTGTTTCGCGCTCTACTGTGTTCTCGTCTTAGCCGAGAATGTCCGCTTCGGTCAGGTTGGTGCCAAACTGCTCGTTATACCATGCGATCACTTCCGGGAGCTTGAGTTTATAGAAGTCGACCGGGTAAACATCGCCAAAGAGTTCTTCGGCGGGCTGAGAAACCTGCGCGATTTCGCCGAGGTACACGCCGACGATGATGTCGATGATCTTCTCGGAGGTCTGGATCGGCGGGAGGCCGAGAGACATCTTCAGAGAGCTGTTGGGATCAAAGATCGCCTTGACTTCGCTGATGGGGCAGTCCACGCTCGCAACGATTTCCGTCGTGGGAACGCCGTTGTCCATCGTGCCGCGGCCCGCGTCGACGAGCGCCGCCATACAACCGGGGGTCAGGTCGCCCGCTTCGGAGTAGATGATGTTGACGTCGGGGTTGGTGATGAGGATGTTGGCCATGGCTTCCTTGGTCGCGTCCGCGCTGCCCTTGGAGTCGATGCAGCCGAGGTTGGTGTAGTTGCCAGCGCCAACGATGCTTTCGATACCGGCGACGAACGGATCGGTACGTCCGGTCTTGACTTCTCTGTTGTCCGGCCAGCCAAACTGAACGGTCACGATCGGCTTATCCGGATGCGCGGCAACCCACTGCTCGGCAGCGCTGGCGCCCATCGCGAAGGAACCGCCTGCTTCATCCGAACGGAAGACCGGGATACCCGTGTCTGCCAGCGGGCTGAAGAAGGTCATCATGGCGACGCCGGAGTCAATCGCGTTCATGACAAGGGGAGCTACCGCATCGGGCTGCCACACATGCAGGACCGCCGCGTCAAAGTCGGACGTTGCGAGCATGTCGACATTGTTGATCATCGTGTTGTCGTCGGATTTTCCATCCATGATCACGACTTCGGCGCCATACTTTTCTTTTGCATACTTGACGGCTGCCGCGGCCCGCGCCTGGTGGAATTCATTGGCCATCGTGGAGACGAAGTAAGCAATCTTCATCCCTTCGGTGGTCTTCTCTGCGGGAGCTGCCGCTTCTTCTGCGGGTGCTTCGGTCGCGGCGGGTGCCGCTGCCGGTGCTTCTTCGGTCGTCGCTGCCGGCGCCGTGCTCTGGCAGGCAAACATGGAAAATACCATGAGCATGGCCAGAACGATCAAACCAATTTTCTTCATCCTGTGTCTTCCTCCTAGTTGTTTTATGTTTAACCGGAACAGCAATCCGGTCAAATCCAAACGGGATTTACTCCGCGCACTCAGGCGGTATGCTTCGTGGGATGATTCTGATGCGTTTTTGCTTGAAGGACGGTTGCTCAATCTAAGGATGATGGTGTGGTATCGGAGCGAATGATGCGGGTGAAATGTGTTTTGACATTTGTTATAACGTTTGTTGGCGTCATCGTATCAAACGCATTGACGTTTGTCAACACATTTTTCAATGATATTTTTCGGAATTTTTTTGTGATCGGTTTGTCCTGAAAACGGGAAGCCAGGCGATGGTATTCGATGGTATTACAAGAAGCGATATGTTCTTCATTATTGTATCTTACCTTGCATCGGAAAGAAATTGAGAGGCGGATGTTTCGTCCGATTTTTTTCATGTGCGCTTTGGTTCGAGCATTCATTCGCGCGTCTCTTTGCCGAAAACCCGCGCCGATAAGGGTGAAATTCTTGCTATTCCTATATTGACATTTGTCATGTCATGTGTCATACTCGATTCAGCGTCATACAAAAGGGATGTTCTCATCCGCTTTCGACACATCCGAACCATTTGTTCCTCTCGTAAAACACCAAGCGATAAAGGAGAATAAGACATGCGTTACAAGAAACTCGGAAACAGCAGTTTGGATGTTTCCGTCGTCGGCCAGGGTACATGGGCGCTCGGCAACGACTTTTTTGGCGAAGTTGACGTCGATCAGGGAATCAAGGCGATTCAAGCGGCAATCGATGTTGGAATCAACATGGTGGACACCGCACCGGGATACGGCCCGCATTTCGAATCGGAAATCGCGGTTGGAAAAGCAATCCAGGGCAGGCGCGATAAGGTCTGCCTCGCAACCAAGTGCGGCATTCACCGCATCGCCGGCGAATACGTGAAGTGCCTGAGTCCGAAACTCGTCCGCTGGGAGATGGAGCAGTCGCTCAAACGCTTGCAGACGGATTATATCGATCTTTATATGATCCATTGGCCGGACGCGAACTTCGGCATCGAGGGTGCGCTCTACGAGCTCGCCAAGATGAAGAAGGAAGGCCTCTGCAGAGAGGTCGGCGTGTCCAACTTTACGCCGGAGCAGATGCAGGTCGGCATCGAGATCGCAGGCATCGTCAGCTGCCAGCCGCCACTGAGCCTGCTGAATCAAACGAGTCTGCAGAACGGCGTAATTGACTTCTGCCGCGCGCACAGCATCGGCTGCGTGACCTATGGTGCGCTCGGCGGGGGCATCCTTTCCGGTAAGCTGGAGAAACCAGCCGCCGGTGGAAAAGAGCAGCGCGTCGGTTTCTATAATTGTTTTGAGGAACCCGGCTGGAGCAAGGCGCAGGAGCTTTTGCAGATTCTCAAGGGAATCGGTGAAACGCGCGGCGCAACCATTCCGGAAGTTGCGATCAATTGGGTGCTTGCGCAGCCCGGCGTCACCTGCGCGCTCATGGGCGCGACCACGCCGGCAATGGCGATCGAAAACGCGAAGGCGGGCGAATGGGAGCTCTCTTTAGAAGAAGTCGCGCTGATCGACAAGAACTATAGAAGAATTTTCGAACAATGACGTTGGTTTTCTGATTTCCTTCTCCAAGACAGCAGCGCACCGGGCGGCGGTGCGCTGCTGTTTTTTTGGCATCCCTTTCGAAAATGTTTCTTCATATTATATAGATAAATACATGTACGTCGCATCGTCTGCGCGCGGTTCCACCGCAGGCAGGCAGCATTCAGCCGAATATTTTATCTACCTCGTGTGGTAGTTTTGTGCTGCAATTGACGACCCGGATTCGCTGTGCACGCATCGCAAGAGCGTTTGCCTATACATTGTTTTCCGGGAATGATTCCTTTATCCGCGGAATCTCCAGCATGTATGCGCCTTTTACGCGCTCAGAAATTACCATTTGTGGTAAATTAAGAAATTCACACTGCTTGTTTTGAATGCAGCATACCCAAACCGACAATCCTTTCGCGGCAAACCCGACGCAAACTTTGGTGCTGAGACTTGCAAATTCATTCGCCAAGATCACGTTTTACCCCACGTGGTAAATTCTGGTCCTGTTTTAGGTGTCTTTCGTTGACGTTTGTGCTATAATCATCCTCAATCGACGCCTCGAAACTTGACGCAATGATCCATACAGAATGAGAGAGTGCCATGAATTGTAAAGTCTCAATCGCACGCTGCGAGTCCTATGAACCCCGATTGGTAAAAGACGCACTTATTGCCGCGCTCGATCCGATCGGCGGGCTTGGCTGGGTCACGCCCGGCATGAAGATCGCCGTCAAGGCGAATCTTTTGATGCGCGCAAAGCCGGAGAAGGCCGCGACCGTACACCCGCAGGTTGCCGCGGCTCTGTGCGAGCTGCTCGCGGAGCGGGGCGCGCAGGTCGTTGTCGGGGACAGCCCCGGCGGGCCGTTCAACGGCGCATACCTCGGCGCGGTCTACGGCGGCACGGGCATGCGGCAGGTATTGGACGCGGGCGCAACGTTGAACGACGATTTTTCGATCGCAAACATCAATTTTCCGGAGGCTGTTGCGGCAAAGGAGTTTCAGCTGACGAACTATCTGTTACAGGCGGACGCGATCATCGACCTGTGCAAACTCAAAACCCATGCGCTGATGGCGTATACCGGTGCGTGCAAAAATCTCTTCGGCGCGATTCCCGGCATGCGAAAGTCCGAGTTTCACTATCGCTACAACACCCACGAGCAGTTCGCCAATATGCTCGTGGACGTTTGCGAATACTGCAAGCCGCGCCTTTCGATTGCGGACGGCATCGTGGCGATGGAGGGCAACGGCCCCTCCGGCGGAACACCGCGGCTGATGGGCGCGCTCCTCGCTTCCTTTAATCCGCATGCGCTCGATCTCGCGAGCGCGCACCTGATGAACTTATCCGCGGACGATGTGCCGACGCTCCGCGCCGCGTATCAGCGCGGGCTCGTCCCGCAGAACGTCTCCGAACTGACCGTATTCGGCGATCTCGCACAGTTCGTGATCCCCGATTTTCAGCTGACGCCCAAGCACGACGTGAAGCTCTGGGGCAGCAAAAATGAAACGCTGGCGAAGCTGTTTTCCGGCATGTTCGCAAGCCGCCCGAGGGTTGCGCG
>CAYPEV010000019.1:5300-19184 GCA_964409605.1 uncultured Christensenella sp. | reverse complement strand
GTTTTCCTCCATGACCTCCAACAGTGCGGACTGGGTCTTGCTGGATGCGCGGTTGATCTCATCCGCGAGGAAGAGGTTGCACATCGCGGCTCCCGGCACATATTGGCCCGCCGCGCCGCCGGTTTGAATCGTCGTATAGCCCGTGATGTCGGATGGCATCACGTCCGGCGTGAACTGCATGCGTTTATAGGAAAGATCCATCGTCCGTGAAAAGGCGAGCGCCAGCGTCGTCTTGCCTACGCCCGGCACATCCTCCAGCAGAACGTGCCCCTGCGCAAGCATCGCCATCAGAATACTGGCGATGACGGGGTCTTTGCCCACGACGACTTTCCGAACCTGTCCGATGATCTCCTGCACTTGCTGCATCAAAATCGTATTCCTCATACCATCACAAAAATCCGCGCGTGCGCGGTCATATCCATATTATAGCAGTGTAACGGCAGAGAAGGGCAAGAGTATTGCAAGAATGTATAAAAAATGAAACTTAGCCAGATGAATTTGTCTGTTTTTGCGGCAATCCCGCACGATTTTACGCGTTGAAGCGCGCGCCCGCTTCCGGTATAATTGCGCTAGACGTCTGAGAATGCGCTAAACGGGGGGATCGTATGAAAATCGCACTCATTCACGGGCAGAATCACAAGGGAAGCTCCTATCATACCGGAAGGCTGCTGGTCGATCAGATCGCGGGGGAAAACGAGATTGCGGAGTTCTTTCTGCCGCGCGATTTGAACCATTTTTGCCTCGGCTGCTATCGCTGTATCGAAAACGACGCGGACTGCCCCTGGTACGAGCAAAAGCGGATCATCATAGACGCGATGGAAGCTGCGGACCTATTGGTCTTCACCACCCCGACGTATTGCATGGCGCCTTCCGCGCCTATGAAATCCCTGCTCGATCTGACCTTCACGATGTGGATGTCGCATCGCCCGCGCGCATCGATGTTTCGCAAGCAGGCGGTTGTGATCTCCACGGCGGCGGGCAGCTCGACCGCTCGCGCAACCAAGGGCGTCGCGGAAAACCTCTTTTTCTGGGGCGTGCCAAAGATCCATCGCTACGGCGCGCGCGTCCAGGCGATGAATTGGGACGCCGTCAAGCCGCAGGTCAGGGATAAAATCGTAAAGGACACGGCGAAGCTTGCCAAAAAACTCGGCAAAAACACGCCACCGCGCGCGGGAATCAAAACGCGGTTCATCTTTGCCATCATGGCGGGTATGCAAAAAGCAAACTTCAGCGCTTCTCCGATCGAGAAGGAATACTGGCGGGTCAATGGTTGGCTTGGCAGGGCCCGCCCGTGGAGAAACGCCCGATAAGAATCATACATTGCGCATTGGCAAAAACAGAATCCGGTGCTATCATCATAGTCGCTCCGCCGCGCAGCCGCATGGCCGCGTGAGACTGAACGGAGGAAGAAAGGCGCGCCTTGGCTACGCAAATCCCGCGCAAAGCGGGGCTTAACAATCCATTTCTTTCGCTGAAACATTCGAACTATCGCTACTATTTCGCAGGCATGTGCGTTTCCACCATCGGTACATGGATGCAGAACACCGCGCAGCCTTGGCTTGCGTATTCGCTGACCAAGTCCGCGCTGCTTTTAAGCGTGGTCAGCGCGCTGCAGTTTCTGCCCGCGCTGTTGTTTTCGCTGTTTGCGGGGGTTTTGATCGACCGGCTGCCGAAAAAGAGGATGCTGATCATCACGCAATCGCTCTCGCTCGTGATCACGTTCGCGCTTTGGCTTCTCGTGCGTTCCGGCGGGATTCAATACTGGCACCTGCTCGTGACGGCGACGATGCTTGGCTTTGTCAACACGCTCGATATGCCGCTTCGGCAGGCATTCGTAGTGGAGATGGTCGGCCACGACGATCTCATGAACGCCATCGCGCTCAACTCGCTGACCTTCAACGTGGCGAGGATGATCGGCCCCTCGCTTGCGGGCATTCTGATGGGCGTGCTCGGCATTTCCTCCTGCTTCCTTATCAATGCGCTGAGCTTTGGCGCGGTGCTCGTGAGCCTCTTTTTCATCCATCCCGTCGCATGCGCCGTACCGGAGCAGACAGAGCGCCAGGGTGTATTCGCGAGCATTGGCGAAGGGCTCAAATACATCGTTCAGAACGAAACGCTGTTTACGACGCTGCTGTTTATGACGGTGGTCTCGATGTTTGCGCTCAACTACGGCGTGACCATCCCCGTGTTCGCGCAGCAGATACTGGGACTCACAGAGACGGGTTATGGATTCCTGATGTCCGCGCTGGGCGCGGGGGCGTTGCTCGGCGCGCTGCTCGTCGCTGCGCTGAGCAAAAACGGCCCGAGGAGATTTATCCTGTATATCCTGCCCGCGCTGTCCGGGCTGATTCTGATCCTGATTGGCAGTACGAACCGTTTTCTGAGCACCGCGCTCACGCTTGCTGTCGGCGGTTTTCTGTTTGTCGCCTATCTATCCACGGCGAACTCCAACCTGCAGATTCACACGCAGGACCGCTTTCGCGGCCGCGTGATGAGCGTGTATTCCCTCATCGTGGCGGGATCCTCACCGATCGGCAATCTGTTCGTCGGCGCGATGGACAACTGGTTCGGCGCGCGGATGGGTTTCATCGCGAGCGGTATCGCGGTGATCGTGTTCATCGTGCCGATCTTTGTCTATATGTTCGCGCGGCGCAACCGGGTCTAGAGCGGGCGGGACATACCTGCCGCCGGTCGAAAAAGCAAAGTTTTCCGGGCTGCCTCCGTGCGGGGCAGCCTTTTTCGCGTGCTTTTTTGGAGAAACGATGGTACGATCATGTTGATTCGTTCCAGCCTTGACGCACTGTAGGAATCTTTTCAAATCTTGTGTATTGCGCCGGATCGGGAGGAGATCGCTTTGACGAAAATACTGTTGGCGGACGACGACGCGCGCATTCGCTCCATCGTGCGGGAATATGCGCAGGCGGAGGATTGGGTCTTTGACGAGGCGGGCGACGGCGAGGAAGCGCTCCGCCTGTTTTCTGAGGAATCCTATGCGCTCGTCGTGCTGGATGTGATGATGCCGCGGCTGGACGGCTGGGGCACGCTCAAGCAGATCCGCAAAAGCAGCGCGGTTCCTGTGATTCTGCTGACCGCACGAAATGAGGAATATGACCGCCTGCTGGGATTTGAGCTGGGGGTGGACGACTATATCGGCAAACCTTTCAGTCCGCGGGAATTGATCGCGCGTATGAAAGCGCTGCTCAAGCGCGCGGGCGCGTTGCAGGGCGCGGAGGGAATGTTCACGCTCGGTGGCCTGCGCGTGGACACCGCAGCGCACATGGTGCAAATCGACGGGGAAGTCGTGAACCTGAGTCCGAAGGAGTTTGAGTTGCTCGCTTTTTTCATCTCCCGGCCGGAGGTGGCGTTTACGCGCGATCAACTGCTCAACCACGTCTGGGGATACGATTTCTTTGGCGATGCGCGCACGGTGGACACACACGTCAAAAGCCTCCGAGAAAAGATCGGCGCATATCGTGAGCACATCGTCACCGTCTGGGGCACGGGCTATCGTTTTTCGGGAGGCAAGCCATGAGACGTATCCGCACAAAACTGATGCTCGCGTTTTTCGGTATGGCGGCGCTCGCGGTTGCGCTCCTTTGGCTTGTTCAGGCGGTGTTTCTGAGCGACAGCTATCTGAATCAGCGCGTGAAGAGCATCGACGCCGCGTCCTCCGGCATCGTCTTGGACGCAAATACGGATTATGCCGCGCTGGAGAGCGCAATCAACGTCAGCCTGCTCGCCGTGAACGACGCGGGCAGCGTCGTGTATCAATCGGACGGGCTGCCGATGCGCGGGCAGATCGTCAAGCGCATCCCCGAACTCACACAGGACGCGGGCGGCGCGGTGGAATATCTCCAGACCGAGACGGAACAGGCGCGATACGCGCTCCTCAGCCGCGCGGTTACGGGAGGCACGCTCCTGATTGTGTTCTCGCTGGTGGACGTGTCCGAAGCATCCCGCGTGCTGCTGCAGCAGCTTTGGGTCATCACCGGCGTGCTGCTCAGCGCGGCGCTGATTCTCTCGCTTGCGCTTTCGCGCAGGTTTTCGCGCCCGATCGTCGCCGTCACCGGCGCGGCAAAGCGCATGGCGGCGGGCGATTATGCGGTGAAAACCCGCGTCGACGCGCGGGATGAGATCGGGGAGCTGACTCGGGCGCTCAATGAGCTGGGCGAGGAATTGAACAAGGCGGAGGAATTGCGCCGGGAGCTGATTGCGAATGTGTCCCATGAGCTGCGCGCGCCGCTGACGATCATCCGCGGCTATGCGGAGACGGTCCGGGACGTCACCTGGCCGGACGAAACGAAGCGCACCGGGCAGCTCGATGCCATCGTAGAGGAGTCCGCGCGGCTGGGCTCGCTTGTAAGCGATATTCTGGATTATTCCAAGCTGCAATCCGGTGCGGAGGAGATTATGCCGGCCGCGTTTTCCGGCGCGGAGGCGTTGGGTGAGGCTGCCAAGCGATTTGCGCTTGCGGCGGGGCAGCGGGATATCGCGCTGGAACTCATTTGCCCGGAGGGTGAGGTGTGGTTCGACCGCAGGCAGTTTACGCAGGTGGTGAACAATCTGCTGGATAACGCCGTGCGACATGCACGCGCTCGCTCGCGCATTCCGATTCGCGGGGAATGGCAGGGCGCTTGCATGCGGATCTCGATTGAAAACGAAGGCGAACCGATCGCGCCGGAGGAACTGCCGAAGATCTGGGACCGCTATCACCGCGCTCCGAAGCAGGGCGAGGCGGGCGGCCTCGGCACGGGGCTGGGGCTCGCCATTGTGAAGAGCATTCTGGAGCGGCACGGGGTGGATTACGGCGCGGAGAGCGACGAGAAGAGAACCGTGTTCTGGTTTGAAACAGTTTCGCGAAAAGAAAACTAGAGCGAAGGATTTTCGGACAGCGATACAGAACAGAGCTCCGGCGACAGCCGGAGCTCTGTTGTTTCGCGAAGACGGGGCTACTCAAAGAGCTGATGCTTGAAATCGCTCAAGTCAAGCCCCATCTGCGCTGCCGCATCCTTCAGCGAAGTGGAGGAGGGGAAGTCCGCCGCGAGACCGAGGCGCGAATAGAGTTCTTCAAGTGAAAGATTGAGGAGTTCCGCGGTTTGCACCAGCGTGTAGGAACCCCTTAGATCGCTTGGCGCATAGCCGTTGATCGCCTCGTAGCCCTCTTCCTCGGGTTCCGTCGCGGTCTGAGCTTCTTCTTCGTGCGATTCCTCGCCTTCGCCGCCGTTGCCTTCGGTGATGCCCGGGGTGGAGAACCACGGCAACCCCGCATACTTGTTCGGCAGCAGCTGCATGTCCCCGTTGAGAGCCGCGATGCCCATCGGCACAAAGAACAGCGTAAGCGCGAGAATCGTCGCCAGCAGCGGATGGATCTTCGCCTTCTTCGAATATCCCGTGTGGATCGCGCCCTCGACGGGACACACATGGACGCACTCGTTGCAGTTGATGCACTCGATGCTCGTCACGCGCCCGTTCTTTGCGTTCATGACGTCCACATTCATCGGACAGGCGCGGCTGCACTTTCCGCAGCGGATGCAGGCGCTTTCCGTTACCCGCACCGCATACGGGCTCGCCTTGCCGATTGCCCCGTAGAGCGCGCCTGCCGGACACAGATATTTGCAGAAGAACCGGTCGTAGACGACGCTGCCCAGAAGCGTGATGATCAGCACGATGAATCCGATGAGGTAGCTGGTCACCAGCGCGTTGAAGTCCGCCAGATGCCCCAGCGCGTTGAAGGGGTCATAGGGCGTAATCCAGAGTTCGCCGGTGATCCACGCCATCGCGACGGTGACCGCAAGAACGACGTACTTTAAATAGCGCAGGATCCGGTCAAGTTTCTGCGGTACTGCGGGACGTTTTTTGAAGAGCTTGTGCCCGATCTTGCCGAAGAACTCCTGCAGCGCGCCCAGCGCGCAGATCTGCCCGCAGAACGAGCGGCGCATCGCGATGCTCAGTAGAATCGTCGAGCCGAAGAGCACGAATGTGCCGATGACGATCCGCTTGAGGAACGTGCCCGCGGCGACGAGCGAGAGCATCGATTCCAGTCCGCCATAGGGGCAGAGTGCATGGATCGATGGGCCAACGTAGCCGAGCGTATGCAGTGCGGTTGCCGCAATCACGAACGCGAGCAGGCTGCCGAGCGTAGCCCAGCGGAGGATGCGGGAGACGAGGGAGAGGCGCTTATCCCGCGTGCTGCGGGGCATGGCGGTGGCGGACATAGTTTTTACCTCCTGTTATCCAAGTGATCAGCGCTGATTCTGGAACGCGCGCAGATGATTTTCAGAGGCGCGCATCAGGTTTTCGAACACGGTGCGGACATTGTCCGGCAGATCCTGGTCGAGGAAGGATTCATACATGGCGATGTTGTTCACCTCCGCGTTGACGCCCGCCTGATATGCCTCCGCCAGGGACGAGGGCGTAACCGCGCGGCTCGTGCCTTCGTCCGAAGGCGGCGTGATACCGTATGCTTCGAACACTGGCAGGAGTGAATCGATATGCGTCTCTTCCGCGCGTATGATGTTGGTGAACGGACGCACGCTGCCAAACGTTTCCGTGATCCGGCCGTACTCCGCCCGTGCGAGGTATTCGTCCTGAATCGCATAGGTGAGCATATCTGCAAGCGACAGGCTGGCGTCGTTCAGCGCGCCTTCGGAACCATAACCGGAGAGGGAAAGGGTCTTTTCCGCCTCGGTGAGCGCATAGTCCGGGTCGGCGGTCGTTGTGCCGTCATAGAGGGGGCCGCAGTTGTCTGTATAGCCCGCACCTGTGCCGTTGCCGCCGCGATAGCCTGCGCCGACGCGTTCCGTCACGGCGTTCGCGGGTTCATCCAAGTCAGACCGCCTTGTTTCGGGCGCTGCGCCTCGCTGCACGGGCGCTGCCGCCGGTAAAACGGCGCAGCCGGCCAGCGCGAGTGAGAATGTCAATATCGCAGCGAAGGCGATCATCCGATTTCGTTTCATCTTTGTGTACCTCCTGTGGTCACTTGATATGCTTTTATCATAAAGAATGGTTGTGATGAAATCGTGATGGATCTTTGCGCGTTTGATTAATCTTTGCGCATCCGTTTGAACGAAAAAAAGACGCGCCCGCTCGCGCGTCTTCGTTCAAACGATTTGTTATTTTGCCAGAAACGGCAGCATCCATTCGAAGGGGGTTACGATCATATGGCCGACCCCGGGCAGCAGATGGATCTGCGCGTGCGGCACGCTGGCACAAAGCGCCGCCTCGCCCGCCTGCGAGTCCAGCAGATCGTCCGCCTCTCCCGCAACATAGAGGACGGGCATCGTAAGTTTGCGGAGCATCCCCGGCGAAAAGACCGGCAACGGAACGCTGATCGGATCATAACTCTCCAGAATCAGATTGATGAAGTCCAGAATCTCCTGCGGGAGATGTTCGCCGCCCGCGACGTCCTCGTCAAACGAAAGGGATTCCTCGGCAGCTTCCGCCGCTTGTGCGCGCTCCAGAAAGTCCGCACGGATCGGGGCAAGCCCTCCGCTGGCAAAGAGCATGAGTTTCTCCACGCGTGCGGGGTATGCTGTTGCAAACTTCAGCGCCATCCAGCCGCCGAGTGAATTCCCGGCGAGGCTGACGCGCGGCAGACCCAACGCATCGAGCACGCAAAGAAGCCAATCCGCATAGTCCGCACTCTCGAGGTTCAGACGAAATTCACTGCTGTTCCCCGCTTCGCCGGGGATATCCGCTGCAAAGACGTGATAGCTGCCCATGAGCGCCATGATGTCGTTGAACCAGAACGCGCTGTTGGTGCAGCTGCCGTGGAGCAGCAGCACGACGGGGTTTGACGGTTCACCCGCTTCCAGCAGGAACGTTTCGCCATAAGGCGTTTCTAGCGTGCGCGTTTGGAACGGCATCGCATGCAGAAAGCTGTTGTAAACAGCGCGGAAGTGTTCTTTCTTCTGTGCGCTCTTGTAAACGCTGGTCTTCATATTCTCTGCGTCCTTTCCGACATTCGGTTATTCCTCCCCGGATTCCTCCGTCAGCATGGCGATGGCGTCCAGCATGCAGGCGGTGATGCGCGCGCCGCCGTAGAGCGTGATGCGCAGTTTCTGCTCCTGCGGGATGTACTGCGTCTGCATACTGCTCTTGCCGTAGGAGGCGGGCTTGCCGTTGAGTCCGGCAGTGAGGGTATTCACAAGGCGGATGGCAGCGTTTTTGTCTGTGCAGTAGATATCCGCAACACAGGAGACGACGGCGGCCGGCGTTTCGCCGCTCTGTTCCTCGCTGTGCTCGGTGAAGACGCTCAGGTCGTGTCCGCTGACGCGCCAGCCTTTGCCGACCTTGACCGCGCGGAGCTTGCCTTCGCGGATGTACCGCTGCACGGTCTTGGGATGCATCTGCAGCATCTGCGAGATCTGCTCTACGGTGAAATATGTCTCCTGCATGGCGTCCTCCGCTCTGCGCGTGCTCCTCTTGTGGGGAGCGCGTCGTAATGTTCCTTATAAAGGAATAATAGGGAATAATAAGTAATTTGTCAAGGAATATTTGGGAATAAAAAAGCTCCCGCCGATCGACGGGAGCAAGAAGACGGAATACCTTATGCTTTCTTCCTGGAATCGCCCCAGAAGAACAGCGCGACCGTGCCCGGGCCCGTATGGGCGCCGACCACCGTGCCGACGCTGTTGATCATCACCTTGCCGTCGAGCTTCGGGAACGTCTGCTCGACAAGGGCTGCGACGCTCATTGCGTCCTCCAGACAGGCGGAATGGGAGAGGAAGCACTTCTTGTCGTATGCAAGCCCATTTTCCGCATGCTGCTCCATCTGTTTGACGATCTCGCGCATCACGCGCTTTTTGCCGTTGATCTTGAAACGCGGGGTCAGGTGACCGCCGTCATCCATGTTCATCAGCGGATTGATGCCGAGGATGGAACCGACCACGAACGCGGTCGGCGAGATACGCCCGCCGCGCTTATAGTGCGTCAGATCCGTGGAGAAAAACCAATGGTGCAGATTCAGCTTATGCTGTTCGATCCAGCTCGCGCTTTCGGCAAGAGACACGCCGCGATCACGCATATCCGCCAGCGTATCGACCATAAGCCCGTAGCCGGAGGAGGCGCCGAGGGAATCGACGATGGTCAGCGTCCGCTCGGGATACCGTTCTTTGAGCTCCTCCTGCGCGAGAAGCGCGGCAGCATATGTGCCGGAAAGGCCGGAGGAGAAGGATAGATGCAGGATATCCTTGCCGTCCTTGAGGATCGGCTCAAAAAACGCCAGGAACTGCGCGGTGTTGACGAGCGAAGTGGTTGGCATTGCGCCCGCGGCAATCCGCGCGTAAAATGTTTCAAACGGCATGCTCTGCCCCAGATCGTCGGGATAATCCACGCCGTCCATGGTGAAATGGAAGCAGACGTAGGGGATTTTGCGTGTCTCAAAATATTCCTTTGGCAGATCGGCGGTGGAGCAGCAGGTGAGCACGTATGGTTGCATGAATTACCTCCGTTGTTCGGTTTGTGGGCCGGCGGGAAAAACGCCGGGGCAAAGCGCGCGTGATCCGCACGGATCAAAACGCCATGATGACGCCCTTCTCGTTGGCGTAGAGGGAGCTGACGCCGCGCGTGGGCAAAACGAGGATTTCGGAGAAGCGATAGCGCCGCTCGATCTCCGCCTTGAGCTCCTCCGCGATCGTGGGGTTGTTGCAGTGGGTGATCACGAGACTCTGCCCCTCGGTATCGCGCCCGTCGGTCTGGATCGTATCCGCAAGCTTCCGGACGACCTGTTTCCAGCCCTGCACATGCGAAAACAGAGAGATGTTTCCGTCCCCGTCCGCACCCATGATGGGACGGATGTGCAGCGTGGAGATGATGGTCGCGGTGATGCGGTTGAGCCTGCCGTTTTTGTAGAGATTGTCGATGTTATCGAGCACGAAGAACGTGCGCATCTGCTGGATGAAGCGTTCGATTTTTTGAATGATCTCGGACTTTTCCAGCCCTTCCAAAATCAGTTTCCGGATCTTGAGCACGATCAGCACTTCCGCCGCGGCGGCGCTGCGCGAATCAAACACGTGCACCTTTGCGCCCGCTTCCTCGGCGATCTCCTTGCCGGACATCGCGCTGGCATAGGAACCGGAGAGGCTGCTGGAGAGCGTGACGGCGAATGCGTCGTCCGTTCCGAACGCCTCGGCGTATTGTCCCGGCGCGGGGGCTGCGGAGCCGACACGACCCTTGCAGGCGTGCATGCGCGCCATGAAGTCCGGCAGATCCAGCGCGTCGTCATCCGTATAGGACTCCTCGGCGAGCGTGAGCGTCAGGGGAACGGTCTTTACGTTCCATTCGGCCTTGAGTTCATTCGTCAGGTCACAGCAGCTGTCGGCAACGAGCGTATATTTCATCGGTTGGATTCTCCATTTTTCCATATCGCTTGCGCGAAAATATAGAATTTAGTGTAGCAAGTTTCATTCAAACCTTTCTCAATAGAAGTTCAACAAATCTTCAACTCTTACATGCGGGGTGTTTGCATCGGTGTAAAAAACAGCCGGGGCGCGCGTGCGCTCCGGCCGAATGGGATTTGTCGTTGCTTTTCAGACGGTGGTCTTGGGCTGCCCCGCGTCAAGCGAGACGATGATCTGTGTGCCTTTGCCCTCTTTACTCTGCATGTCTATCGTGCCCCCGCTGAGGGAGATGATCCGCCGCACGAGCGCGAGGCCGAGGCCGCTGCCCTGGCCGCTGTGCGAGCGTTCGCCCTGATAAAATTTGTCAAACGCGTGCTGGCGCACCTCTTCGGACATGCCGATGCCGTTGTCCCGAATCCGGACGACGACCTTTCCGTCATACGCGCCGCAGGAGATGAAGAGCGTGCCGCCCTCGCGCGAAAACTTGATCGCGTTGTCGATGAGATTGCTCCAAACCTGCGCGAGCAGGGGCTTGCTGCCGTAATATTGCGTCGCTTCCAGCGCGAGGTCGATGTTCAGCTCTTTTTCCTCCCAGAGGGGTTCGTATCCCAGCAGCACGCGGCGTATCTGCTCGTCGAGCATGAAGCTCTCCCGCTGGAGCACGATCTCCTGGTTTTCCAGCTGGGAGAGCGAGAGGATGCTCTGCGTGAGCTTGGAAAGCCTGCTTGTATTTTCAAGGATGCGGGAGACATAGGTCGCCTGCTCCTCCTTGCTCAGCCGCTCGTCCTGCAGCAGCGTCGCATATCCTTCGATCGCGGAGAGCGGCGTTTTAAACTCATGTGAAACGTTGCTGACAAAGTCGCTGCGCAGCGTCTCGGTGTTGGAGAGCTCCTTGACCATGATGTTAAAGCTCGTCGCAATCTCCTCGATCTCCTTTGCGATGCTTTTCTCCTCCAGCCGGACGGAAAAATCGCCCTGGGAGACCTTTTTTGCAGCGTCGTTGATCTTGAGGATCGGAGAGAGCATCTTTGTGCTCGTGTAGGCCGCGATGCCGATGCCGATGACGGTCGTGAAGATGCCCATATACGTCGTGGAGGTGACGATTGCCGTAATCGTGCCGATTCGGAGCTTGAGCAGCACGAAGATCACGCCGAATGTGAGGATCATCGACACGGCGATGATGCCCGCGATAATTGCGGCGAAGATCTGTGCCGCGCGCGGGCGGGCCTTGATTTCCGGCAGCTTAGACATTCTTTTTCACCGCCTTGTAGCCAAGCCCGCGGATGGTGACGATTTCAAACATGGCGTTGTCCTTGAAACGCTCCCGAAGCCTGCTGATGTGCACATCCAGCGTGTGCGGGTCGCTCTCGGTGTCCATGCCCCAGATTTCGTCCATGATCTGCTGCTTGGTGAACACGCGGTTGGGGTTGGAGAGCAGTTTGTAGAGAATGTAAAACTCCTTCTGCGGCAGGACGCTGCACTCCCCGTCGATGCAGACGGTCAGATCGTCATATCGCAGCTCCGCGTTTTCAAAGCGGATTTTCTTTTCGTTGACGATCTGCGCGCGCTTTAAGAGCGCGTTGATGCGCAGGATCATCTCGTTGACGTTGACGGGCTTGACCATGTAGTCGTCCGTCCCGGCAAAGAAGCCGTTCTGCATGTCTTCGAATGTGTCCTTTGCGGTGATCATCAGCACGGGCATGTTCATCCCGTTTCCGCGCAGGCTCTTGACAAACTCGAAGCCGTTCATATTCGGCATCATGATATCCGTCACGACGAGGTCGATATATTGCTTTTCGAGCACATCCCAGGCGTCCGCGCCATCCCGCGCCTCGTGATAAACGAAGCCGTTTTTTGAAAGCACGGTACAGAAGAGCTCGCGCAGCGCCCGGTCGTCCTCCACGACAAGAATGTGAAACATCGTATCCTCCTGATACTAAAAAACAGATGAATCGGACGCGCGGATTCTGCGCGCCAACTATAAAAATAACAGGATACCTTCAATTTTACTTCAAATGTGTTGTTTATTCTGGCAGAAGGCGCGTATACATACGGGTGCGGGGAAACAAGGCTCAGCTTTGCCGTGAAAACAGGTCGCTGTCCTCCACAAGGCCCGCATAGAGCACGACGAGCCGTCCGCTTCGAACCGATATCTCGGCGGGCTCTCCCGTAAATGCGTTGCTCACGCCGAGCGGGTTGGTGTCCCTCAGCGTCGCGTCGTCGAGCGCGTAGGCAAGGCCGTGTTCAAAAACGCCCGCGGCGCTTGCCCCGTAGGAAAAGACCGAGACGATGCCGGAAAGCCCCGCGCGAAAGCGCAGGGACTCATTTTCAAGCAGCGTGATCGTCTCGCCTTCGCCGAGGAGCGCCGCGCGCGCCCCGTTTTCGCGCAAAAACGCCAGGGTTTGAATGTTTGCGAGCGTATGGTCGAGCCGCCCGCCGACGCCGCCGAGCAGGACAAACGCGCGGTATCCGCGCGCGAGCCCGATCCGCGCGGCAAGCATGGTGTCCGTGTCGTCCTTCTCGGGCGGATGGCGTACGACCGATTCCCCCGCAGGCACATAGCCCAGCGAATCAAAGTCGCCCACGACGAGATCGGGACGGATATCGCTTAGATGCGCATAGCCGCCGTCCACGGCGATCACAAGATCGCCGGGTTCGGGTTGGATGCGATGGCGCTGCGGCAGGGCGCAGACGATGTAGCAGACGGGAGCCTTGATCATAAGCTGTCTGACCGATTTCCTCTTGGCGGATGCCGCGCTGGTTTGCCGTGAAAGACGCGCATCTCTTTACTGGTATTTATACCATGTTTACACGCCAAAGAAAAGCGCGCCGCATCCATCGCATCGGGGCAAACAGAAAACAATCGACGGATCGCCTGGAAACCGGCGTTTTTTGCGTCCGGGTATGATATAATAGCGCGTATGAATCGGTGGTACAGCGCTTTGCGAAAGGAGAACACACTTTGCCGGGTTTGTTTTTGCGAGATGAACTGGATGTGTTCACCGCCGTGGACGTGGAAACACCCAACCGCTTTTCCCGCTCGATCTGTTCCATCGGCATCGTCCGCGTGAGCGGCGAAGGGGAGCCCGAGCGGCTGCACTATCTTGTGAACCCCTGCGACGAGTTTGACGCGGCGAATATCATGATCCACGGCATCCGGCCAAACGATGTGGAGCACGAGCCTTCGCTCTATGAACTCTGGCCCATACTCGAACCGTATTTTACCGGCTGCCTGCTGGTTGCGCACAACGCGCTGTTCGATCTGCCGGTGATGCGAAAGGCGCTGCTGCGCGAGAATCTCCACGCCGAGAACTGGAGATACATCTGCACTCTGGAGACCGCGCGGAAGCATATCCCGAAAGCAACCTTCGGCAGCCACCGGCTCAACGATCTCTGCGCGGGCCTGAATATCCCGCTGGAGCACCACCACAACGCGCTGGACGACGCGCTTGCCTGCGCGAACCTGTATGAATATCTGCGCGCGCGGTACCACGTCAACGAAAGAGACATCAAAGTCTATCGCTGAGGCGATCATAAAAAGATT
>CAYPEV010000019.1:0-5200 GCA_964409605.1 uncultured Christensenella sp. | reverse complement strand
TGAAGCGATCATAAAGAGATTCAATAAGAGACATCAAAGTCTATCGCTGAAGCGAATATAACAAAATTCAGGAGGTAACGTTTCTCAATGGACGACCCCGGGCAACCTAGTATCCCCAGCATTGCGCTGGAAGACATCGACCCCGACAAGTGCTTCTTTAACCCCGGCTGCGCGATGAGCCTGTATAAGCCGGAAGCGGTGGAGGAAATCCTTCATCTGCTCAACCGCCGCTTTTTGCCGACCAGCCTGCACACCACCTGCTGCCGGCACGAGCCGAACCTGCCGCAGGGTTCCACCATCATCAACAACTGTGCGGGGTGCGACCGCAGATTCCGCTCGCTCTACGAGGGCGTGCAGACCATCTCGCTTTGGGAGGTGCTGGATGCGATCCCGGCCCTGCCGCTGCCGACGTATGACGGCATGCAGCTCTCGGTGCACGATTCCTGTTCGTTCCGCAGAAAACCGCAGGTGCACGCCGCGGTGCGCAGTCTCCTGGACAAGATGCACATCGAGGTGGTCGAAAGCCCGTATTCCGGCGCGAAATCCATCTGCTGCGGGGACAACTTCTACGGGCACATCCCGCTGGAAGAGGTGCACGCGTTTCAGAAGAAGCGCGCGTCTCAGATGCCGTGTCAGGACGTCGCGGTCTACTGCGTCTCCTGCATCCAGTCGATGCACATCGGCGGGAAAACGCCGCATCATATGCTCGATCTTGTGCTGGGCGAGCCGACAGAACCGCAGGAAACGCGGCTGGACGCCTATCACGACGAGCTGGATCGTTATATTGAGGAACATTGAGCGATGCTGACGATTCGCCGCTGCACGGGAGCGGACGCAGATTTTCGCGCTCTCGTCTGCGTGCTGGACGAGGAGCTAGATGAGCGCTACGGCGCGCAGATGGCGTTCTTCGGCCAGCATAACCGGTCGGACGACATGCAAAACGCCGTCGTTCTCTATCTCGATGACCTGCCCGCCGGATGCGGCTGCTTCAAACCCTTTTCCGCGGATTCCGTCGAGATGAAGCGCATCTTCGTGCCCCGGCCCTTTCGCGGGAAAAAACTCGCCCGCGCGATCATGACAGAGCTGGAAGTCTGGGCGCGGGAGATGGGTTTTTCGTTTGCCGTGCTGGAGACGGGCGTCCTTCAGCCGGAGGCGATCCGCCTCTATGAGGCGGCGGGCTATATGCGCATCCCGAACTATCCGCCGTATGAGGACGTCCAAGAAAGCATCTGCTTTCGAAAAGCGTTGAAATGACATCTATCGAAAAACACCGTTCCGGATTTTCCCGGCGACGGTGTTTTTTTGTTACGAGTTGGGTTGATAGAGCGTCAGCCGATCCAGCCGATCCCGAAACCGGACCAGGTCCTCCGCCGGAAACGGGTTTCCGTGGCCGGGGTAAATCCGAACGGGGTTCAGGGCGATGATCTTGTCCCACGAGGCCGCAAATTCCGGCACGTCTTCGATCAGGATCGACTGCCGTGCGGGCGCGATGACAGCTTTGCCCGCCGCATCTCCGCAGAGCAGTTCGCGCGTTTCCTCCAAATACAGCCCGATCGAGTCCGCCGTATGCCCCGGCAGAAACACGACGCGGATGGGCAGCCCCTGTGCCAGAAACGGTTGATCCGCCTCGCTTTTGACGACGATTGCAGCGTTGTCCGGAGTCACGGGCGGGAAAGAGGAGTGCTTCATCATCGCGGAGAGCAGAACGCCCGTGCGCGTGGTAAATCCCGTTCCCTCCGGCATGGCGTTTTCACCCGACGCGATACGGGGGAGGCTGGATTCGCAACAGACGAGCCGCGCGCGAGTTTTGCCGATCATCTCCGCCAAGAATCCCGCGTGGTCGTTGTGCGCATGGGTCAGGAATACAAACGTTACCTGATCCGGTGCGGTCAACCGGCGCAGGCGCTTTTGATACGCGGCAAACCCGCCCGCATAGCCCGAATCGACCGCGATCCAACCCGCCGGCGTTTCCATTAGGTATTGTCGCAGCATGTAACTGCCGATCTCGTGCAATTGAATGATAGGTTTCATTCGTTCGACCGCCTCTCTGTCCGGAATCATGCAGTTGCCTCTGCGCCCAGCATAGCACAAACGCTTCGCGTAACATAGCGCGGCCTATGTTGTTTTTCACGCAACAGATGTTTGGGATCTGTTCGTTCACAAAAAATTCATAAATCAACCTGTCACGAAACGGTATTCTCAATCGTCTTATTAGCAGAACGAAGTTCCACGGGCGGCTCAAAAACGAAAAACGGATCTGGTACATTTGTTTTTCGTGATTCTGCTTGACCCCGTGGGAGACGGCTTCATGAGCCGGATTTCGAGATTCGCCGACCGCCTGCTTTGGCGTTTTGCGTGAGAGCTCTCTCCTCACAACGCAAGAAGCAGCAGCGCCTGACTTACGGTTTGGGTCGTCGGCGGCGATGCACGTTGTAAGCTGCGGCATCCTGGCACATACGCAAAGGCGGGACCCCTTTTCGTTGCCGGATGCCGCGCTTACACGATATCATTTCGCAAAACAAAAAAGCAGCACAATAAAAGAAAGGCGCGAGGGCGCCTTTTTTCTGCAATATTGCGTTTCGGAATATATTCTAAAATATTTATTAAAATGATATTGACAATAGTGTGCGACGCACATTATAATGCATCCGAGGTGAAACGAAATGCCGGAAAATGACACGATGCAAAATTTCCTGACGGAGCTTCGCCGCGGGAGCCTGACGCTCGCCGTGCTGGGCAGCCTCAGGGAGCCGCGATACGGCTACGCGCTTTTACAGGTTTTGCAGGAGCAGCAGATCGATATCGAGGCGAACACACTCTATCCGCTGCTTCGCCGCCTGGAAGGCCAGGAACTCCTGACCAGCGACTGGGACACGAGCGAAAGCAGACCGAGGAAATACTACACCGTCAGCGCGAAGGGCAGGGAGGTCCTTCGGCAACTTTTGACGGAATGGGGGAACATGCAGAGGAGCATTGAGGCGATCTGCGGAAAGGGAGAGGAACATGGTACAGGCAAATAACAATCTCATCGAGCGCTACGTGTACGACGTTGCGCGGCGCCTGCCGGAGAAGGACCGGGAGGACGTTAAGAAAGAACTGCGCGCCAATCTTTACGACATGCTGCCGGAGGGGGCAAGCGATGACGCCGTCAAGAAGGTGCTCTACGATCTGGGCTCGCCCGCGTCCCTGGCGGAGAAATACCGTACGAAGCCGCGCTATCTGATCTCGCCTGCGTATTTTGACGAGTATGTGGGCGTGCTGAAATGGGTGCTGCCGCTCGTCGGCGTGCTGGTGATGCTCATCGGCTTCGCCGTCGGCGCGTTCGACGCTGCGAAGACAACGACAGGGAACATGCCGTTTGTAATCAGCGGAATTCTTTCCAGCGGGGTTAGCATGGGCGTTTCCGCCGCGTTCCAGGCGCTGGTCTGGACGACGATCGGCTTTGCGATCGCCGAGCACAGCGGACAGAAAAAGCAGAAAGCCGGCGAACACGGCTGGCGCGTGGAAGACCTCCCGGAGGTGCAGAACGCCAAGGCCAGCATCCCGCTCTCGGAAGGCATTGCGGAGCTTGTGATCTCGGTTGTGTTCTCCATCATCGGCATCCTCTTCTGCACCGGCAGGCTGCCGTTTGCAATGATGTTCGCCCAGGGCGACATGGTGTTTTACAACATCTTCAGCCAGAGCTTTCTGACCATGCTGATTCCCTTCATCCTGGTCTCGATGCTGCTCTCCATCGTGCAGGGCTTTGCTAAGATCAAGGATCGCCGCTGGTCGGTGTTCGTCTGCGCGGCGGTGGTGATCAAAAAGCTCATCGACATGGCGCTGACGCTGTATCTGGTCAACCAGCCGAATATCCTCAGCGCGGAGTTCCATCGGTTTCTCGTCGAGACGCATGTGACCGACGTGCTGCCCAGCATCAACGGCACAAATGTGCTCGTCATCGCGTTCAGCGTGCTTGTGGTCATCGGCGCGGTCAGCGAAACCGTCACGACGATCAAAAAGACCGTGCAGGCGCATGTGAAATAACAGTCATCCACATCTAACAAAAAAGGCCGTCAGGCCTTTTTTGTTTGCGCTTTTGCGATACGTGATCACTCCTCGGGCAACGGGTCAGACGGTGCTTGTTCCGCCCCGCGGATCAACCGCAGCACCGGCAGGATGGCAAACAGCGTCGCCACGGCCGCCGCGACAAAGATCAGATACGTCGGCAGAAACCCCGCTTTTCCGTCCACGACGACGGGCTGGCCGAAGAATGTGATGATGCGCTCCCCGATGAAGGGGCCGATGACCATCGGCAGCAGCACCCAAAAGATCATGCGGATGCCCTGGAACTGTCCTGCGCTCGCGGGCGGCGTGAGATCCTTGATCCATGCGCCGGTGACGATGAGCTTTGCGACCATGCCGAACGCCATCACGAAGATCGCCACGCAGAGGAACGCCATGTTTTTTGCAAGAGACACGAGAAGGAAGCCCAGCGCGGAGATAAACAGCGCGACAAGCAGGAGCCTGGGCTTGCCGAGACGGTCGACCAGACGCCCGAAGAACACGCCGCAGACGCCCGCGAGCAGCACCATGAGCCCCAGGTTGACGCCGATGACGTCATAGCTGTAGCCGAGCGTCTTCGTGAAATAGATGATCTGATACGGCATGCAGATCTGCTCCGCGATCGCGAACACCAGCACGCAGAAATACAGCGAGAAGAGCATCCGGTTTTCGCGCACGGCGCGGAGGGAAAAGCCGGAGAACACCTGCTTCCAGAAGCCGGTGCGCGGCGCGTCCTTGCGCGGGATCGGTGCTTCCTTCATCAAAAGCCCACCCACAAGGCCGCATACGACCACGAGCAAACCCATCGACGTAAAGAACAGCGTGTAGCCGAAGTATTCGATCAGCATGCCGGAGACGATGGTCGTTACCACCATCGCGAGCAGCGGGAAGAGCTCCGTGATGCCGCTGACCGTGCCGCGGTTCGTCTCGTCCGTGACGTTGGTCAGCCATGCGTTGAAGCTTGCGTCGTTGGCCGTGGAGCCAAAGAACGTCATCAGGCTATCGAGCGCGACCACGGCGGTGACGGCGAGCGCCGCCGATTTCACTGCGCCCGCCGCCGGGAAGATCATCGTCGAGACGCCCCAGAGGATGTAGCTGATGAGGATGATGATCTTGCGCTTGCCGAGGCGGTCGCTCCACGTGCCCATGATGAGCG
>CAYPEV010000018.1:0-19719 GCA_964409605.1 uncultured Christensenella sp. | reverse complement strand
GTTGTGGAAGTGAACGCCTCAATGGGGCGCATTGTCGCTGCGCCGACGGCGGGGGCGAGTGGCATCCTTGCCGGAGCATTGATCGAGGCGGGACGCCAGCGCGGCTGGTCGGACGAAACGCTGATCGAAGGCCTGTTTACCGCGGGCGCGATCGGCCTGATCTTCGCGAAAAACGCGACTATCTCCGGCGCGGGCGGCGGATGCCAGGCGGAGACGGGCGTTGCGGCCTCCATGACGGCGGCGGCTCTGGTCGAAATCAGCGGCGGAGCGCCGATACAGGCGCTGGACGCTGCGGCAATGGCGATGAAAAACGTCATGGGGCTGATCTGCGATCCTGTGGCGGGGCTTGTCGAATGCCCGTGCATCAAACGCAACGCGCTGGGAGCTGTGAACGCAATGCTTTGCGCGGATATGGCGCTTGCGGGAATTACGAGCCTGATTCCGTTTGACGAGGTCGTCTCCGCGATGTACGCGGTCGGCAAGGATATCCGCGTGGAGTATCGCGAAACCGCGCGCGGGGGCCTCGCCACCACACCAACCGGGAAAGCCGTCGCGCAGCGTGTGAAACGGCTGCAGGGAAACTGATCAAACAGACACAGGGGTAGAACGATGGCGCAGGGAATGGGTATGGGCATGGGCAGAGGCCTCGGCGGAGGTCCGCGCGGTTACCTGACGGAGGAAGAAAGACAGAACCGCCCGAAGGTGACCCGCGCGCTGATCGCGCGCATTCTGTCCTATCTCAAGCCGTATGGCGCTCAGTTTGCGTTTGTATTCCTCGCGATTCTGATCAGCGCGGTGATCGGGCTGTTTCCGTCGATCATCACAGGCCGCATTGTAGACGAGGCACTGGTCGGCAAAAATATGGTGCTGCTGATCCGTCTGCTTCTGCTCGCGCTCGCTACGCTTACGGTTTCGCAGGCGATCGGCGTGCTGCAAAGCTACATCAATTCCTGGATCTCGCAGCGGATTATCTTCGACATGCAAAACCAGATGTATGCGCATCTGCAGCAGATGCCGCATTCGTTCTATACCTCCGAAAAACAGGGCGATATCCTGACCCGAATGGAAAGCGATATCAGCGGCGTAGGCACCGTGATCACCAACACGCTCACAACCTCGGTTGCGAACGTTGCGACCATGATTGCAACCCTGATCGCGCTGTTTTCGATGAACTGGAAGATGGCGCTTGTCGGAATTGCAATCATCCCTATGACGTTGATTCCCGCGCGAACGGTCGGAAAAACGCGCTGGAAGCTTTTGACGGACGTTCAAAACGAGCGCGACAAGATGAATCAGCTCATCACAGAGACGTTGAGCGTCTCCGGCTCCATGCTGATGAAGCTCTTTACCCGGGAAAAATCGGAGTACGATCACTTTGTCCAGGTCAACGACCGCGTCACGCGCCTGACACTGAAAGAGCAGCGCAGCGGCAAGTGGTTTGTGATGATTCTCGGTACGCTTTCACAAATCGGCCCGCTGCTGATCTATTTTGCGGGCGGATATATGATCATTTCGCGCGGGGACACTACGCTAACCATCGGCATTATCACGGCGATGATTGCGCTCGTCAATCGATTGTACGGGCCTGTCAATTCGCTGCTGAACCTTGGGGTTGACTTTACGCGTTCGCTTGCGCTCTTTACGCGCATATTCGACTATTACGACAAGGAAGTCACGATCAAGAGCAAACCCGACGCGGTAAAACCGGATCTGAGCAAAACCGAGATCCGCTATGACCACGTGACGTTCACCTATGAGCAAAAGGAGCCGATTCTCAAGGACGTCAGTTTCATGATTCCTTCCGGGGCGATGTATGCGATCGTTGGCCCTTCCGGCTCCGGCAAATCAACCATCGTTAACCTTCTCTTGCGCTTGTACGATGTGGACGCGGGTGCGGTCACCGTCAACGGCACGGATGTGCGGGATTTTGATCTTGCATATCTGCGGAAAAACATCGGCGTGGTGACGCAGGACGCGTATCTTTTCAACGGCACGATCCGCGAAAACCTGCTGTATGCCAAAGCGGACGCTTCGCAGGAGGAGCTGGAGAACGCTTGCAGGCTTGCGAACATCTACGACTTTGTCGCAGCGCAAGAGCTTGGCTTTGACGCAATGGTCGGCAACCGCGGCCTGAAACTCAGCGGCGGGGAGAAGCAGCGTCTTTCTCTCGCGCGCGTGGTGCTGAAGAACCCGAAGATTCTCGTTCTGGACGAGGCGACAAGCTCACTCGACAGCATATCGGAACATGCGATTCAAAGCGCGCTGGAACAGGTGATGGCGGGGCGCACGAGCATCGTGATTGCGCACAGGCTCTCGACCGTGCTTGCGGCGGACTGCATTCTCGTCGTGAAGGAAGGCGTGATTGCCGAACAAGGCACGCACGACGAACTGTTGGAGCGGGATGGTGTGTATCGCGAGCTGTACGAAACACAATTTAAGCGTGTGCTGGAGCACGACGCGGACGGAAGACAGGAGACGGCATGATCATCGGTGCTTATCAGTTTCCGCTTTGCGGCAATGTGCATAGAAATCTGGAGTTTATCAAAACAGCGATCACAGAAGCCGCCGCAAAACGAGTGAGACTGCTGTTGCTGCCGGAGTGTGCGCTGACGGGATATCCCGGCGAGGAGCCAAAGACGATCGAAGAGATCGATTTTGCAGCGGCACAAGATGGAATTTTTGAAGTAGAAGCGCTTTCTGCTGCATATGATATCTCCATTCTTTGCGGAACGGTTGAACGAGTGGGCGAAACCTGCTATAACAGCGCCCTGCTCTTTTCGCCAAATAGACACGTCAAAACGCTCTATCGCAAACGTGCGCTCTGGGGCTGGGATGTCGATCATTTTTCACCGGGAGCCGACGAGAACGGCATCGTTGAAATCGACGGATTCCGCATCGGCGTGCGGATTTGTTATGAAATTCGCTTCCCCGAATATTTTCGCGAGTTGTTTCGTCAGCAGACGGATTGCGCAGTGGTGCTGTTTTGCGATCAGTCGTACGAAGATTCAAAAGAGCGCTATGATCTGATCCTGTCACACCTTCGAACCCGCGCGGTGGAAAACGTGTTTCCGCTCGTCTGCGTTAATTCCTGTGCCGATTTTCAAACCGCGCCGAGCGCTGCAATCGATGAAGACGGCGTTTTGCAATGCGAACTGCCGCGCCATCAAGCGGGGCTTTTGCTGTTTGACTTGGAGAGAAAAGAGACGCTTTCCTTTAGCGCGCAGGGCAGAAAACGGGTCTCTTCCAAGCTGGTCCAATAACGGAGCACTTTTCGTGCAAACAAAAACGGACGGGGGAAACCCGTCCGCTTGTTTGTTGGTGGAATGATGCTTATTTGAAGAGGATCGAAACGGACTTGTAGAAATCCAGATCCACTTCCTTGCGCTCGGTGACCGCTTTGTCGAGGTCCGCGGTGACGATATCCGTGCCCTGCAGCGCGACCATGTTGCCGTACTGCTCGGTGACGACGAGCTCGCCCGCCTTGAAACCGAGGCGCGTGCCGAGCACGCGGTCAAAGCACGAGGGGGAGCCGCCGCGCTGGATATGACCCAGCACAACCGAACGGCATTCGAAATACTTGCGTTTCTCGTCGAGAGAGGAATCTGCGCGCATGGCCTTCTCGATCCGGTCCGCCAGGGTCTTTGCAATCTCTTTTTCCAGAAGCAGTTTGTTGCCGAATGCGTCGAGGCCGACGTTTTCCTGCGTTTCGCCCTTGAGCTCGAAGCCTTCCGCGACCGCGATGATCGTGTGGCGCTGGCCCTTGATGTAGCGGGAGCGGATGACCTGCATGATCTCTTCGAACGTCTTCGGAAACTCCGGAATCAGGATCAGATTCGCGTCCGCGGCAAGACCCGCCTGCACGGCGATCCAGCCGGTGTGGCGTCCCATGCACTCCACGACGAAGCAGCGCGCGTGGGAAGCCGCGGTGGTGTGCAGACGATCGATGCATTCCATCGCGATATTGCTTGCGGTGTCAAAGCCGAACGTGTAGTCGGTGCAGGAAAGATCGTTGTCGATGGTCTTCGGCACGCCGATCATCTTCATTCCCATCTTCGTGAGCTTGTTGGCAACGCCCAGTGTGTCGTCGCCGCCGATGGCGACCATGCCCTCGAGGCCGAGGCTCTCAAGGGTCTTGCGGACGCGCTCGGGGCCGTTCTCTTCCTTCATAACGTTCGTGCGGCTGCTTTCGAGAATCGTGCCGCCCTTGGTCTGCAGGCCTTCCACATCCTTGAGGGTGAGCCAGCGGCCTTCACCGGTCAGCGCGCCGCGCCAGCCGGCGGAAAAGCCGTATACTTCGATGCCCGCCGCCGCGCACTCTTCGACGACGCCGCGGATAACCGCGTTGAGGCCCGGGCAGTCTCCGCCGCCCGTAAGAATACCAATTTTACGCATGTTGTTACCTCCTAATTGAATCCTTTGTTTGAATTTTGCGGAATATCATCAAGCATCCGGTCAGGTGATCGCCTCACGGATGGATTGAATCTGAAATCAGCCGAGCAGAAACGCAAGTTCTTTGTCGATCAGTTCACCGATGGCCTCAATGCTCTTGAGGCGTTTTTGCTCCATGCACGGGATGATGTGAATGCCCGGCATGCGAGACGCGTATTCGATGTATTTTTTCGCGTGCACGCTTCTGAATGTCCGGCAGGGCTTCGTAGATATCGGGCTGATCGCCTACATAATCCCGGAATCCCTTTTTATTGACGTTTTCATAGGCATTTTCCGGGTTCATATCGAGCACGATATGCGCATCCGCACGCGGGATCTTGAAATGCTCGTATTCCAGCTCGATTACAAACTCCAGCAGATCCGGCTTGCCGAGGTCGCGCTCGCGCACGGACTGATAGACGGCGTTGCTCAGGATATAGCGGTTGATGAGCAGCACATCCGCGTCCGAGTAGTCGAACGTCTGAAACGCTTCAAAGCGATCCAGCGCATACCAAAGCGCCATGCTCTTGCCGTCCACTTCGTTTGCGCGCACGCCGCCGCTGCCGGAGAGCAACCTGCCGCATTCCGCGCCGAAGAAGGTATCATACATCGGAAACGAGAGCGTCTTCACGCGAAAACGACCGTCTGCCGTCAGCCGCTCATAGAGCCGCTGAAGCTGCACGGTCTTTCCCGTTCCGTCAATGCCCTCGAATGCGATGATCTTCGTCATAGCGAGCCTTTCTGGATCCGTTCCATGGCTTTTATTGTATTTTCGCGTGTGGCAAACGCGGTCATGCGGAAAAATCCTTCGCCCGCCGCGCCGAATCCTTCGCCCGGTGTACCGATGATGTGATATTGGCTCAGGAGTTCATCATAGAAGCGCCAGCTGTCGCCGTGCGGAACCTTCAGCCAGATATACGGTGCGTTGACGCCGCCGAACACGGTGTAACCCGCCTGCTGAAGCCCTTCGCGGATGATGCGTGCGTTTTCCATATAGTCCGCGACGACGCGCATGATCTGCTCGTTGCCTTCGGGACCGTAGGCGGCAGCAGCTCCCCGCTGTGTGATGTAGGATACGCCGTTAAACTTTGTCGAGACGCGGCGCGCCCAGAGGTCGCGCAGGTGTACTTCGTTGCCGAAGCTGTCCTTGTAGACCAGTGCTTTGGGAACGACGGTATACGCGCAGCGCGTTCCGGTAAAGCCTGCGGTCTTGGACATGGAGCGGAACTCGATCGCGCATTCCTGTGCGCCTTCCACTTCGTAGATGCTGTGCGGTTTATCCGGTTCGGAGATATAGGATTCATACGCGGAATCGTAGAGGATCAGCGTGCCGTTTGCGCGGGCATAGTCGACGTAGACCTTGAGCTGTTCTCTGGTAAGCGTCACGCCCGTGGGATTGTTCGGAAAGCAGAGATACATGACGTCAACGCGCTGACTTGGCAGCGGCGCGACAAAACCGTTTGCTTCCGAGCCGGGCATGTAGACGATTTTCTGATAGCCGCCCTTCTGCTCGTCAAAGCTGCCGCCGCGTCCGCTCATGACATTTGTGTCCACATAAACGGGGTAGACGGGGTCGGTGACCGCGACCACGCAGTCCTGCGAAAAGAGCTCCTGAATGTTGCCAACGTCGCACTTCGCGCCGTCGGAAACGAAGATTTCGTCGAGATCGAGCGAGACGCCGCGCGCGGTATAGTCCCGCCGGAGGATCGCCTCGCGTAAAAATTCATATCCAAAGTCCGGACCGTAGCCATGGAAGGTCTCGGCGCGGGACATATCGTCGACCGCTTGATGCATCGCCTCTACAACGGCGGGGACCAGCGGGCGCGTTACGTCGCCGATGCCCATGCGGATGATCTGCGCTTCGGGGTGTGCTTTGGCGAACGCAGCCGCACGTTTTCCGACTTCGTAGAAGAGATAACTGCCGTGAAGCTGCGAGTAAAATCCATTTGCTGTAAACAAAACCAAACCTCCCCATTGTGCAAATCAAGGCATTATATCACATGAAATCGCGCCCGCGCAAGCGCGAGCCCCGATAATCCGGATGCGCGTGCATCCGAACGCCTGCGTCGGTTTTCCTAAAGTTTTTTCCCGCGGGTTGCCGTGGCAAGCGGTTTTGGTATATACTGAATCGATACTAAAATTTCAAACGATGTAATACCGCTCAAATGCGTTTTCGGCGACGTGGCTGTTGCATCCGAGGAAGGGCACAACCAATGGAACAAACCAAACCAACCGCGATCTCATCCGTCAGGAAATTTATTGTGCGCGTCATTCAGGGCGCGATCATCGGCGCCGGTGCAATCCTGCCCGGCATCTCCGGCGGCGTGCTTTGCGTCGTGTTCGGCATCTATCGGCCCATGATGGCGGTACTTGCCCATCCGTTTCAGAACATCAAACAATACTGGAAGATGTTTATCCCGATCGCAATCGGCTGGGCTGCCGGGTTTGTCGGCCTTGCGGGGCTGATCGCAAAGCTGTTAAGCCTCAATGCCGCTGTGATCGTCAGCCTGTTCATCGGACTGATCATCGGAACATTTCCTTCGCTGTTCCGCGAAGGCGCGAAGAACGGCAGAAGCCGCGGCATGTGGATTGCGCTTGTCATCAGTACGCTCGCGCTGCTTGCGTTTTTCTATACGCTCAAGTTCAGCACCTCAACCGCGGTTACCCCGTCGTTCGGCTGGTACATCTTCTGCGGTGCGCTCTGGGGTATCAGCCTCATCGTGCCGGGCATGAGCTCGTCTTCGCTGTTGATGTTTCTTGGACTCTATCAGCCGATGTCGGCCGGCATCGCCGCGCTGGACCTCAACGTGCTGTTCCCGTTTGCAATCGGTATCATCGGCACCGTGCTGCTGTTAGCAAGGCTTGTCAACCATCTCTTTAACAAGCACTATGGCATCGCGTTCTATTGCGTGATCGGGTTTGTCATCGCGTCCACGATTCCGATCATTCCGCTTTCGTTTACCGGCGCAGGTGAGATTGTGCTCTGCGTAGTCGCCGCCATCGCGGGATTTGCGGGATCGTTCTTTATGGATCGCTGGAGCGAGAAGCACCCCGCAAAAGAAGAGGAACCGGAACCTGCGGTCACCGAAGGCTGACGAACACAAAGCCCGCCGTAACAGCATACGGCGGGCTTTTTTGATACCCCGGATCGGAACGCGAAACCTTTACAAGCAAAATCATGTTTGATTGCGGCGCAGGGCGCGTTCTTCGTGGTTTTTTCAGAGCGCTTGTGTTATAATCGCGTATAAGCGATCCGGCTTTTTTTCGCGCAATACGCGGAGAAAACACGCCGTGGACGCGTTTGATTGGAAACATTTCATCAACAAAGGAGAGCGCTGCTTGACACAGGAATCAGAGCGGGTTATGCTTTCAATCCCGCTGGAAAATGTTGACGAGCTTCTGGGCTTGTTCGGCGTCTTTGACGAGAACATCGGCGTTTTGGAAGACGAAACCGGCGCGCACATCAGCGCGGAGGAGCACGGCATCCGCATCACGGGAGAGGCGGAAGGCGCAAACCTTGCACGCGTTGTAATCGAAAAAATGCTGGATATGCAGCGGCGCGGCGAGAAGATCAACCGCAGCCGCATCCGCTATGCGGTCGATCTCGCCAAAGAAGGCAACGCGGACATGATCGAGAAGATCATGGGCGACGTGATCGCCATCACAAACAAAGGCCGCCAGATCAAATGCAAGACCCTCGGCCAGAAGCGATATGTGCAGGCGCTCAAGGAGTTTGAGCTGGTCTTCGGCATCGGCCCTGCGGGAACCGGAAAAACCTATCTCGCCGTCGCGATGGCGGTTCAGGCGTTTAAAAATAAAGACGTCGAGCGCATCATTCTTACGCGGCCGGCTGTAGAGGCGGGCGAAAAGCTCGGCTTCCTGCCCGGAGATCTGCAGAGCAAGGTCGATCCGTATCTTCGGCCGCTGTACGACGCGCTGCAGGAATTCCTGGGTCTTGAGAGCTACAAGGCGCTCTATGAGCGCGGCGCAATCGAGGTAGCCCCGCTTGCGTATATGCGCGGGCGGACGCTCAATAACGCCTATATCATACTCGACGAAGCGCAAAACTGCTCCGCCGAGCAGATGAAGATGTTTTTAACCCGCATCGGCGAAGGTTCCCGCGTGGTGGTCACGGGGGACGTGACGCAGATCGACCTGCCGAAAGAAAAGGCGAGCGGTCTTGTGCAGGCGGTCAAGGTGCTGGAAGGGGTAGAGGGAATCAAGATCATCCATCTGACGCACAAGGATGTCGTGCGCCACGAGCTCGTACAGCGCATCATCTGCGCGTATGAGCGATTTGAAAAACCTAAGCGCGCCTAATCGCCCCGGCCGCAGCAAACGCGGCCTATCCTGAACGAATGAGGACGAGAAGATCGTGTCTGAAACGCAAAAACCCACGCAAAGCAAGAAAAAAAGAACACTCGCCAAGCCGAAATCCCGGATATTCGGCGTCATCGTGCTCGCGATTTCCTTCGCGCTGGCTTGCCTTGTGAGCATTACGTCGCTGACGCCGAAACGGTATGACGTTTCGGTCGGTTCGCCCGCTTCGGAAGCGATCACCGCGCCGCGCATGGTCGAGGACGGTGTGAATACGGAGGCGCTCAGACAAGCCGCGCGCAACAACGTTTCTCCCGTATATGCCGTGGACGAAAAGCTTGCGGACACGCTGATCTCCAACGCGCAGAGCTTTTTTTCCGCGCTGGCCAGCTTCCGCAACGCGGCCGATACCATGCGCGCTGCGAGCGCGCCCGTCACGGGAAACGGAGAAACGGACACGGACGATGCCCGCAGCTGGCAGGATGTCATCTCAACCAACGATCTGATGGCGATGCTCGTCAAGCTCCCTGTCAGGGTTTCGGATACTGCGCTGGGCTATGCGCTGCTGGACGCGACGGACGCGGAGATCGGCGATCTGAAAAAGCTTGTGATGGATACGCTGAGCAAAGAACTCCGCGCCGGAGTTTCAGAAGCGGATCAGGTCAAGACGCTTGCGCGAATCAACAAGGAACTCAAGATTTCTTCGCTCTCTGTATGGCTCAAGGCGATGGGCGAGATGGTTTACGACGCCTATCTGCTGCCGACAAACGTGGTCAACTCCGTTGAAACCACGCGCGCGCAGGCGAAAGCCGCGGACGCGGTGGAGCCGATCTATATCGCGCGCGGCGCAACAATCGTAGAAGCGGGGCAGAGCGTCACGCAGGAACAGTATGACATGCTGCTCTCGCTTGACCTCGTCAAAGGCGCGGAAGCTGCGAGCCAGCTCACGCCCGGCACGATCCTCTATCTGTTCTGTGTCTTCGGTATGCTGGGGCTTTATTTATCCGCGTTTGAAAAGGAAATCTTCTCTTCAAACAAGCAGATGACGATCCTGGCTCTGATCGTCTGGCTGACGCTCACGCTGGAATGGGTGTGCTATGTCATCGACCCGCGCGTAAACCCCGCGGTCTTTGGGGTGTTGCTCACCACGCTGCTGGTTTCGCGCAAGACCGCCGACGCGGTCAACATCGCGTTCGCGCTCGCGTTCGCGCTGCTCGCAGGCGGCAGCGGATCGACGCTGTTCGGCCCCGACTCCATTCTGGCGATGGCTGCGACGCTGATCTCCGGCCAGATGGTCATGCTGGTTGCCGACCGAAGCAAAAAGCGCGGAACGCTGATCGCCGCCGGATCTTTGGGCGGTGTTGCGGGCGCGGTGGTCGTGATTGCGGGCGGATTGATCCTCGACTACAACTGGAACACAGCGCTGATCTACGCGGGATTGCAGATGGCCTCCGCGCTGATTCTCTCCGTGTTCTGCGTGGGCATGCTGAGCCTATGGGAGAACCTGTTTGATATCGTCACGCCCGCGCGTCTGCACGAGCTCGCGAACACGAACCATCCGCTGCTGAAGAAGATGATGACGGCGGCGCCCGGCACCTATCACCACAGCATGATGGTGGCTTCCCTTGCGGAGGGTGCGGCGGAAGCCATCGGCGCAAACGCGCTGCTTGCGCGGACAGGGGCGATGTACCACGACGTAGGCAAGCTGCGCCGCCCGCTCTACTTCAAAGAGAACCAGAACGGGCACAACATACACGACACTTTGCAGCCGGAGGAGAGCGCGGGATTCATCATCGCCCACCAAAAGGACGCGATGGCTTATCTTTCGCGCTATCGCATGCCGTCCGAGGTGAAGAAGATCGTCTCCGAACACCACGGCACGACGCTGGTGACGTATTTTTACGTGCAGGCAAAGCAGAAGCAAACGCAGGACGGCGAACCCGTCATCGAGCGCTTGTTCCGCTATCAGGGGAATCTGCCGAGCACGAAGGAGAGCGCGATCGTCATGCTGGCGGACAGCTGCGAGGCGGCTGTCCGCTCCATGTGCGAACCCACGCGGGAAGAGATCGCGGAGATGGTCCGCAAGATCATTCAAGGCAAGATGGACGACGGGCAGCTCAAGATGTGCCCGCTGACGCTGGGTGAAATTCATCAGATCGAGAAGAGTTTCCTCGTGACGCTGACGGGGCTGATGCATGAACGCATCCGCTATCCCGCGCTGGAGGCGATGTCATGATCGACGTGCAAACCGAACTGGAATGTCTGCCGGAGCATGCGGAATCTCTGATCCGCAGCGTTGTGGAGCGCGCGCTTGCGCGCGAGGGCGCGAGCGGCAGCGTCTGTGTGCTGATTACCGACGCGGAGGAGATTCTGCGGCTCAATGCGGGCTATCGAAATATCGACCGCGTGACGGACGTATTGACATTCCCCGCCTGGGAAGGGGATGCGATTCTCTGCCCGCCGGACGGCTATCTGGGCGATATCGCAATCTGCCTGGAACGCGCCGAAGAGCAGGCGAGTGAGTATGGGCATTCGCTTGAGCGGGAGCTGGCGTTTCTCGCCGTACACGGTGCGCTGCACCTGCTTGGATACGACCATATGGAGCCGCAGGACGAAAAAAACATGCTGGCACGGCAGGAAGAAATCTTGAACGAACTGGGGTATACGAGATGAACCGATTGGACACAACGGAACGGGAACATATGCTCGACCTTGCCTATGAGGCGATGGCGCGGGCGTATACGCCGTATTCGCATTTTCAGGTGGGCGCCTGCCTCAAGAGCGAGAGCGGGAAATACTACCTCGGCTGCAATATCGAGAGCGCATCCTACACGCCGACCAACTGCGCGGAGCGCACGGCGATGTTCAAGGCGGTCTCCGAAGGCGAACGCGCGTTTTCCGGCATCGTCATCGTCTGCTCCGGCAAAAATCCGGCGGCTCCGTGCGGCGTATGCCGGCAGGTGCTGCGGGAGTTTTGCAAAGACGATATGCCCGTCGTGTTTGCGGACGCAAAGCGCAATTATATCGAATCCACGCTGGGTGAACTGCTGCCGCATTCGTTCGGGCCTGAGGACCTGCTATGAGCGTGTTTCGTTCCGGCTTTGTCTCGATCATCGGGTGCCCGAACGTCGGGAAATCGACGCTGCTCAACAAGCTCATCGGCCAGAAGATCGCGATTGTTTCCGACCGGGCGCAGACCACGCGCAATAAGATCACGGGCGTGCTGTCCCGCCCCGAGTATCAGATGATCTTTCTCGATACGCCGGGCGTGACCAACCCCAAGAACAAGCTTGGCGAATACATGCAGAAAGTCGCCTATGACGCGATCAACGAAGTGGAAGCCATCCTTTTTGTTGCGGATGCGGAGCAGGGCGTACGTGAACGGGACGCGATGATCCTCGAAAAACTCAGCCGCGCGAAAGCGCCTGTGATCGCGTTTATCAACAAGACCGACGCGGCGAGCCTCGGCCAATCGAACGAAGCACAGGAAGTGCTGGAACAGCAGGGCTTCATCAAGGAGATCCTGCGTGGCTCCGCGGCGAGCGGAAAAGGGCTGGAGGAGCTGGAGCGCGCGCTGAGCGCATATCTTGTGCCCGGGCCGCAGTATTTTCCGGACGATATGGTCACCGACCAGCCGGAGCGGATCATCGTCGGCGAACTCATCCGCGAAAAGACGCTGCTCCTGCTGCGGGAAGAAGTTCCGCACGGCGTCGGCGTCGGCGTCGACAAGATGGAACGCAGGGAAGACCGCGATATGATGGACGTATACGCGACGATCTACTGCGAGCGGGAATCGCACAAGGGAATCATCATCGGCAAGGGCGGCTCGATGCTCAAGCGCATCGGGCAGGACTCCCGCAAGGATATCGAGTGGATGCTCGGCTGCCCGGTGAATCTGCAGCTTTGGGTTAAGATTAAGGAAGACTGGCGCAATCGTCCGGGCATGCTGCACGAGCTCGGTTACGAGTGAGCAGGGGATAGCGAGGAAGGGATATGCCGGTCATCTGCGCGGAAGGAATCGTTACGCGATACGCAAACTATCGCGAGAGCGACCGCATCCTGAGCATATTCACCATACAGTACGGCCGGCTGGACGCTAAAGCGCGCGGCTGCCGCAAGCCGCAGAGTCCGCTGGTCAATGCCTGCCAGCCGTTCGTGTTCGGACAATTTGAAATCTTTACCGGAAAAGAGCGTGCGACCGTCAACGCCTGCGAGGTGCGGGAGACGTTTTATCCGATTCGCGAGGACTATGAGCGATACTCCTTCGGTTCCGTGATCCTGCGGCTTTGCCACGATGCCGCGCCGGAAAACGAACCGAACGAGGCGCTCTTTTCTCTTTTATACCACACGCTTTCGTTCCTGGCCTACGGCGCGTCCAATCCGCAGGATTTGTTCTGCTGCTTTCTGGTGCGCTTTTTAAACGCCATCGGCTATCGTCCCTCCATCACGGCCTGCGCGCAGTGCGGGCGGGACATCCGCTCGGACGCGATCGTTCGCTTCTCTCCGCGCGGGGGCGCGGTCTGCAACGCCTGCATACAGCACGGTGAGCCCGTGAGCAAGACCGCGCTGGAGGGTATGCGGCGTATGCTTCTGATGGAAGATGCGGACATGGATCGTGTGAAGCTTTCGGATTCTGTGCGTGGCGAGATCTTCCGCGCGCTCAGCGCGTATACGGAGAGCTCGCTGGAATTCGGAGCCAGGGCGCTGGGCATGCTGGAAAGCCTGCGTACGCCGATGCAGCATGAGCACGTAATGGATGAAAAGCGTTGACAGCAAACGAACGCAATCGGGAAAAATTGTGAACTTTCTCCGTTCACCGTCAAAACCGATGCCGGTGTGTGGTACAATACTCGCGATTTGAATCATACCCGCCATGGTTGACTGCGGCGCAGAGCGCGCGGCAGAATGCCTGAATTTACGGTCATTCAATCAATTTCAGGAGTGAAGAGGTTACGATTATGCCCTTGGAACGACATCTCATCAAGACGCTGCTGATTGCGTGTCTTATGATTGCCGCTCTTTTTGCTTTCGGCTGCAGTGCGGCGGCTGTGCCCCCCGAACCGACGCTGACACCCGCGCCGGAAGTCGTTAGTATGGAAGTTGTGGATCTCAACGTGGAGGACATGGGGGACATGCCCGCGCCTACGCCTACGCCGGAACCCACGCCGACGCCTGTGCCGTTTTCGTATTACGCGCCGACGGTCAATATGTCTTACGAAGAGCTGGTCGGCAGTCTGGACGACATGGACAAGTCACCGCGGGAGCTGCTCAAGGGCGGATACCCCGATCCAAAGACGTATTATATCATTGTCGATTTGAATTGGCAGGTCGTCATGGTGTATAAGCGCATCGACGACGGCACGCAGTTCGGCAAACCCGACCTGACGCAGCCGGTTCGCTATATGATCTGCTCAACGGGCAACCCCAACAGCGAATATGGCCACGAGACGACGATGGGCATCTTCCAGATTCAGGCGCCGAAGGGGCGGTTCTATCAGTTTGTGAACCTGGAAGCCGCGCAGTATCTGACCCTGATTCGCAGCCGAACGTATTTCCATTCGATCCTGTATGACAAGGCGGAGAATCTGAACTCGCTGATCAAGGAATCTTACGATGATCTCGGCACGAAAGCAAGCCATGCCTGCATTCGATTGACTGTGCCGGATGCGCGTTGGATCTGGTATAACATCGGCTATGGAACGACCTGCGAAGTTCGCAAGGGTGATCCGCTCGACGCAGATACCGGATCGATCCGCGCGCAGCTGAAGCTACCGCCGTCGATTGAGGGTGTTCGCTTGAAGGCGGGTGAAGCACCGTGGACAGATAACTGGCGCATCGAAGACCTTGTGTTGGTTCTGCCTTATAAGCACGAGACACTTCCCCTGCCGGATCTTGGCGACGGTGACACGGAAACGCCGCTGCCGACCGGAACGGGAACCGGTGTCGATGTGACGCCGCCTCCGGCGACGGATACGCCGCCGCCACCCACAGAAACAACCTCTGGTTGGTAATGGGAAACGAGAAAAGAGTAAAAAAAATAGTTTGTTTGCTGTCGGTGCTGCTTGCGGCATCGACAGCTTCACTTCGTGTGTCGCACGCCGCGGTAACGCCATTGCCGGAGCCTACGCCGGAGCCCTCGCAGGCCATCGCGATTTTAAGCGAAGCCTGCACGGGCGCGAACACGCTCTCCGGAGATTCCGCTGCATATGCCGCCGAGATGCTCCGCTGGGAGGCGGGATTCATCTCGCGCACCAGCCTGAAAGGCGCGACGACGAAAAACCAGATGGCTACCGCTTCGTTTGAGGCGGCGGCACGGCTCATGAAAACGCGCCTTCGCCCCGATTGGACAACATGGGGCGCGACGCTTTCCATGTTTGAACCCGGCGTCTACGATAGCTACGCGCAAAACATCTCCGCTTTTACCGCACTGGCGGACGCGCTCAACAGCGCGATTCAAACATCCTCCGCGGCATGCGTGCGCAGCATCAGCAGGGACTTTCGCGCATCCGAGATTCCGCTTTCCGCCGAGGGACAGCCGCAGATGCACCTGACGTGGCGCGAATGCGCGGCGCTCTACTACATCTTCGGTGAGGGCATGACGGACGCGATCGCATCCAAGCTTTCGCTTGCGCGGGAGGGCAGCGTCTATTCGGGCGTCAGGCTCGCCTGGCCGAACCCCACGTTTGAAGAACTCGCGGGTACAGGAACGCACGACCAACTCGTGGAAGGAATCCTCGCGCTGGACTATTTCAACACGGTCTATCTCGACGACGGCAGCATGGCGCCCGTAGAAGAATACAAGTTTTCCCAGGATTATCTCGCGACGATCATCCACCCGGTTCCGGGCGGACTGATCAAAAACGGCTGGTATGATCCGCGGTCGCGCAGAACGCGGCTGCATATGGGCACGGATATCAAGCGGCGATCGAAAACGCCGATTCTCTCCGTGACGGACGGCGTCGTGAAATATGTAGGATTCCTCCCAATCCCCGGCTATTATGTGATGATCGAGGATCCATACGGATATGTGTATCATTATTATCACATGTTTGAGCTGACGACGTTTGTCAAGGAAGGGGACAGGGTTACCCAGGGACAGCAGATCGGCATCGTCGGCAGCACGGGCAACAGCGCGGCTTACCACCTGCATCTGGGCCTCGTTACGCCGGAAGGGAAATATGTCAATCCCTATGATCTGTTTGTGCAGGCGGGTATCGGCCCGATTTTGCCGGATTTCTGACGGAATCCGGACAGGATCATGTTGCCGGATTGCGTAATCGCTGTGAAAAAAAGCCCGCGCAACCACGCGAATCGGATTTTTTCTTGTACCTGTGATGCCGCGATGCTATACTATAATAACGTATTGTGGATTTTTCTGCGAAGCGATGGATGAATGGATTCCTTTCATGCGCGGAGCGGCAACGGGAGGCTCGATTGAGAATCATCGCGGGTACGGCGCGCGGACGGAGGTTTGACGCGCCGAAGGGCATGGACACGCGCCCGACGCTGGACCGCGTAAAGGAAGCGATGTTTGGATCGCTCCAATTCGATATTCCCGAAAGCCGCGTGCTGGATCTCTTTTCGGGCTCCGGCAATCTCGGCCTCGAGGCCGCGTCCCGCGGTGCGAAAAAGGTGGTCTGCAACGACCACAACAGGGATTGCGCAGCGCAGATCCAGGCAAGCGCGCGTCTCCTGCAGCTCGATTCCATCGTGCAGGTGAGCTGCAAGGATTATGCGGCGTGCCTACTTGATCTTGCGCGAGCGGGAGAACGGTTTGACTTTGCGTTTCTCGATGCCCCATATCAGGACGGAAGCGCGCAACGCGCGGCGGAACAGATATTTGCGCTTGGCCTTCTGGCAGAGCACGGCCGCGTGATCATCGAGCACGCGGTGAACCAGCCGCCACGATTTGAGACACACCAGGCAAAGCTTTTGCAGACCAAGCGGTTCGGAAGCTGCGCCTTTTCGATGTTTGAGCGAGCAACCGACGAGGCGCGGCCGGAATAGACCGCGCATAGGGAAAGGCCAGACGAACATGCGAACCTGCGTGTACCCCGGTAGTTTTGACCCGTTTACCATCGGCCATCACGATGTGCTGGAGCGAGCGATTGAAATGTTTGACCGCGTGTATGTCAGCGTGCTGAACAACGCGATCAAGCATCCTGTGTTCTCCGTCGAGGAGCGCGTGGATCTCATCACGCGTATGGTGGAGGCGGAGGGCATGAAGAATGTCGTCGTAACACATTTTGACGGACTGCTGGTTGACTATGCGCATAAGATCGGCGCGGATTACGTCATCCGCGGTCTGCGCGCAACCATGGATTTTGAGTACGAGTTTCAGATCAACGCGCTCAACCTCCACCTCGCGCCGGATGTGGATACCGTCTATTTTATGGCGCGGCCGGAGCATTCGTTTCTGAGCTCCAGCGCCGTGCGCGAGATCGGTTCCATGGGCGGAAATATCAATGGACTTGTACCGGATAGTATTCAGAATATCATTGCAGAAAGGTTAAAAAAACCATGAGCAGCGCACAGACGATGAAGATTTTCAGCATTATAAACCGCATCAAGCAGGAACTGGAGGAGAGCCCGCGCTCCAAGTTCGGCGGCACGAACAAACGTGTTGTCGAAGTCGATCGCCTGCTGGACCTGCTGGAGGACCTTAAGGTCGTCATTCCGGAAGACATCCGCCGCGCGACCGGCATCCTCTCCGAGGCGGAGAACACCATCGCGGACGCGAAGGAAAACGCGATGGAGATCGTTGAACAGGCGCATCAGGAGGCGGATACGATTCTCGGCCAGGCGCAGGCGCAGGCGGACGGCATCCGCGCGGACGCGCAGGCGGAGTATGACCATCGTGTCAGCGAAAGCGAAGTCTATAAGGAAGCGTTTACCCGCGCAAGCGGCATCGCCGCCGAAGCGGAGGAGAACGCAACCGCGATCTATAACGGCGCGCGTAAGTATGCGGATGAAATCCTCGTGGATTTGCAGCGCTATCTTGCCGAATATCATCAGATGATCGAAGCAAACCGCAAGGAACTCGGTGTGGATGATATCTCCGCGCCTGTACAGGCGGCCGCGCCGGTTCGTACGCCGGAGCCGCAATACGCCGCGCAAGCGCAGTATATGCCCTCCCAGCCTGCGCCTTCCGAACAGCCACATTATCAGGAGCCGGCCTATGCGGAGCCGCCGCGCTATCAGGAGCCGGTCTACAGCGAGCCGCCGCGTCAGGCACGCGCACAGCGCCCGGCGCAGGATCGCTATGCACTGGAAGAAGATCCGACTGCAACGCGCCAGTTTGCACGCCCCGTAAGCCGCCCGATGCCCGCGGAAGAGATCGAGGAAGCACCCCGCCGCCGCGATTCGCGCGTGGAAGAAGCGCCCCCGAAGAAGAAAGGGCTGTTCTCCCGTCTCCTCGAAGCGGAGGACGACGATGACGAAGATGAAGACGAAGAGGACTGGGAAGAAGCGCCCAAGCCCGCGAAAGAGCCGAAAGAGAAGAAGCCGCGCAAGCGCCTGATCGAGTTCATCGAGTCCAACGATGAGGACGAGGAAGAAGACTACTAAGCCAATCCAAACGAGCCGGGGAAATTTCTTCCGGCTCGTTTTCACAAGCGCACGCGGAACAGGGATCAAATAAGAGAGTCAAAAGGCGACAGAAAATCAGGACGGTATCTATGAGAAAAAAAGTCGGCCTCGCGCTGGGCGCGGGCAGCGCAAAAGGATTTGCACATATCGGCGTGCTGCAGGCGCTGGACGAAGCGGGAATCCAGATCGATATGATCTCCGGCAGCAGCATGGGGGCGATCATCGGCGGCATCTACAGCGTCGGCACCGATCTGTACATGCTGGAAAAGTTCATCAAATCGATCAAGCTATACGACTATCTCGACGTCAAGCTCCCGCTCTCCGGCGGTGTGCTCAAGGGAGAGCGTCTGCAGGAGCTCGTGCGCGTGTTTACGCACAACAAGACCTTCGCCGAGACGAAGACGCCGTTTTGCTGCGTCGCGGTCGATGCGCAAGCGGGCAAGTTGGATGTGCTGGAGGAGGGACCCCTCCATGAGAGCATCCGCGCGAGCATGTCGATCCCCGCGTTTTTCGAACCGGTCAAGCTCAATGGCAAGACGTATATCGACGGCGGCGTACTCGAGCGTGTTCCGTGCAAAACACTGCGCGATCATGGAATGGACGTCATCATCGGCGTGGACGTCGGTTATCACGGAGACATCAAGGACGTTTCGGACATGAGCGCGTACTCGGTGCTCAACCATACGATTTCGATCATGCAATGGGAGCTTACCAAATACCGCAGGGAAGAGGCGGATATCATGCTCGTGCCGGAGGTGCTGTTCGTCAGCGGGCGCTTCCAGACCGATCAGGCGGGCGCGACCATCGAAGAAGGCAGGCGCGCGGTCAAAGCGGCGCTTCCGGAGATCCGAAAGAAGATCGGCATACAGTAGATGCGGATTCTTCACGAAATCATGGGGAAGCGCAAAGAAAATGTATGAAACATGTTAATTTCTGCATAAAAAACAAACGCGTACGATAGAAACGTGCGCATTTTGTTAATTTGTAACACGAAAACAGAGGATACTTTGAGCCTTCTTACAGGATGACCGCGCCGCCGAAATCGCGCCGGATTTCCTGCGGGGTCACATAGCGCAGGATATCGGTGCTGAGCATATCGGTCTCGACGTTTTGCCGAACAAAGGCGGGGCAGTCGTCCAGATCGCTGTTGCGCAGGATCATCGGCGCGGTTTTGCGCTTCGCGATTTCGCTGATGAGCGCCCGAGCCTGCCGGCGGAAACCCAGCACTTTTAGGTAGCTTCCCTCGCGGCTCTGGGTCAGTTTCCGTACCTGCTCCGCCGTGATGCCCAAGAGAGCGCTTGCGACGATACGCTTGCAGCGCGCGAGCGTATAGCGCTTGGTCTTGATCCGATCGTAAAACTCAGAGAGCGAGCGCGCCTCGCGTAC
>CAYPEV010000017.1:0-19742 GCA_964409605.1 uncultured Christensenella sp. | reverse complement strand
ATGTCGAGTTCTCCGCGGAGGACGCGACAAGGAGCGATCCCGCGTTTCTCGCGCGCGTTTGCGAAACTGCGATTGCCGCGGGCGCAAACGTGATCAACCTCCCCGACTCTGCGGGTTACGCATTGCCGGAGGAGTACGGCACGCTGTTTCGCTTCCTGCGCGGTTCGGTCAAGGGCGCGGAGCACGCCATGTTCTCCTGCCATTGCCACAACGATCTGGGGCTTGCGGTTGCCAACTCGCTTGCGGCCGTTCTGGCTGGCGCGGATCAGGTAGAATGCACGATCAACGGCATCGGCGAGCGCGCGGGAAACGCCGCGCTGGAAGAGGTCGTGATGATCCTGAAGTCACGTTCGGATTATTTTCAGGCGGATACGCCGCTGGACACCACGCAGATCTATAAGACGAGCAAGCTGCTTAGCACGATCACGGGCGTGAAGGTGCAACCGAACAAGGCTATCGTCGGCGAGAACGCGTTCGCGCAGGAAAGCGAATCGCTGCCGGAAGGCAGGCTTGCGGGTGTAAATGCCTATACGCCCATGCGTCCGGAGGATGTGGGATTGACCACAAACCGTCTGGTGCTTGGGAAGCATTCCGGCAGGCACGTCTTCAACGACCGTCTGCGCGAACTCGGCTACAGCGTAAATCTCGATCTATCCAATACGCTGTTCAAGCGGTTCAAGGATCTCGCGGACAAGAAAAAGACTGTTTCCGATCGCGATATCGAGGCGCTGGTACGCAGCGTGCTCGCGCAGGAGATCCCAAGAAGTTTTACGCTGGAGCGTTATGTCATCAACTCCGGCAACACGATTACACCGACCTCCAGCATCGCGCTCGCGGGCGCGGACGGAAGCAGGGCCGAGAAGGTCGCTATCGGATTCGGGCCGATCGAAGCCTCGTTCAACGCGATCAACAAGATCGTCGGCCGCGCGGTCAAGCTGGAGGAATACTCCATCGGCGCCGTGACGGAAGGGCGCGACGCGCAGGGCGAGGTCAGCGTCAGGATCAGCAGCGACGGATGGATTGCGAAGGGATACGGCCTCAGCACGGATGTGATCGAGGCGAGCATCCTCGCCTATATCAATGCAATCAATAACCTCATCTATGAGAAGACGCGAGAGGAGCAATAACAGATTATGGGAATGACAATGACGCAAAAGATACTGGCCAGCCATGCGGGGCTCGATCAGGTCAGCGCAGGCCAGCTGATCCGCGCGAAGGTCGATCTGGTACTCGGAAACGACATCACATCGCCCGTCGCGATCATCGAGTTTGAAAAGGCGGGCATTGAGAAGGTATTTGACCGTGACAAGATCGCGCTTGTGATGGATCATTTCACGCCGAATAAGGACATCAAGGCCGCCGAGCAGTGCAAAATCGTCCGCACATTCGCAAGAAAGCACCAGATCACGAATTTCTTCGACGTTGGCAAGGTGGGCGTGGAGCACGCGCTTCTGCCGGAGATGGGCCTCGTCAAGCCCGGTGATCTGATCATCGGCGCGGACTCGCACACCTGTACCTACGGCGCACTCGGCGCGTTCTCCACCGGCGTCGGGAGCACAGATATGGCGGCGGGCATGGCGACGGGCCTGTGCTGGCTGAAGGTGCCGACCGCCATGCGCTTCGTCCTGAAAGGAAAACTCAAACCCTGGGTGTCCGGCAAGGACGTCATCCTCCAGATCATCGGCATGGTCGGCGTGGACGGCGCGCTCTATCAATCGATGGAATTCACGGGCGAAGGCCTCCACAGCCTCACGATGGAAGACCGCCTGTGCATGGCGAATATGGCGATCGAAGCTGGTGCGAAAAACGGCATCTTCGAATACGACGACAAGACCGCGCAGTTTGCCAAAGAGCACAATTGCGCCGAATGGAGCGTCTACAAGGCCGACGCGGACGCGGAATACACCGCGACGTATGAGATCGACCTCTCCGCGATAGAACCGACGGTCTCCCTGCCGCACCTGCCGGAGAACGCAAAGCCCGTCTCCGAGGTCGGCGAAATCACGATCGATCAGGCGGTCATCGGAAGCTGCACCAACGGCAGGATAGAGGATTTGCGCGCGGCGGCCAAGATTTTCGAAGGCCGCGCGGTACACGAAAACGTCCGCTGCATCGTGATCCCCGCCACGCAGAAGATCATGCTGCAGGCGATAGAGGAAGGTCTCGTCAAGACGTTTATCGACGCGGGCTGCGCGGTCAGCACGCCTACCTGCGGACCGTGCCTCGGCGGGCACATGGGCATCCTCGCAAAAGGCGAGCGCGCCGTCGCCACCACGAACCGCAACTTTGTCGGCCGCATGGGGCACACGGGCTCGGAAGTCTACCTGGCTTCTCCCGCGGTCGCAGCTGCGTCCGCCATCGCAGGCAAACTCGTCACCCCCGAATCCGTGTTAGGAGGCAAAGCATGAAGGCACAAGGCACCGCCATCAAATATGGCGACAATATCGATACGGATGTGATCATCCCCGCGCGTTATCTCAACACCTCGGATCCCAAGGAACTGGCAAGCCACTGCATGGAGGACATCGACAAGGAATTTTCCAAACGCGTGCAGGCGGGGGACGTGATGGTCGGCGGCAAAAACTTCGGCTGCGGCAGCTCGCGCGAGCATGCGCCGATCGCGATCAGGGAAAGCGGTATCTCCTGTGTGATCGCAGCGACATTCGCACGGATCTTTTACCGCAACGCGATCAACATCGGCCTTCCGATCGTGGAGTGCTCGGAGGCGAGCGAGAAGATTCAGTCCGGCGATACGGTCAGCGTAGACTTTGACACCGGCGTGATCAAGAATCTCACCCGAGGCGAGAGCTATCAGGGCGAACCCTTCCCGGTGTTCATCCAGGGCATCATCTCCGCGGGCGGGCTCATGAACGCGATCCAGGCGGGCAAGCTGTAAGGAGGGCGCAAAATGAACTATAACATTGCGGTGATTCGCGGAGACGGCATCGGCCCCGAGATCGTCGGGGAAGCCGTCAAGGCGCTTAACGTTGCGGCAAAGCGATATGGCTTTACGCTGAGCTTTCACGATGTGCTGATGGGCGGCCGCGCGATCGACGAAACCGGCGTGCCGCTGCCGGAGGAGACCATCCGTGTCTGCAAGGCAAGCAGTGCGGTGCTGCTCGGCGCGGTCGGGGGCCCGAAATGGGACACGCTGCCCGGACACCTTCGCCCGGAGGCGGGGCTTCTGGGCATCCGCGCGGCGCTGGGTCTCTATGCAAACCTTCGTCCCGCTGTCCTGTTCGATCCCCTGAAGGACGCATGCCCCCTCAAGCCGGAGATCGTGAAAAGCGGTCTCGATATCCTGATGGTACGAGAGCTCACGGGCGGCATCTACTTTGGCGAGCGCGGCAGGACCCGCGGCGAACGCGGGGAAGAGGCGTATGACACCGAACGCTATTCCGTCATGGAGGTCGAACGCATCGGCAGAATCGGTTTTGAGGCCGCAAGAAAGCGCGCCAACAAGCTCACGAGCGTCGACAAGGCAAACGTGCTCGAAAGCTCCCGCCTCTGGCGCGAGACGATGCACCGCCTCGCCAAGGAATATCCGGACGTTGCGTATGACGACATGCTGGTCGACAACGCGGCGATGCAGCTCGTGCGCAACCCCGCGCGCTTTGACGTGGTGGTCACAAGCAACATGTTCGGGGATATCCTCTCCGACGAAGCGAGCATGATCACGGGTTCGATCGGCATGCTGCCCTCCGCTTCGCTTGGGGACGGCACGCTGGGGCTCTATGAGCCGATCCACGGCTCCGCGCCGGACATCGCGGGAACGGGCACCGCTAACCCGCTCGCCACGATTCTCTCCTGCGCGATGCTTCTGCGTTATTCGCTAGATCAGCAGGAAGCGGCAAACGCCATCGAACGCGCGGTTGAGCGCGCGTTGGAGGAAGGCTGGCGTACGGCGGATATCGCGGCGGGCAAGGAATCGATCGGCACCCAACAGATGGGTGACATCGTCTGCCGCCTGATCGAGACGGCGTAAGAAAGGAGTTCGTATGGAAGGGAAGCCCATGAAGCTGACAATGTCCGTGCTCGTGAAGAACCACGCGGGTATCCTGTACAAGGTCGTTGGTTTGTTTTCGCGCCGGGCATATAATATCCATAGTCTCGCGGTGGGGACAACGAGCGATCCCGCCGTCTCGCGCATGACTATCGTGGTCGATGGCGACGAGGAGATCTTCGATCAGGTTGAAAAACAACTCTGCAAGCTCATCGACGTCATCGAGGTAAAGATTTTGACCGAAGGCGAGTTCATCAACCGCGAGCTGATCCTGCTCAAGGTCAACGCGACCTCCGACAACCGATCCGACCTCTTGCAGATCACGAAGATCTTCGGCGCAAAGGTCATCGACGTATCCCACGAGATGCTGATCGTCGAATACGCGGATACGTCCGATCAGGTGCGCAGGCTCGAACAGATGCTGGAGCGCTACGGCATCCGCGAGACGGTGCGCACAGGCACGATTGCGATTGAAAACGCGCACGTGATGGCGGTCAGGCAGGATTAAGATTTTATATGCGTTTCACGGCGTACGCCGTTAAAGATTCAAATAATTTGGAGGATGAATGTTATGGCTAAGATGTATTACGAAAGCGACTGCAACCTCGCGCACCTCAAGAACAAGACCGTCGCCATCATCGGCTACGGCAGCCAGGGTCACGCGCACGCGCTGAATCTCAAAGAGAGCGGCGTGAACGTCATCGTCGGCCTCTATCAAGGAAGCAAATCCTGGAAAACCGCCGAAGAAGCGGGGCTGAGCGTCTATACCGCGAAGGACGCGGCGAAGCTCGCGGACGTGATCATGATCCTTGTCAACGACGAAAAGCAGGCGATGCTCTATACCGACAGCATCGCGGACGGCCTCGTCGAAGGAAACACGCTGGTCTTTGCGCACGGCTTCAACATCCATTACGGCCAGATCGTTCCGCCCGTGAATGTGGACGTCATCATGGTCGCGCCGAAAGGCCCGGGTCACACGGTCCGCAGTGAATATCAGCGCGGCGCAGGCGTACCGGTGCTGATCGCGATGCATCAGGACTTCACCGGCAAGGCGAAGGAAACCGCGCTTGCGTATGCCGCGGGCATCGGCGCCGCGCGCGCAGGCATCCTCGAAACCACCTTCCGTGAAGAGACGGAGACCGACCTCTTCGGCGAGCAGGCCGTGCTCTGCGGCGGCGTAACGGAGCTCATGCTGGCCGGCTTTGAGACGCTGGTCGCCGCGGGCTACGCGCCGGAGAACGCTTACTTTGAGTGCATCCATGAGATGAAGCTCATCGTCGATCTGATCTATGCTGGCGGCTTTGAGCGCATGCGCTATTCCATCAGCGATACGGCGGAGTACGGCGACTATGTCACAGGCAAGCGCATCATCACCGAAGAAACGCGCAAGGAGATGAAGAAAGTGCTCACCGAGATCCAGGACGGCACGTTTGCCCGCAACTGGATCCTCGAAAACCGCGTGGGCCGTCCGCATTTCAACGCCATGAAGCGTCAAGGCGCAGACACGCAGCTTGTCAAGGTCGGTCAGCAGCTCAGAAGCCAGATGACCTTCCTCAAGAAATAAGAAAAACGAACCGATAGGAGCAAACCTTGCGCGATCTGAGTACGATAAACCTACAACTGAATGCACTGACGGTCTATCGCTCGATTTTACAGGACGAGACGGTTGCCTGCTTTGCGCGCGTGCTGAACGCAGCGCAAAGCGGCGCCGCTTCCGCTTTCTGCGAAGGCTACGGCGCGTTTTTGCGGCAGTTGTCGGAGCAAACGGGTTCGTTCGATTTTGCTTTGCACCTGGAGCAATTGATCCGCTATGACGACAACGCGTTTACGCGCGCTGCGGCGCAGGGCGGGGAGGCGGAAGGCTATCCCGCGCTCCGAAACGCCGCTATGTTTGATCTGGACGTGCTTCGCGCGCTCAACAGCGTTTCGGCGGCGGAACTCAAGCAAGCCGTCCTCGCACGGGGTGATTCATCGGATTTCGATTTCATCTCACACCTGCCGGAGTATGGCACCCCCGAGAGCGTTCTGTCCAAGGGATCGCTTGAAGCGATGAAGCAGCTCGAATCGTTCTATCACCTAAACGGCTACGGCGTGTTCGCGCGATACGGCGCGTTCCGCTGGGACCATCAGCTCGTCGGCATCCTGCGACCGGATCCGATTCGGCTTTCCGAGCTGAAATCGTACGAATATGAACGGGGGCTCGTCACGGCAAACACCAAAGATTTCCTCGAAAAACGCGGCGGGGGAAACCTGCTGCTCTACGGCGACCGGGGAACGGGCAAGAGCAGCACGATCAAAGCCCTCGCAAACGAGTACCGCATGAACGGACTTCGCATTGTGGAAATCACCAAGGACGCAATTTTGCAGTTGCCAGCGATCATGGAACGCCTTCGCGACGTACCTCTCCGGTTTATTCTGTTTCTCGACGACCTGTCGTTTTCCTCGGACGATGCGGCGTTTTCCGCGCTCAAGTCTGTTCTGGAAGGCGGCGTGGTTGCGCGGCCGGAGAACTGCCGCATCTACGCCACGAGCAACCGCAGGCATCTCGTCAAGGAAACCTTCTCCGAGCGCAGCGTGGATGCGGACGACGTGCACGCGGGAGACACCAAGCAGGAGAAGCTCTCGCTCTACGACAGGTTCGATCAGACGGTAAATTTCTTTGCGCCGGATCAGGTGCAGTATCTCGCCATCGTGCGCGCAATCGCGCAGGAAAAACAACTCGCGGTTTCAGCGGAGCAGCTGGAGCGCGGGGCGGTGCAGTGGGCCATCCGCGCGGGCGGAAGATCTCCGCGCGCAGCAAAGCAATTTACGGAGTGGGCATGGGCGCAGCTGCAAAAAGGCGCGTCAATTCTCGATGAATGAGCGGGGATTGGCAAGCCGAACGCAAAGAGGCAACAGCAAGGCAACCGGCGGCGATCACCCGTCGGCTGTTTTGTATCTGCTCGAAGGAATCAGACGCAAAGAGGTGAAGCACCATTGGAAACCATAAAAAAACAGAAGTTTGCACGCGCGCTTTCCGCGGCGTTTCCGCATACGCTGCCGGTTCTGGCGGGCTTTCTCGTGCTTGGCATCGCGTATGGCATGCTGATGCTGGAGAAAGGCTACGGCCCGCAGTGGTCGGTGCTCATGAGCGCGGTCGCGTTCTGCGGAAGTATGCAGTTTGTGGCAATCACGCTCTTGACCACCGCGTTTCAGCCGCTGGAGGCGCTGATTTTGAGCATGCTCGTCAACGCGCGACATCTGTTCTATGGACTTTCCATGCTGGAAAAATACAAGGGCTTTGGCAGGGTCAAGGCGTTTTTGATCTATACGCTCTGCGACGAGACGTTTTCCATCGTCTCTTCGGTGAACCCGCCGGAGGATGTCGAGCCGAAGTATTTCTATCTTGGAATCTCGCTTCTCAACTATCTCTATTGGGTCTTCGGCACGCTGATCGGCGGCCTGATCGGAAGCTGGATGCCGTTTGACATGAAGGGGCTCGATTTTGCCCTGGCCGCACTTTTTGTCGTGCTCTTTCTGGAGCAGTTGAAGAAGCGTGAAAACTGGCTGCTTGGTATGCTCGGCATCGGCTGCGCGCTTCTCTCGCGGGTGGTATTCGGCGCGGAAAACATGGTTTTACCTGCGCTTGTGATCATACTCGTTACGCTGCTCGCGGGGAGGAAAAAGCTATGCAACTGACACCGCTGCAGGTGGTTTTGACCGTGCTCGCCGTGGCAGCGGGCGCAATGGCATCCCGTTTCCCGCCGTTTTTCCTTTTTCCCGAAGGAAAGAAACCGCCGGATGTAGTCCTGTATCTCGGCAGGGTGCTTCCGCCGGTGATGATGGGGCTCTTGGTGGTTTATTGTCTCAAGAGCGTCCCAATACTGACGTTTCCACACGGTTTGCCGGAGTTGATCGCGATCGCATTTATTGTTATCATTCATCTTTGGAAAAAGAATGTTCTGCTGAGTATCGGCTGCGGCACCGCGTTATATATGGTGCTCGTCCAGGCGGTGTTTATCGCATAACAGATTTGAGAAAGGAAATTGTAATATGGAAGAAATCAAGATCGGGCGTTATCGCCATTTCAAAGGAAACGAGTATGAGGTTTTGTATCTGGCCAAACACTCTGAAACCTTGGAACCGATGGTTGTTTATCGCGCGCTCTACGGCGAACACGGCGTTTGGGTGCGTCCGGCGAGGATGTGGAACGAGACGGTGGAGCGGGACGGAAAAAGTCAGACGCGCTTTGCCTATATCGGCGGTTGAAAACGCATTTTACCGATCGGAACTGAACATTCAGTCGAAAAAAGGCGTTGCGCAAATTGTGTCAAAACGATATGATATTTGCATTGGGAGTTACAATTGTATATAGGATTGATCCGCAAAAGTCGACTGTGATGGGGTAATGAAATGATGCAATCCGACGACAAGCGAATGAAACCGTCCGGAGGGGCGCTCGGCAGATCGTTCCTCATCACGGCAGTTTATGCCCTCGTCGGCTATGTCTGGATCATCGGCTCTGAGCTCGTCGTCGCGAGCATGCATCCGGAAAGCCCGGAAGTATTCATGATCAGCATATCCAAGGGATTGGGGTTCGTTACCGCGACCGCAATCCTGATTTTTATTCTCGTGTACACCAATCTGCGAAAGGTATTCCGCGAAAGCTTCGACCGGCAAAAAAACGAAACAGCGCTGAAAGAAGCACAGCGTCTGGCGCATATCGGCAGCATTTCGTATAATGCGGACACAAATGCGTTCCAGTTTTCAGAAGAAGCGATCCGGATTCTGGATTTGGACGAGTCCCAATTCCCGCTGAATACGGAATCCCTGTTTCGCCGTGTGCATATCGATGACCGAGAGCGCGTCTATTCGCTCGTAAAGGAAGCTGCCCTGTCGGAAAGCGACGCCGTTTTTGAATGCCGGGTGCTGCAGGCGCAGGCGCCGGAACGCACGATTCAAGTCCGGCTAAAGTCTGTGCTGAAGAAGCCGGGAAAACTGCCGTATGTCTTCGGCACACTGCAGGATATCACCGAACGCGTCAAGGCACAGGAAGCCGCACGGGAGAATGAGACAATCTATAAGACGATGCTCAACTCCAGTTATGATTTGGTCTATCTCAAGGACAGCACGCTTCGCTATATCGCCGTCAATACCAACATGCAGCGCTACTACGGTCTTACGGAAGATAAGCTGATCGGAAAGCAGCTTAGCGAGATCAAGCCCGGCGCGGATGCAAAGCTTTGGGAATCGCGCGATCGAAGCGTTCTGCTTAGCGGGAAACCGCTCTATATTGAAGACACGAACGGCGGAAAATATTTCGAAACGATCATCTTTCCGGTCGACATGACCGACCACAAGCGAGCCATCGGCGGTATTTCGCGCGATATTTCCCTGCGGAAACAGACGGAAGCAATCGTGATTCAGGAGCGCGACCGCGCACAGACCTATTTCGATATCGCTGCAATTCTGTTCGTCGCGTTTGATCGCGACGGTCACGTCACAATGATCAACCGCACCGGGTGTGATACGATCGGACTGCCGAAGGAAGAGATCTTAGGAAAGCATTGGATCGAACATTTTGTGCCCGAGGAAGACCGTGCGGGCGTTTACGATGTGATGCGGCGAATCTATGGCGGAAGCCTGAATGCAACGGATATCCACGAAAACGGCGTACGCAACGCGCAAGGCGAGATCCGACAGATTGAGTGGCGCAATACCGTGCTTCGGGATGTCAACGGCGATGTCTCCGGCGTGCTCTCCGCAGGCGTTGACGTGACCGATCTTCGACAGACGCTGCAAGCTCTGCGCGAAAGCGAGCGCAGCAAGAGCGTGTTTTTGTCCAACCTCCCGGGCATGGCGTACCGCTGCGCATTTGACCGGAGCTGGACGATCTACTTCGCTTCTTCGGGTTGCTTTGAACTGACAGGGTATCTTCCGGAAGAATTCATCGACAATCACGTGCTGTCCTTCAACGATATCATCTGCCCGGAATATCGCGAACCGGTCTGGGCGGACAGCGTGGAGCATGTTGCCGTCGGCGAGATCAACCGATTTGAGTATGAAATACTGACCGCCTCCGGCGAACGCAAATGGGTGCTTGATATCAACCAGGGCATTCCGGACGAGTCGGGGAAGATCGTCGCGCTGGAAGGCATTATCATCGACATTACAAAATCCAAGCTGCAATTCTTACAGATTCAGTATCTGAGCAATCACGACCAGCTGACCGGCCTTCACAACCGCCAATATTACGATAACGCGAAACGCAATCTGGACACGAGCGCTTCCATGCCGCTTTCCGTCATGTTCATCGATATCAACGGGCTGAAGCTCATCAATGATGCGTTTGGATATGATGTGGGCGATCATATGATTCAAACCACCGCCGCGGTAATCAAGACAAATATTTTGCCGAGCGAGGTTGTCGCGCGCATCGGGGGCGATGAATTTGGCCTGCTCCTGCCGAATACGGACGCGAAAGTCTGCGCGGAACGCATGCATGCGTTCAAAGAAGCGTTTGACGCATACAATCTGCAGTTGCAGGATCGCACAATGATCATCAACCTCTCCATCGGTGGAAGCACGAAGGAGGCGGAGGAGGACGACCTCGCGCAGGTCGTCAAAAACGCGGAGGCCAACATGGCGCGCCGTAAGCTCTTTGATCAGAAAAGCCATCATAATGCGGTGTTGTCCTCCATTATGGCAACGCTGTTTGAGCGAAGCTTTGAAACCGAAGAGCACGCCGAGCGCATCGGCTCGCTGTGCGCTGTCGTTGGTGAACATCTGCATCTTTCGCACGACGATATCGATCGGCTCAAGCTGTTTGCATATCTGCATGACATCGGCAAGATCGGCATCAGCGACCAGATTCTGAACAAGCCCGGGCCTCTGAACGACGATGAGCTTCTGGTGATGAAGACGCACCCGGAGATTGGATACCGAATCGCGATGGCATCACCGGATTTTGCGTCGATTGCGGATCTGATCCTGACGCACCACGAGCGCTGGGACGGAACAGGATATCCCAACCGTATCGCAGGGGAGAGGATCCCGCTGCTATCCCGCATCCTCGCCGTCGCGGATGCATACGACGCGATGACGGAAGACCGCGTCTACCGAAAAGCGATGTCTCGCGAAGCCGCGATGGAGGAGATCCGAAAAAACGCGGGAACGCAGTTTGATCCGCAGATTGCCGCGTTGTTTCTGGAGATTGTCGTGCGCGATCATCTGTGACGACAAGCGATTGCATCATCAAACGGCAACTCAAAAAGAAGGCGGCGTTGAGCCGTCTTCTTGTTTCTATGTTGCTGTTTTCTATTGTTATTGCTTTTCTATTATTCTTCTGTTTCTATTTTTCTAGTGCTGCTATGTTTATCAGTTGGCTACGGAGCCGGGCTTCGTGAGAAAGAGGACGCCGAGCGTATTCGGACCGCAATGGCAGCTGATCGTGCAGCTCGCCTGCGTGACAAATATCTCCTTGAACGGCTGCAGCTCGCGAATACGGGCAACGACGGTTTCGATGATCTGCGGGTCGTCCATGCCCGAATGCGTCACGAACACGCGATCCAGCACAAGATCGTTTCTATCCCTGAGCTGATCGTCCACATATTTCATCAACGACGGAGCGAGTTTTCCCATGTATTTTTTTCCGACGACCATGCTGCCCTGACGATCATTTTTCACGATGATCGTGGGTTTGAGGTTCATCAGCTGCGCGCCGATCTGTGCGATGCTGGTGCAGCGGCCGCCCGCTCGCATGAATTCAAGCGTATCAAGAATAAAACTCGCGCGCGTGTCCCGCGCAAGCTTTGCTACCTCGTCTACGATTTGTCCGGCAGGCATGCCGGCCTTGATCCGTTCTCCCGCTTCGCAAACAAGCAAGCCAAAGCCGGTGGAAAGCGAACAGGAATCGATCACATGAACGGTGCCTTTGCCTTTAAGCGCGTTTGCCGCAATCTGTGCGTTCGGGTGCGAGCTTGATAAACCGGAACCCAGAGAGATGTGAATCACCTCATACCCTTTTTCCAGAAACGTTGCGAAATATCGCTCGTATTCCTCCGGGTTGATCGCGGCGGTGCGCGGCAGAAGCTTGTGTTTCCACCATGCCTCGTAGAGCTGCGCGGAAGTAATATCAACGCCGTCCGTATACTGTTTGCCGTCGAGTATGATGTGCAGCGGATGGAGAGACACCTCGTAGCGGGCCTTTAATTCTTCGCCGATATCGCAAGGGGTATCCGCACTGAGTACGATCTTTTGATCGGGCATTCGAACGATCCTCCTTTGCTTCTTTGTTTCATTCTTATTGCTTTCTTCGATCAGAAAGTTTTCTCATTCTAGCAAACGACTCTGCATGCGTCAAGCCACAGAAAAGGGCAGGCAGCTGCAATTATGCTTGTTGGGCAACTGTTTGCGCTATCCTGTTCATTAAATCTTATTTTTTGTCGTTTCGCAAGTGGATTTTTGTATGAAAGCACCATTTAGCCCGGCTTCACTTCGAGCGGTATTTCTTCGAGCGCATCGATCGCATACAGATTCGAACCGAAATCGCCGAGCATGCGGATATCCTCGCGATAGCCTGTGGCGACGAACTGCTGGTTCAGATGCACGCCCTGATGGAGCGTCTTTCCGCTCGCGGTATACGTCTCGACACAATCGCGCATTGCATAGAGGCGATCTGCCCAGCGAAAGAGCGCGCCGTTGGGATTGATCACAATCGGAAGCAGGTGATTGACCAGTCCACCGAAGCGGCGGATGAACACGCTCTGCTTTTTCGTCTGCATGCGATAGCGCCTGGACTCAGCGAGCCCGGCCAGCGGAAGGATATCGTTGCCCTCCGCGGCCTGCGCCAGTGTTTGAAACGAACCCACGATGCTCTGCATTTGATCGCCCGAAACCGTCTGCCAATAGACCTTGTTTTTCTTCGGCGTATCGTGCCGGAAGAATCTGCCGTATTGCAGCGTTTTGCGGTGCGCCAGATAGTACGCGATCTGCTCGCGCACTTCTTTTTGCTCCAGCATGGTCAGGTGCTTCAGATCGAGCTCATAGCCAAGGCAGCCGAAGCTCGCAACGTTGAAGCGGGTCGACACCGAGGTCTGCCGCAGCGTCTGCTGATTCGGCGAGGCGGAAACGTGCGCGCCCATCGCGGAAAGCGGGTAGAGATAGCTCAGTCCTTCCTGAATCTTCAGCCGCTCCATGGCGTCCGTATCGTCGCTCGACCAGATCTGCGGCGAAAAGCAGAGCATGCCCAGATCAAACCGATTTCCGCCGCTGGAGCAGGACTCCAGCAGAATCTGCGGGCGCGGGCGGAAGATGCGGGCAAGCACATCGTAGAGTCCCATGATATAGCGGTGGTAGAACTCTCCCTGGTTGGCGAGGGCAGGGGAATACGCATCGCTGATATGCCGGTTCATGTCCCATTTGACATAGTCGATCTTCGCGTCGTCCAGCACGCGGGAAACGTTATCGACGATATAGTCCCGCACATCGGGATTGCATAGATCGAGCACGAGCTGATTCCTGCCGAGCAGGGGCGTTCTGCCGGGTGTTGCAACCGCGTATTCGGGATGCGCGCGGTAGAGGTCGCTGTCCGGGTTCACCATCTCCGGCTCAAACCAAAGCCCGAACTGCATTCCCAGCGCGCGAATTTCTTCGGCAAAAGACTTCATGCCCCCGGGCAGCTTCTTTTTGTTCACGTCGTAGTCGCCAAGTCCGGCGTGGTCGTCGTTGCGTTTGCCAAACCAACCGTCGTCGAGGACAAACAGTTCTACGCCGAGGCGCCTTGCCTGCCGTGCAAGACGCAGAAGTTTACGCCGGGTAAAGCGAAAAAAACAGGCTTCCCAGTTATTGATCAGAACGGGGCGTTCCTTGCCTTTCCATTCTCCGCGGACGATGTGCGCATTGACAAAATCGTGAAACCGGGCGCTCATGCCGTTGAATCCATCCGGCGAGAAAGTCATGACAGCTTCCGGCGTCTCAAAGCGCGCGCCGGGGGAAAGCGTCCATTCAAAGCAGCTTGGGTGAATGCCGAGCTGCACGCGAACCAGATCAAAAGGAGTCCGTTCCGCAAGACCGATGTGATTCCCGCTGTAGACGAGGTTGAAACCGTATACGTGCCCGTGGGACTGTGTCGCGCCGTCCGCGTACAGCAGAAATCCCGGATTATGGCGGTTGCTGGAGGCACCCGTCACGGAGGAGTTGACGTATTGCCCGTATTGCAGCATCCGGTCATGCCGGTGCGTTTCCTTTGCCCATGCGCCGTCGAATGTGACGAGGGAAAAGCCTTCGTTCTCCAGATCAAGCTGCATGCTCATGATCCTGTGGATCGAAACATCGCCTTCGCTCATGTTGATCAGCACGGCGCGCCGCGAGATGACATCCACCGCGGGAAACACGGTATAATAGAGCACCAATCTGCATCCGCCCGCTTGATCTCGGAGCGTGACGATCAGCGTTTCCGCCGTACCCGTCTCGTCATATGCCGCGGGAAGCGTCTCCATCGGAACACAGCCGTTTACAATTTCATAGGATTCAAAGACGAAGTCGGTCCGAAATGTGCCGTCCGCGAGCTTGACCTCCAGCGGCGTCTGCCGATAGTCTCCGCACCCGACGCCGGACCATTCCAGCGGGAGATTGTCAAGGCAATAGGCGTCGTCCTGCGGGGAATAGAGCACGGAACTGCCGTGCATGATGTTGCGCTTGGTCAGGAGCGTTTCGATTTCGTTCTGCGGGACGCGCACTCCATAGTGAATGTGCTCCAGATGCCCAAACGGCGTCACGCGAAATAGATAACCCGTGCGGTCGGTTTCCAGCGTGAAGATGTGATTCTGAACAACAATCATATCTGTCCTCTCAAAATCGTTTTGCAATTTTATATGGATGGAATGCATTAAAATACACGTTCATTCTAACTGGAACCCACCGGAGCGTCAACCGGATACAACAGCGTAATTGCTGGGAAAAGGATTAATATTTCTCCGAACGGCTGAAGTTTATTGACAACCCCCATCGCATATTGTATAAATGTAACGGGGTTGAGCGCATTTCATATACTAAAAAGAAACAAGGGGATAGGGCAATGGAAACACAACTCAAAAAGAAGTACGGCCTGTTCACCGCTATCTCGATGGTCGTGGGTATCGTCATCGGAAGCGGCGTGTTCTTCAAGGCCGAAAAGATTCTCGGCGTCACCGGCGGCAATCTTCCGCTGGGCATTCTTGCGTGGATCATCGGCGGCGTGATCATGATGATCTGCTCGTACGTCTTTGCTGTCATGGCAACGAAGTATGAGTATGTCAACGGCGTCGTGGATTATTCCGAAGTCACGGTCGGCAAAAAGTACGGCTACATGATGGGCTGGTTTTTCGCCACGATCTACTATCCGACGCTGACGAGCGTGCTTGCGTGGGTCTCCGCGCGTTATACCGCGGTGCTCTTCGGCTGGTCGATCGTAGGACCGGAGTGCATGGTGATTTCGGTTGTTTTCCTCATTGGAAGCTATGCCATCAACGCGCTTTCACCGAAGCTCGCAGGCAAGTTCCAGGTCGCAACGACCGTCATCAAGCTCATTCCGCTCGTACTGATGGGTGTGGTCGGTGTGATCGTCGGTCTTACCAACGGCATGACGGTTCAGAACTTCACAAACGCGGTCACGGAAGTCACCTCCAAGAGCGGCGCGCTCTTAACAGCGGTCTGTGCAACAGCGTTCGCGTATGAAGGCTGGGTCATCGCAACCAGCATCAATGCCGAACTGCGCGACGCGAAGAAAAACCTTCCCATCGCGCTTGTGGCCGGCGCCGCGATCGTTATCGTGGTCTACATTCTCTATTATGTCGGTCTCGCAGGCGTTGTGCCGAACGCGACCCTCATGGAAAACGGTCAGGAAGGCGCAAAGATTGCATTCTCCTCGCTGTTCTCCAGCGTCGCGGGTACGCTCCTGTTCGTGTTCGTCATCATTTCCTGCCTGGGCACGCTCAACGGCCTTATGATGGGCTGCACGCGCGGCTTCTATTCGCTCGCCGCCCGCAAGGTTGGCCCGCATCCGGACGTCTACGAAGAAGTCAGCCCCAAAACGAATATGGCGACCAACTCTTCTGTGCTCGGCCTGCTGCTCTGCGCGCTTTGGCTTGCTTACTTCTACGGCGCGAACCTCGTGGAAAAATCCTGGTTTGGCGTGCTGTCGTTTGACTCTTCGGAGCTGCCGATCATCACCGTTTATGCCATGTACATCCCGATGTTCATCGCGTTTTTGATCAAGCAGAAGGATCTCGGCTTTGTCAAACGCTTCCTGATGCCGTCTCTCGGCGTGCTCGGTTGTCTGTTCATGGTCTATGCGGCGATCGTTTCCCACAAGATGGCGGTGGTCTGGTACCTCGTCCTGTTTGTGGCAATCATGCTGCTCGGCGTGTTCTTTGCAAAAGAAAAGAAACAGCAGTAATGCTTCTTGCCTTCAACCCAAAAACGACGAACCGCCGGAATATCCGGCGGTTCATTGTATCTTGGGCGCGCATATTTCCGAAGCGTCGCCTTGCGTTCGGATATGGAATGAAAAGGCTTTTCAACTTGTGATTCTCAACTATATACGATATAATGTGTGGAAAGTTTGGAGGGAATGAGCCCATGTCTGTTCGCGAACTCGCGCAGAGCGCAAAAAGGGCCTCCGGCAGGCTCGCCATCACATCCGCAAAGACGAGAAACGACGCGCTGAACGCCATGGCGGACGCGCTGAACGCCGCAGCTCCCGCGATTTTAGATGCTAGCAAGGAGGACGTGCGCCTCGCAAAAGAGCGCGGCGTGAAGCCTTCGTTCATCGACCGGCTGACGCTGGATGACAAGCGCATCGAGGGCATGGCGAACGGAATGCGGAAGGTCGCGCTCCTCGGCGACCCGATCGGAAAGAGCGACTCTGTCGTCGTCCGCCCGAACGGCCTGCGCATCGAAAAGCGACGTGTTCCCCTCGGCGTTATCGGGATCATCTATGAGGCGCGTCCAAACGTCACCGCGGACGCGGTTGCGCTGTGTCTCAAAAGCGGAAACGCCTGCGTGCTGCGCGGCGGGAGCGAGGCGCTGTTGAGTAACGCCGCCATCTGCGACGCGCTGAGTGAAGCTGCCGTACAGAACGGTATTCCGGACGGCGCAATCCAGCTCCTGCGGGACACCGACCGGGCGGCGGCAAAAGAGATGATGCAGCTCAACGGGCTCATCGACGTGCTCATCCCGCGCGGAGGGCAGGGTCTGATTCAGAGCGTTGTGCAGCAGGCAACCATTCCCGTCATCGAAACGGGCGTCGGCGTTTGCCACGTCTATATTGATGAATCGGGCGATCTTTCCATGGCGGCGGATATCATCGAAAACGCGAAGTGCTCGCGCCCTTCCGTCTGCAACGCGGCGGAGACGCTGCTGGTGCACGAACGCGTCGCCGCGGCCTGTCTGCCGCAGATTGCGCAGAGGCTGACCGCGCGCGGGGTGGAGCTTCGATGCGATGCGCGCGCAAAAGCGCTGATGCCAGGCGCCGTCGACGCGACGGAGGAAGACTGGGCGACGGAATACAACGATCTGATCCTCTCCGTCAAGGTTGTCGATTCGTTTGAGGATGCGGTGGATCACATCGAAACCTACGGCACGCACCACAGCGACGCGATCATAACCGGACGCTACGATACGGCGGAGCGCTTTCTAAATGAAGTAAATTCCGCCGCGGTCTACGTCAACGCTTCGACGCGCTTTACAGACGGGGAGGAGTTCGGCTTTGGCGCGGAGATCGGCATCAGCACGCAAAAGCTGCACGCAAGAGGACCGATGGGGCTGGACGAATTGACCACGGTAAAATACGCCATCCGCGGCTCGGGACAGATTCGCTGATCCATTCCCGCATGCAACGAATACAAGCAAACTTTGGAGATCAAATGGAAATCAAGCTCATCGCGTTGGATATCGACGGAACGCTGACCAACCACGCGGGAATCATCAGCGAGCGAAACCGCAGCGCCGTGCGCCGCGCAATCGAATCCGGCGTCCATGTCGTGCTGGCGACGGGCAGGGGGAGAATCGCCACCCGTCCGATCTGGAAACAGATGGATCTGCACGGACCTTCGATTCAATACGGCGGCGCGATGATCGCGGATATCGATTCGGAGCGAGCGCTCGTGCTGCACGAACTACCGCCGGACGTCATCCGCGAGGTGCTCGAATACTCCAAAGAGATTGGCATACCCGCACAGATCTATCTGGACGAGACCGTCATCAGCGGGCAGCCGAGCGAGGTCGCGTGTGGTTACGTAAACCGCCACAAGCTCAAGTTCCTTGTCGAGCCGGATATTCTCAAAAAAACATATCACAACGTACCCAAAGTGCTTGCTTTCGCGCCGCTGGATCGCGAGAAAGAGCTTTTTGAGACGTATAAGCAGAGGTTATCGGGGATCGCGCAGGTTTCGCGCTCCAGCCCCGGATTCATAGAAATCAACAAGCTCGGCGTGACGAAGGCGACTGCCCTTGAGGAGCTGTCCGCGATGCTGTGCATTCCCCGCGCGCAAACGGCGGCCGTCGGGGATAATTTCCTCGATCAGGAGATGATCGAGTGGGCGGGCTTGGGCGTTTGCGTTGCGGACGGTGCGCCGGAGGTGCAGGCCGCGGCCGATCTGATCGTTCCCGCGTGCGCGGAAGATGGCGTAGCGGTATTCATCGAAGAGCATATCTTGTCAAAATAAACATCCGGCAGTGCCGGCATAGCGTTCAGGAGGATATATCATGTACAGCATTGGCGTAGATATCGGCGGAAGTAAGATCGCAGCCGGGGTCATCGGTGGCGATTGCAAGCTCATCAGCAAAAAATCGCTTCCGTTTCCGCATACGGGCAATCCGATGGACTCCATCGCAACGATTCAGACGCTAATCAGCGGATTGATTGCGGAAAACAATCTGAAAACAGAAGAGATCTCCGCGATCGGGCTTGCCGTTCCCGGCAGCATCGACTATGACCGCGGCGTGGTTGTCGACGCGCACAATCTGGACTACCATGATTTCCCGCTTTGCAAACATGTCGGCGATCATTTCCCCGGCATCACTGTATATGTCGAAAACGACGCAAATGCCGCGGCTCTTGCGGAATATTACGGCGGCGCGTTTCGCGGCTGCTCCTCGGGGCTTTTGATCACGATCGGCACCGGCATCGGCGGCGGTCTTGTGCAGGACGGCAAAATATACATCGGCGGCAAGAAAAACGGGTTTGAGTTCGGGCACGCGGTGCTGCTCTTCGGCGGCGAGCCGTGCACCTGCGGGCAAAAAGGCTGCATCGAATCGTATTGCTCCGCCGCGGCGCTCGTGCGCGAAGGGCGAAAGGCCGCAAACGCGCATCATGAGAGCGCAATGTTCCAGCGCGCGCAGGGCGACATCACAAAGATCAACGCAAAGCTTGTCATGGATTGCGCGCGGGAAGGGGATCCCGTGGCATCCGCCGTCTACAACCAGTTTACGGATTATCTGGGCGCGACGGCCTGTACGGCGATTGCGTTGTTTGATCCGGAGATCATCGCGTTCGGCGGCGGCGTAAGCAACGACGGCGAGTTCCTGCTTGCCCCGATTCGCGAATACGCAAAAAAGTATGCGTTCTTCAAGAACCACGCAAAGATCGTCACCGCGGAGATGAAAAACGACGCGGGCATCGTCGGCGCGGCGATGCTGCATCTGCAAAGATAAAGCGGGGGAGTCATTGGGCCTCACCCAAACCAAAAATGAACGAGAAGCAGGAGGAGTTCTTCTGCTT
>CAYPEV010000016.1:0-19904 GCA_964409605.1 uncultured Christensenella sp. | reverse complement strand
GCTATGTTCCGCGCGGCACAACGGGGCGCACAAGCATCCCGCGGGATACAGAGGGTTATCCTTCCCGCAGCACGACCTCGCGCACACGCATGCCGGAAGATGTGGAAGAATTTTCCGAGCGCAGGCAGACGTCTCGTACGCGTATGCCAGAGTATGAGGACGGCTACGCTCCCCGCTCCGGCGGTTCGCGCTCGCGCTATCCGCAGGAGGAAGACCGCTATGCGCGCGAGATGGACGAGGACGACGATGCGTATGAACGTCCGCGTTCCTCCAAGAAAAAGCGCACAAAATTCGGCAAGTTCATGCATGCGCTCGGTCTCTATCTGGCGCAGCTTCCTTCTAAAACACTGATCATATTCGGCGGAAGCTTTGCGGTTGTGCTCGTCACAGTCATCCTGCTGGCGGTGTTGCTGCCCAACAGCGCGCGTACCGAGCGGCCGGACGATGGCCAGCTTGCCATCACGGATACGACGCCGACGCCATCCCTCGCTCCGACCTTTACCCCCGCTCCGACCGAAGCGGTCTCTCCCACGCCCGCGCTGCCTGCGCTGACAGAGAACATCTCCGTTGCCGGCACCGTGAGCGAACTGATCCCGGACATTCAGAAGCGCCTTGTTGAGCTCGGATACATGGAAGAGCCGGAGGGCGGATACACCAACAAATACGGTCCTACCACGAAAACCGCCATCCGCTTGTTCCAGGTGAAAAATTTTGACGACTCGAAGAACTGGGACGGCATCATCGGCAACGGCACCTATACGCTGCTGATGAGCGATCAGGCAAAGGCATATTATCTGACGCGCGGCGACGGCGACGACCGCACAAAGGTCATCACCAAGCTTGTGGAAGACGTTACAAAGCTTCAGAATCGATTGATCGAACTCGGTTATCTCACCGGCAGCGCGACGGGGCTCTACGGCAACACCACCGTGCAGGCGGTGCAGCTGTTCCAGGAATACCACGGCCTGCCGATGGACGGCAAAGCGGGTCAGGCAACGTTAAAACTCATCTACAGCGCCGAGGCGATGACGGCCGAGGTCGGCAAGGCGAATAACAAGACCAAGATGACGCCGACGCCTAGCGGCTCTCCGGGGGCGACAACGCCGAACCCGAGCACGTCCCCCTCCGCAAACCCGTAATACTTCCATCGCAACGCAAAAGGGGCGCCTGACCGGCGCCCTTGTTCTTTTCTCGCGCGATGCCTCTCAATCCAGCAGAAACGCCTCCATCATCTCCAGCGGAATTTCCATGCGCTTTGCCGCCTCTTCGCGGGACATTCCCGCGTGGAGAAAGCGCCGCGCCACATCGCCCATGTGCTCGCCCACCTCGATGATGTGTCCATCCATATCATAAAAGCGAACGGCCCTTTGTCCCCAGTTGTGCTCAATCAGCCCGTGAATCAGCTCAACATCAAACACCTGGAGGCGAATATAAAACGATTCGATCTCGTGCTCATCGAAATAGATCTCCGAGGCATTTGCGCCATATACGATTTCGTCTTCCCGCTTGCCGATAAACGAACGCCAGGTCCCTTCATCCTGCAGCGCGATGCCATTCGTATAAGCGACATATACGCCCAGATCCATTGCGACCACGCACCCCAGCAGGCCTTCATAGAGTTTTCTTGCGCGGCTGATGTCGCGCACAGCCAATAATGTTCCCGAGTATTTCATCCTTATCCCCCCTGATTTCCATCGAATCAATCGCAGTTATCATCATTTTACCACTTGCACGCTTCTGGATAAACGCTTCAGCCGATTTTTTTGTGCATGGGAGAAAAAACAAGCGCCTCCGCAGAATTGCGGAGGCGCTTGCAGTTGTTTCCATTGCTTTCTTGGAAAGCAAGTTGATCGTTTACCGGTTTATTTCATCGTGCCGGCAAAGAGGATCGGTTCTGCCTGATAGAGCAGAGCATCGCGCTCCGCGCCGCCCGGCAGCTTCTTGGCCTGCTCGATGAGGCCGGTGTATTCGTCGTTGACCCACTCGCCGTAGTTATAGGAGTTGCCATTGACGAAGAGCTCGAGGTAGGTAACCGGATCGTTGTAGTCGGCAATCCAGCCAAGGCGCGCAAGACCGAAGGTGTCTGCCGCGAGGCCGTCCGTGTAGACGTTCCAATCCTGGTTGGCAAGCTCGAGGTTGAGGCCGAGCACGGACTTAACGTCGCTCTGCACGGCTTCCGCGATCGCCTGGTGCGTCTCGGAGGTGTTGAAGTTGTAGTAGATCGTGGAGGCGATGTCGTAACCATCGGCAGCCGCCTGCTCGACGAGGAACTCGGCAAGCTCGCAACGGTCATCATAGTTGTTCAGGTCGAGGCCGAGGGCGTCGCCCAGGTTCGCCTGGAGCCATGCCCACATGGTCGGCATATCGGCGGAGACAGTGTTGGCAAAGTTGTTGCCGGCGCTGTCTTTGATACCGGCAGCGGTCAGACCCGTCGCGGGGACCTGGCCCCCCTGGGTGACGTTCGTCACGATGTTGTCACGGTCGATCACGAGCGTGATAGCAGCGCGGATACGCCAGTCGGGCAGGTTCTTTGCGCTCAGATAGAGGAAGTATGTACCAACGTAGTCGTTGATATAGCAGTCGCCGCTGGCTTTGAGGCTCTCGATCATGTCAGTCGGGAAGTTCTCAATGAAGTCATACTCGCCGGCCTGATAGGCGGAGAGGATCGCGGTTTCACTGTCGCTGAGGTAGAAGGTGATGCTCGCGGGGCCGGTGACGTTCGCTGCATCATAGTATTCGGCGTTCTTTTCGAACTTGATGTAGCTATCGTGGACCCACTCGGTCATCTTGTACGGGCCGTTGACGACGATGGTCGCCGGATCGGTCCATGTTGCGCTCGCGCTCACAACATCCTCACGCAGCGGCATGAGGCTGGCAAATGCGCAGAGTTCGAGGAAGTACGGGCTTTCCGCAATGAGGGTGACCTGGAAGGTCTTGTCGTCCAGCGCGGCAACGCCGAGCTGATCGGGGGTAAGGCTGCCGCCGTTGACTTCGGTCGCGTTCACGACGATGCCGTCGAGAATGTAGCCGTAATCGCTCGCGGTTGCCGGATCGACCAGACGACGCCAGCCATACACGAAGTCACTCGCGGTGACAGGCTTACCATCGCTCCACTTTGCATCGCGCAGCGTGAAGGTATAGGTCACGGTACCGTCATCATTGGTCACGGAGGTATAGGATTCCGCCATGCCGTTCACGATCTTCGTGTTGAGCACGGAAGGATCATCCTGATACTGCTCGCCAGTGGTGGCATACTTCATCAGGGTTTCGAACTGATGGTTCGTGTACGTCGCGCCGTCGACAGAGCTGATCAAGCCCGGATCGATGGTTTCGGGTTCGGACGCGATGCAAGCGGTGATATCCGTTTTGCCGGTTGCGCCGGTGAAGAAGTAGTAACCAAACGGCGTGTACCACACATTCTCTACGCCTTCATGCAGGCAATACATGTTGGTGTAGAAATACAGCGGGCTGACGGGGAACCCGCCGCCTTCTTTGGACGTCATCGGCACGACGACCTCTTCGGTCGGAGCGGCGGTCGCAGCAGCGGGGGCTTCGGTCGCTGCAGGTGCGGCAGGCTGGGCGCAGGCGCTCAGCAGACTGAGTGCCATGACCAGACTCAGCAAAATCGCGATAGTCTTTTTCATTTGTTTCCTCCTCTAAATATTTGATTGGGTGTATTTACAAACCGCCGCGATTTCATGTTTGCCTGTGCCGAAACCGCCTGGCGGAGTTGTAACAGCGGACATTCCTTTTACTTTCCCACCTCAAGCTTATGGCAAGCTGCGAAATGACCGGGGGAGTATTCCTTAAACGCCGGCTCCTGCTCGCTGCAAATAGGCATGACATAAGGACATCTCGTATGGAAACGGCAACCCGAGGGCGGGTTGAGCGGGCTGGGAATATCGCCCTCCAGCAAGATGCGCTTTCTCTTCTTGTTCTTCTCCGGATCCGGCAGCGGAACCGCAGAAAGCAGCGTCTGCGTATACGGGTGGATGGGCTTGTTGCAAAGCTCATAGCTTTCTGCAAGCTCCACAAGGCACCCCAGGTACATCACGCCGATACGGTCGGAGATGTGCCGCACTACGGAGAGATCATGCGCAATAAAGAGGTAGGTCAACCCGCGCTCCTTTTGCAGATCTTCCAGCATATTGATCACCTGCGACTGGATCGAAACGTCCAGCGCGCTGATGGGTTCGTCACAAACAATAAATTCCGGCTCGACTGCCAGCGCGCGGGCGATGCCGATGCGCTGCTGCTGTCCGCCTGAGAACTCGTGGGGGAAACGGTTGGAGTGTTCGGAGTTCAGGCCGACATCCTCCAGCAGCTTTGCGATGCGCGCGCAGCGTTCCGCCTTGCCGGACGTGAGTTTATGGATGTCGAGCGCTTCGCCGACGATTTCACCGACCGTCATACGCGGATCAAGCGATGCGGAAGGATCCTGAAAGATCAGCTGGATCTTTCTGCGGAACGGAAGCATGTTGACGGCAATCTTGTTCTCGCTGTCGAAGATGGTTTCGCCGTCGTATACGATTTTACCGGAGGTTGGCTCATACAGGCGCAGAATCGTTCTGCCGAGCGTGGTTTTGCCGCAGCCGGATTCACCGACGATGCCGAGGGTTTCGCCCTTGTAGATGTGCAAAGACACATCCTGCACCGCCTGCACGTAGTCCTTGCGCAGAAGGCCCGTCTTAACCGGAAAATATTTGCGGAGTTTTTCAATCTCCAGGAGCTTTACTCGCTTTTGTTCCATGTTACTTTGCCTCCTTCTGTTCCACACCCTGGCGCACATGCAGCCAGCAAGCGGACAAATGCCCGTTGTCATCGATCTCTACCAGAGGCGGGGCATTCTTGAGGCAGATCTTCATGCAATGCTCACAGCGCGGCCCAAAGCTGCAGCCCTTCGGCGGATCCAGCAGATCGACCGGCGTGCCTTCGATGGGAACCATACGCTCCTGGCTCGTCGAATCAAGCCGCGGCATCGAGCGAAGCAGACCGCGCGTATACGGGTGCTGCGGATTATAGAAAATATCATTGACCGCACCCTGCTCCATCACATGGCCGGCATACATAACGGTCACTCTGTCGCAGATCTCCGCCACGACGCCGAGGTTATGCGTGATGAAGACGATCGACATATCCGTCTTCTTCTGCAGATCCTTCATCAGCTCGATGATCTGCGCCTGAATCGTGACGTCCAGGGCCGTGGTCGGTTCATCCGCAATCAGAAGCTTGGGGTTGCAGATCAGCGCCATGGCGATCATCGCGCGCTGGCGCATGCCGCCGGAAAATTCATGCGGGTACTGCGTGAAGCGCTTCTCCGCGTTGTTGATGCCGACGAGCTCAAGCATTTCAATCGCCCGCTTTTTTGCGTCCGCCTTCAGGATGTTCCTGTCGTGGCAGGTGAGCGCTTCCACCAGCTGATCGCCGATCGTATACACGGGGTTTAAGCAGGTCATCGGGTTTTGGAAGATCATGCTGATCTTGTTGCCGCGGATATCCGTCATCTGCTTGGAATCGTAGGTCAGAATATCCTCGCCGGCGAACAGAATCTGCCCGCCTACCACGCGACCGGGGCTTTGCAGAAGCCCCATGATGGCATATGCCTCCACGCTTTTTCCGGAGCCGGACTCGCCGACGATACCCATGACTTCGTTATAACCGAGAGAATAATGGATGCCATTCACCGCCTTCACCTCGCCGACCGGGGTGAAGAACGAAACTTGCAGGTCTTTGATTTCCAATAGTTTTTCGTTCATGTCGTTCGCCCTCCTATTTCTTCAGCCGCGGATCCAGCGCGTCCCGCATGCCGTCGCCAACCAAATTGAGTGAGAGGACGAGCAGGCTGAGGATGATCGCAGGGAACAGCAGCCGGTAAGGGTAGACGGTGATGGTATCGATGGCGTCCGAGCACATGGAACCGAGGCTCGACATCGGCGCCGAAATACCCAGGCCAAGAAACGAGAGGAACGATTCCAGGAAGATCGCGGCGGGGATCTCCAGGCACGTGGTGACCACCAGCTGGCCGATGCTGTTCGGCAGAAGGTGCTTGCGGATGATGCGGCTGCTGGATGCGCCAAGCACCGTCGCCGCCGTGACATACTCCTGTTTTTTCAGCATGAGCACCTGGCCGCGGATGATACGCGCCATGCTGACCCAATAGAGCAGTGCGAACGTGATAAAGATACTCACAATGCCGACGCCCAGCGTGCTCAGCGCTCGCACGAACGGAAGCGTAGAGGTGTCAAACCAGTTTTGCAGCGGTGTTTGCAGAACGACCTGCAGCAAAAGCACGATCAATACATCCGGCACGGAGTAGATCAGCTCGACAAAGCGCATCATGATGAAGTCCACTTTGCCGCCCAAGAGGCCGGAGATCGAACCATAGATGGAGCCGATGACAAGCACGATCAAGCTCGCGATTACGCCGACCAGCAGCGAAACCCGCGCGCCATACATCGTACGGGACATGATATCGCGTCCTGCAGAGTCGGTTCCGAACACGTGCGGGAACAGGTTTTTGCTCATCCTGATGATGGTCGTGTCCGCGTCAACGGGCTTTGCGTTCAGCACGGAGAATTCCACGGGCGTTTTCTCGTATGCCCCGCCCGCGATAAAATCATCTTCCTTCACCGTGTAAAGCGGTGAAGATTCGCTCTTTGTAAACATCAGAAAACCCGAGCGCAAGGTCTTTTTCAGCGTAAACGCGTACCAGTTCCCCTCAAAGGAGAACGCGTATTCACCCTTCTTCAGCGAGGTCAACGATCCTTGCATCAGCGCGGTGTAAAACGCGGCGTCGGTCTCTTTCAGCGCCTGCTGCATGAGCTGTTCGCTTTCGGAATACTCAAACGGCGCAAGCTTCATCGAGCCGCGATACTGTTCCTCGTAGGAATACGGAATCATATACGGGCCGGCAAACGCAAAGATGGTCAGCAGAATGACCACTGCGAGTGCGACCATCGATACGCTGTTGTTTTTAAAGCGGCGAACAGCGTCTTTCCAGTAGGATACGCTCTTATGCTGCTCCACCATGGCGGCTTTTTCCTGCGCGGTCGCGCTCTCAAAATCCGAGGCGGAAAGTTCGTTCATCTTCAGAATATCGTCAACCTTTGCGTGAAACAGGTTGAATTTCAGCGATTTCTTCTCCATCTTGCTTACTCTTCCCCTTTCGAAAGGCTGATTCTCGGGTCAACAAGCTTGTAGGCGATATCGACCATCAAGTTCATGATGATGATCAGCGCGGCAAGCACAATCGTGGTTCCCATGATGATCGGGTAATCACGGTTCAGAATACTCGATATGAAATATTTACCAAGTCCGGGAATGCTGAACGTCGTCTCAACGACAAAACCACCCGTAATGACGTATGCCGTCAGCGGGCCGAGGTAGGTGATGACGGGAATCAGAGAGTTGCGAAGCGCATGTTTAAAGATCACTTTTCCGGTCTTTAATCCCTTGGCGCGCGCCGTGCGGATGTAATCCTGATTGATCGCGTCGAGCATGCTCGCGCGGGTAAGTTTTGCGATATAGCAGGAAGGATAGAACGCAAGTGCAAACACGGGAAGCACAAATGCGGAAGCGGTTTCCAGGCTCCCGGAGCGAACCGGCAGCCAATGCAGCTGTACGCCAAAGAGCACAAGGATGCTGGTCGCAACCACAAAGCCGGGAATTGCGACACCGATGGTGGTCACAACGCGCAAGAACCCGTCGATCCAGTTCCCCCTGTTGTACGCCGCGATGCAGCCAAACGGGACCCCCAGCACAACCGCAAGCAGCAGCGCATAGGCGCCGACGCGGCTGGAAAGTGTAAGTTTGTTTTGGTTGAAGATAATCTGTGCGACGCTCGTATCCTGCTGCATCTTGAGCGAAACGCCCATGTCTCCGACAAAATAACCCTTCACGTAGTTGAAAAACTGAACGACCAGCGGTTTATCCAGCCCATACTTTGCTTCGGCGCGCGCCACCATTTCCGGCGTCGATTTTTCCGTGATGAACGGGCTGCCCGGTACGGCGTTCATCAAAAAGAATGTGGCGGCGGCAACCACGAACAGGGTGATCAGCGCCGAGCCAATTCGTTTCAGAATGTAAGATGTCATGTCCTCGCTCCTCATCATTGTTTCCGGAAGCAAGCCGTTTTTGGCTCATTACTCGCCGGAGACGGCACCGCTAACCTGATACAATCATTTCGGGCGTACGTGAATACGCCCGACTTCAACGTATATAGTTGCCTGATCGTATGACCATGCGATTATATTATATATAAACATATATGCGCACTGTAAGTCAACAAAAAATTCACACCGCCGCTAACTTTTCTTGCAAAACGCCTTATTTTACGCGGTTTTTTTCTGTTCTTCATTTTTCCATCCGCCTGGTCCGTAAGCGCTTGTTCCCCGTGGAATACTTGTATATTCATTCGTTTTTTGTAGTTTTTATGCGGCGAATTCACCGATTTTTCTCAGTTTTTCCGTATGCGGCGCGGTATAATAGTGTATCTGCAAGAATCGAGGTGACGGCCGATGGAGTTTTGTCCGGCGACGGACGGCGATCTTCCGGAATTGATGGCGCTCTACCGCGCGGCAATTTGCAGCATGGATGAACAGGGTATATTCCAGTGGGACGATATCTATCCGTCCGCGAAGATCATCGATGCAGATATCCGGTCGGGACAAATGAGCGTCGGCAGGATCGGCGGGGTGATCGCGGTTGCTTTCTCCCTGGAAGAATGCGCGGCGGGAGATTATGAGCGCGCAAGCTGGCGCTATACGGCGCCGCGCTTTGCCGTGCTGCACCGGCTGTGCGTCCACCCTTCGTTTCAGGGAAGGGGCATCGCACGTCAGGCGATGGATTATGTGGAAACGGAGACGCTCGCACGCGGCGTCTGCGCCATACGGCTGGACGCGTTTTCACAAAATCCCGCGGCGCTTCGCATGTATGAAACGCGCGGATATCAGAAAGCGGGCGAAATTCAATTTCGAAAAGGGTTGTTCTATCTGTATGAAAAGAAATTGGCCGATCCCGAACAGTAAGCGGCACAGCGCTCTTGTAAATGATTATAACATTATTTCCGGAAGGGGGCTATGAAATCGTGCAATTTTCCGATGATATCTCTTACATTCTCTCAAAAAGCCATGACAACGGTGCGGAATTCTGGGCGACACCGGATGGCAACCTGATGAAAGGAGGACCGTTTTCGACGCTGGAGGCGGCCTACATCCTTGCGGGTCTCGGTTGCGGGGCGTCGGAGCCCATCCTCGCCGGTGCCGTGGAGCGCATCTGGCAGGCACAGCGGGCCGACGGGCGCTTTTCGATCATGCCAAAGAGCAGTATTTTCCCCTGCCATACCATACACGCGGCAAAGACGCTCTGTGCACTGGGGTTTGCGGACGATCCGCGTCTCGCGGCGACACTGACGCATCTGCTCGAAACGCAGTATGCCGACGGCGGCTGGCGCTGCAACAAGTTTTTCTTCGGGCACGGGCCGGAGACGGAGGCTTCCAACCCGGGGCCGACTTTGACCGCGCTGGACGCGTTTCGTCAGACGGCGTTTCGAAACGCGGATGCGCGGCTGAACCGCGCGGTGGAGTTCCTGCTTTCGCATTGGGTGACGCGCGCGCCGCTTGGCCCGTGCCATTATGGCATCGGCACGCTGTTTCATCAGGTTTTGTTCCCATTCTTGAACTACAACCTGTTTTATTATGTATTCGTGCTCTCGTTCTACGACGCGGCAAAACGGGATCCGCGTTTTTTGGAAGCGCTCGGCGTCTTGCAGGGAAAACTGGCCGGAGGTCAAATCGTCGTCGAGCGTCCGCACGCAAAACTCGCCGGACTCTCCTTCTGTAAAAAGGGTCAGCCCAGCGAGCTGGCGACGGAACAATACCGCATCTTGATGGACAATCTTCAATAGTATAGATCGTCGCTATGGCGAAGCGTTTTTACCGCTGCGCGACCATCTCCCGCATGCGCGCCATCTCCTCTTTGCTTGCCGCCACTTCCACAGCGCTCATGCCCTCGAAGACGACAACCGCATGCGACGCAAGCGAATAGTCCCCGCGCAGGCACGCGTGTTCGATCAGACAGGCGGCATACAGCTCGCTTCCCGTTGCGGGCGAGGCGAGCAGCACGCGAAGCGCGCCGCGGTCTTTCAGCAGCGAAAGTGTCTTCTCGTCCGGCAGCGCCGCTGTGTTTTCGCAAAGCAGAATCGTTTCTTCCGACTCGTCAATGTCGGCGCATTCTCCGCCGCTTTGCGTTAACAGCTGCTGGATCGTCATCCGCCAGTCGCGCGCAATACCGTCATCTAGCGCGGTGACGAGTTGAACGCAGGGATGTTCCCACGTCTTTTCGTCCGCCGCGCAAAGCCGCGTGACCAGTTCCCGCGCGAACAGCCGATATTGCGTAAACGGCGTTTCCTTTCCGAACGCGAAGCGACGCAGCTCGCGCCCGCTTTCGAGCAGCGGTTTTTCGATGGCGACCGCACCGGCGGCATTTGCCGCAAGCAGCAGGCGAATTATATCCAGGTGCGCTTGCCCGCCTGAGGCGCCGTCCGCTATCGCCGCGCAAACGCAGCCTTCGAGCGCGAACGCACCCCCGGTCAAGCTTGCCGCAAGCGCGCGCAAGGCCGCGTTCTCACCGGTAGCGTCCGCGCTGACGGCAAAGAGCAGGCGGCGGTTTTCCCAAGTTCCGCGCAGAAATTCACTCGCCTCGATGGTTTCAAACGATAAGCCCGAAAGGGCAAACTCCAGCACATCTCCGAGGCGTGTATGCTGCCCCGCCGAGATGACGACAAGAGGCTGCTCCCGCCTCATTTCCATTGCTTGAATCTTCGAATGATCCTGTTTGTTTTGCATAGTATTATGATACGAGATTCGACAAAAAAAGCAAGGCATCTGCCTTGCTTTTTGCTGCCGATCGCTTTTGATGCGCTAGATGATTTCCGCCTGCGTCGTTTCAGCCGGCCGTTGCTCCATCGCGAGCGCAGGCTTTGCAAACCATTTTCTCCACGGCAGTTGAGATGTCATGATCGCAACGAACACGAGCGCGCAGCCAAGAAGCTCACGCAGGGTCAGCTTCTGCCCCAAAATCACCCAGCCGGCCAGTGCGGAAAACACGTTCTCCGGGCTGAGCAGCAAGGAAGCCGTCGTCGGCTCCACGCGCCGCTGCCCCAGCATCTGCAGCGTATACGCACCGCAGCCGGAGAAAAGACCCGCGTAGACAATCGTCAGCCATGCGTCCGAAATTGCGGACAGTTTCGGCTGCTCCAGCAGAATCATGGGCACGAAAGAGAGAATCGCCATCACGCTGAACTGAATCAGGTTGAGGCGAATGATATCGACCTTGGGCGAAAAGTGATCGACCAAAAGGATTTGGAACGCAAACGCCACCGCAGAAGCGAGCACGAGCAAGTCGCCCTGACTCATCGAAAAATCGCCGCGAATCGAGAGAAAATATAGTCCCACGAGGGCGACGCCTACGCTGATCCAGAGCATCGGATGCGGCTTGCGGCGAATGAACAGACCAAAGACGGGCACCAAGACGATATAGAGAGACGTGATAAACCCCGCTTTTCCGGCAGAGGTAGTCACAAGGCCGATCTGCTGAAGATTGCTTGCGATGGTCATCACGATGCCGAGAATGATCCCCGCGCGCCAGAGTATCTTTTTATCCGTGTTTCTGGACTTGATGCCCTTACGGTCAAGAATGAGCACCAGAATGCCGAGCCCGATCGCGGCAAGCGCGCTCCGCACCGCCGTAAACGTATATGGACCGACATGATCCATGCCCGCGCTCTGCGCAACAAACGCCACGCCCCAGATCAGGGACGCGGAGAGCAGCATCACGGCGCCAATCCCGTGACCCTTGTGTTCCGTGTGTGACATTGCCTGTAATTCACCATTTCCGTTTTTTTGCACTTCCGTGCGGAAGCGGCTGATCATGAAAGCGACCAGCTCCAACACGAAAAAACTATTCAACGAAACATGATATCGGTATTTACGCAAAAACGCAAGCCCTGGATGGATTGCCGTACACAAACAATTGTGCTATGATTCAACTATTCGCAGTACGTGAAAAATTGAATCCAAGGAGTATGTTTGCTCATGCAGCCTTCCAAGGTATATTTTACAGATTTACGGACAACATTCGACAGCCCTCTGACGGTGAAGCTCCAGCGGCTGATCAAGCGCGCGGGCATTGAAAGCATCGATTTTTCCGATCGTTTCGTCGCGGTCAAAATCCACTTTGGCGAGCCGGGCAACCTCTCGTTCCTGCGCCCGAACTTTGCGCGCGCGGTCACGGACGTGATCCGCGCCAAGGGCGGCAAGCCGTTTTTGACCGATTGCAACACGCTCTATGCCGGCAGACGGAAGAACGCGCTGGAGCATCTCGAAGCCGCCGCGGAAAACGGCTTCTCCGTCGCCTCCACCGGCTGCCAGATCATCATCGCGGACGGCTTGAAGGGGTTAGACGAGAAACTCGTCCCGCTGACGGGAACAAAGCACGTCAAGGAAGCGAAGATCGGCCAGGCGATCATGGATGCGGATATCGTCATCTCCCTCAACCATTTTAAAGGACACGAAATGACGGGCTTCGGCGGCGCGCTGAAAAACATCGGCATGGGCAGCGGCTCCCGCGCAGGCAAGATGGAACAGCACTGCGACGGCAAACCCACCGTGGCCCGCACCCTGTGCAAAGCCTGCCGCCAGTGCAGCAAGCAGTGTGCGCACGGCGCCATCCATTATGATGAAAAGAAGATCGCGAGCATCGACCATGACCGCTGTGTCGGCTGCGGGCGCTGCATCGGCGCGTGCAATTTTGACGCGATCGAGAACAACGGCGGCAGCAGCGAGCTCGCGCTGAGTGAAAAGATCGCGGAATATTCGCTCGCCGTGCTGCAAAACCGACCGAGTTTTCACATCAATATCGTCATGCAGGTCTCGCCGAATTGCGACTGCCACAATGAAAACGACGTGCCGATCATCCCCGACGTCGGCATGTTTGCCTCGTTTGACCCGGTCGCACTCGACCAGGCCTGCGCGGATGCCTGCAATCGTCAGCCCGTGATGTCAAACAGCCAGTTGAGCGATAACCTCGCCAGGTGCGAAAGCCATCACGATCACTTCAAGGATTCCGCGCCGGTGACGGACTGGAACGATACGCTCCGCCATGCGGAATCGCTCGGTATCGGTACAAGAGAATACGAACTCATCACGGTAAAGTGATGCCGCTAAAAAGGGAGCTCCGGCTCCTTTTTTGTTTCCCGGAAACTTGTTTTCCCAAACCGATCAGAAAGGCAGGGTATTGGTATGAAATGCAGACGATTCCTCTTTGGCGCGCTTGCTCTGCTGACGGCGATACTGCTCTTAGGCTGTGCCGTGCCCGTCACGCCTGCGGCGAGCGATTCCCCCGTGCCGCCAACGCCGACTGTAACCCCGAGCGCGACTCCGAGCGCCGTGCCGGAGACGCCGACCCCGAGCGCCGCGCCGGTGATGACGGAAGCAGCTCCAACGCCAACCATTGCGCCCAGCCCGACCCCCAAAGGCCCCAGCATGTATTCCAGCTATGCGGATCTAGTCTCGTTTGACCCGGAGAGCGGGATCGCAAAATTCGACTACTTCGATATGCTGCGCGGAGACGAAGCGGTGGACTTCCTCGTCGATCACGAAGGCTACACCAAAGCCGCCGCACAGGATATGGTGGAGAACTTCGCGGACTCGGAGTTTGTGAAAAAGAACACCAACCCGCAGCTGCGCGCGATCGATATCGACGACGTCCCGCTCAAGCTCATGGTCAAGCCGAACGGCGATCCGGTCGGCGGCGCGGAATCCGTCTCCGCTACAGCGGCAGACTTCAGGGCGATTTACGCACTCAACACGTCCTTGTTGCTCGAATCGTATTTCTACTATGTCCATGTGGACGGCGATGACAAAGTGACGCTCGTGGAACAGGTCTATTGGCCATAATCGAGACAACCAAAAAACAACGCGCGTAAGAACGTTGTTTGAAGGATCGATATTTACTTTGTCTCCGTCTCCAGCATCATCGAGAGAATCTCGGTCTCGGTTTCGCGCATGCCGTCCTTGGCGAGGCGGCCGATGTTGCGGATTGTGTTATCCACGCCCTTGACCACGATGCCGTCCCCGCTGACAAACTCCTGTTTTTGCGTATACATGCGGTAACCCAAAATCCCCGCGTCCACCGCGAGGGCGATCTTCGCCGCACAGCTCGCCTTTGCCCCGTCGCAGACCATCCCGCTGATGATCGCGAGCGCGTTGACCACCGCGTGCGCAACGCCGTCGTAGCCAAGCCCTTCCAGATACGCAATCCCCGCGCCGGCGCCGCAGCCCGCGCAGACCGCGCCGCAGAATGCGGAAAGCCTGCCGATGCCCGTTTTTTGATGGATCGTAACCAGATCGGAGACGATCAGCGCCCGCAGCAGCGCCTCCTCGGAAAACCCGCGCTCCCTCGCCCAGATAGCGACGGGTACGCTCGCGGTGATACCCTGATTACCGGAGCCGGAGACGATGACCACGGGCAGCTCCGCGCCGCTCATGCGCGCGTCGGACCCCGCGGCCGCATAGGCGCGCGCAAGCGCGATAATATCGCCTTCTCCTCCGCTGAGCAGAACACGCCCGATGCTCGCACCGCAGCCTTGCGCGAGCCCGTATTCCGCGATCGCAAGATTGAGTTCCAGCTGGCGCAGAAGCGGTGCGCGCACGAGATCCAGATCGACCGTGTCTGCAAAGGCGACGATATCCGCCGTGTTGAGCGCGCCGGGCGCGTCGCTCTCGTGCCCCGGCTGCATGGTCGGCGCGTCGAGCAGCGTATGGCCGTTTCGCTCGATGCGCACCACGTTTGTGTGGGCGCCCGCAATTCGGACATAGGCCGTGTCTTCCCCCTGCCATCCGGTGATGCGGATATCGAGCGTGAGTCCGTCTTCTACACAGGAGACGCCGATCTTCGCCCGTTTCAAATACGCGTCGAGCGCTTCCCGTTCGGCTTGCGTGATGCCGTCGATGACCTCCAGAAGCCGCCCGCTGTCTCCCGCGACCGCACCCGCGGCAGCGGCAGCGGCGATGCCCTTCCTGCCGCCTGTACCGGGAACAACGACGCTCTTTGCGTTTTTGAGGATGTTTCCGCTGACGCAGACCTGCATGCACTCCGGCAGCGCACCGAGCGTTTCTTTCATCAGCGCGGCTGCGTAGGCAATCGCGATGGGTTCCGTACAGCCCGTCGCTGGAATCAGCTCGCGGGCAAGCAGCGCACAGTAAGCGTCCATGGTCTCCTGTGTCAACATGTCGGATCTTCTCCTCTTGCGTTTTGGTTTATATGGTACTAAACAGAGAGTTGCGTTTCTATTTTTTGATGTGTGCGTTATCGGAGCAGCGCGGCGACCTGTTTTTGCGAAAGTTGGCGAAGCAGAATCTGTTCCGCTTCGCCAACACTTGACGCGCCAAGATTGCGCGCCTGCTTTTCTTCCCAGCGCTCCGCGGGTCCGTAGCAGAAGCTGCACCAGCTATCGTGGAACGTCACATCCCGCCGGATCACGGTTACAAACAGCTCCGCGACAAGGCGGTTGAGCGCCTCCGTCTGCGCTTTTTTCTCCAGAAGGCAGCTCTGCATCCGCTCCGCGTTCGCCTCCCCCGCCGCGCGCAAAAACGAAAGCAGCCGCTTGCTGCTTTCGTCCAGCCGTTCCGCCCTTCGGCGGCGGGATTTGAGCGCAAAATACAGCGCGGGTGAAAGATATGTCACCCGATTTTGATAAAAGCGGCTATAGAATGCGTCTCCGCTTTCGAGCAGCGAGACCATCGCGTTCCAACTGCCGCCGACCAGATCGAGATACGGCAGTTGCGCGCTCTCGTTGCAGAGCAGCAGCCCATTCTGCGAAAAATAGCGAAGGAGCGCTTCGCGCGCCGCCTCGTCCCGTTCGGTCATCGCCTTATTTCAGATAAAGCCCGACCAGCGCGAAGTCCTTGTCGAACGAAAGCGTGTACAGGAGCGTCGCATTCGCGTGCTTGACCATCACCTGTGCCACGGCATACGCTTCTCCGGTCTTCTGATCCGTCGTGCCGGACAGAGCCATCTTCGAGACGCTCTCAAACGCGCCCGCTTTTTCATAGATCGGCGCCCAGCCTTCCTTGAGCTGGTCCACGGTAATTGCGCTCTTGACGTCGTCGCGCAGCGCGGCGATGATCGAATCATAATCCCCCGCAGTCGCAAGGCCCACGATTTCTTCTGCAGCGGTGCCGACTTCGTCCTTGTCAAATCCTTCCGGCAGAGGCGAGCCCGCACATCCGATCAGGCTCATGCTCAGCGCCAGAACAAAGGTTAACGCTACGATCGTTTTGATCTGTTTTTTCATGTTATTTTGCCCTCCGTTTCTTCGCAGATAGTATATCACAATCTCATTGTGCGCAGTCGGCCGGCGCGCGAAAATTCGCCCCGTGTTCACGATTGGGTTACACTTTTCTCAAAAGAAGTTTAACGAAGCTCGACAAAATTCAAGCGATGCCTTCCCGCTCTCCGGCGCGCAACTTCAAGTGTACTTGCGGTATAGCCGACAACTATGGTATTCTTGTTGATAAAGTTGAAGGAACAGGCAGGTACATACATGCGCAAGGATGGCAGGCGCGTTACGAACGCGGATCCGATCTATTCGATCATTCCGTATATCCTCAAGTATCGCTACGACTCGATGAATATGATCGAGATCGATATACCGATCGCTCCCATGCAGGCATACCTCAACGAAAAGCGCAAGCAGGGCCATCGTTTTTCCCATCTCGGCCTCGTGCTCGCAGCCTATCTGCGTACCGCGGCGGAATATCCGCTGCTCAACCGCTTTATCGTCAATAAGAAAATCTATCAACGCAACGAGTTCTCGGTCGGCATGGTCGTGCTCAAGCCCGGTTCGCTGGACGAGACCATGAGCAAGATGTATTTCAACATGGAGGACGATATCTTCGCCGTGCACGAGACCATGGACCGCTATATCAACGACAACCGCGGCACGGGCGAGACCAACGCGACCGATGACCTCATGCAAAAGCTTCTGAAGGTTCCGGGGCTTCTCAATATCGCAGCAGGCATCCTCAAATGGATGGATCTGCACGGTCTGCTTCCAAAGAGCCTCATCAAGGCGAGTCCGTTTCACGCGAGCATGACGATTTCGAACCTCGCGAGTATCCGCACGAACCATATCTTCCACCATATCTATGAGTTCGGCACCACAAGCATACTCGTCACCCTCGGCAACATGCGCGAGGTGCCCGTTCGCAAAGGCGAAGAGATCGCGTTCGAGCGCTCTCTTCCGATGGGCATCGTCATGGACGAGCGTATCGGTTCCGGCGCCTATTTCGCCGCGGTGTTCCATCGCTTCAAGCAGTACTGCGCGAATCCCGAATTGCTGGAGGGCCCGCCGAAGGTCGTCAACACCACGTTCGAGTGAGCGACACACGCATCTAAAGCGGCGGGGGATGATTTTCCCCGCCGCTTTTTCGTCCCGTACGATCCTTTTTGCGTTGCGCGGGGCAGAATATCGTGTTAGAATCGACAGAATAAGAAGATTCCGACATATGTGATTTTCAGAGGCTTTTTTATAGATAGACGGAACGAGGGGGCCCGATAAATGAAATTTTCAGATGCTTTCTTCACAAAACACATCGTGTTCGACGGCGGCATGGGAACGATGCTGCTTTCAGCCGACCTGCCCGCGGGCGCCTCGCCGGATGTGTGGAATATCACGAATCCCGACGCGGTGCGCGCCGTCCACGCGGCGTATCTTGCCGCCGGGGCGGATGTGATCACCACAAACACCTTCGGCAGCACGCAGCCCCGGTTAAAGCGCGCCACATACAAGCCGGGCGAGCTCGCCGCGGCGGGCGTGCGGCTCGTGAAAGAAGCGATTGCCGCCTCCGGTAAGGCCGCGTTTTGCGCGCTCGATATCGGCCCGCTGGGCGAGTTTCTGGAGCCTCTGGGCGAGCTGAGCGAAGAAGATGCGCTGGCGTTTTTCCGCGAGCCCATTGAAGCGGGCGTGTCCGCGGGCGCCGACTGCATCCTGATCGAAACCATGAGCGCGCTGGACGAGGCGCTCGTCTGCGTCAGGGCCGCAAAGACGTATGGCGCGGGTTTACCCGTGCTCTGCACGCTGACCTACAGCCCCGCCGGACGGTTGATGACCGGTGAAACGATCGAGACCGTCGTCGCCGCGCTGGAAGAGGCGGGTGTGGATGCGCTCGGCTGCAACTGCGGTGTCGGACCGGAGCAGCTTGTCTCGCTCTTGCCGCGCTTTACCGCCTGCGCCACAAAGCCGCTTCTGATGCAGCCCAACGCCGGACTGCCGGAATATCAGGACGGGAAAACCGTCTATCTGGTTGGGCCCGACGCCTTTTCCAATGAGATGAAAAAGCTCGCCTCCGGCGGTGTTTGGGGGCTTGGCGGCTGCTGCGGCACTACGCCGGATCACACCGCGCGCCTTGCCGCGCTGGCACACGAAGCAAACTAGTCTCGCCCGTGACCGCCCGTTTGGGCGGGCGTCTCGAGGCATATCCCGACTTCATCCATTAGGAGAGCTGACATGCAGAATATCGTATCCATCCTCAAAATCGTACTCCCGCTGATCGTCGCGCTCGGTATCGGCTTCTTCGCGCGAAAGCGCGAGATCCTCTCGCCCGAAGCAATCGAGGGCATGAAGGCATTTGTAATGAAGTTCGCTCTGCCCGCGATGCTGTTCGGCCTCTTCTTTACGGCGGAATATTCCCCGAGCGTCATCGTCTACGCGCTGACGATGTTCGTGCTCGGCTTTGTCGGACTCGGGCTCGGTTTCCTGATCGGTAAACCGCTTTCCAAGCGCAGCCCGATGCTCAAATATATGACCGCCGGCTGGGAGGTCGGCATGCTCGGCTACGCGCTCTACGCGCTGCTGTTCGGCGCGGAAAATCTTCGCAACCTTGCGCTGATCGACTTTGGCCACGTGCTCTTTATCTTCTCCGGCTTCATCGCCGCGCTGAATATCCGCATGGGCTGTTCGCCGAAGGAATCCTTCAAGGCGCTGCTGACAAACCCCATCCCATGGGCGATGCTCCTTGGCGCCGCTCTCGCCATTTCCGGCATCTCCCGCGCGCTCGCGCCCTCCGGCGTCACGGAGCTGATCAAGTCGCTCTGCGATTTTGTCTCCGCGCCGCTTTCCTGTGTCATTCTGATCGTGGTCGGCTACGGCATTTCGTTCTCGAGAAAAAACTTTGCGACCGCCGCCATCTCCGTCGGCATCCGCTGGCTGGTCTGCGCCGCGCTTTGCGCCATTGCGCTGACTGTCATCGGCGCATTCCTTCCGCTGACCGACCCGATGCGCTGGGCGATCATCATTCTCTTCCTCACGCCCGCGCCGTTTATCCTGACGATGTACACAACAACCGAACAGGAACGCGCGGACGTATCCATGTCGCTCTCCCTGCAGACCATGGTCTCGGTGCTCGCGTTCATCATCATCACGATCATCCGCTGACCGCGCAGTAACACCGATCAAAAAAAACGCCGCTCTCGAAGGCAAATTCGAAAGCGGCGTTTGTGTTTGTTGCACAGACAATTATCCGATCCGGGTGCCGCCGACGGGGCGGACGGCAAAGCGATAGCAGCAGCCCTGCCCGAACACGCGTTCCATCTGCTGTTGGTATTCTTCGATTTGAGCGAGCGGAACGAGTGCGAGAATCGTGCCGGCAAAGCCGCCGCCGTGGACGCGCCATGCGCCTGTTCCTTCCAGCATACGCGCGGAGAGCGCGAGCGCAAGCGCAAGCCCGCGTTCGCTTGCGTCCGTCGGGCAAACGTTTTGCAGCAGCATAAAGCTGGATTGTCCGCTCTCGTTCATGAGCCTGCGGAAGGTTTCGATGTCCTTTTGCCTGAGCGCCTCGGCCTGC
>CAYPEV010000015.1:14047-20350 GCA_964409605.1 uncultured Christensenella sp. | reverse complement strand
GCTGGAGGATGTGCCGGGCGTGGGCAAGACCACGCTCGCGCTCGCCTTTTCGCGGACGATGGATCTCTCCTATAAGCGCATGCAGTTCACGCCGGACGTGATGCCGTCCGACATCACGGGCTACACGACGATTCAAACCGGCGGTGCCGCGGGCGTCTATGTGCCGGGCGCCGCGATGTGCAACCTCTTTCTCGCGGACGAGATCAACCGCGCGTCGAGTAAGACGCAATCCGCGCTCTTGGAGGTCATGGAGGAAAACAGCATCACGGTAGACGGCGTGACCCGCGCCGTGCCGCAGCCGTTTCTTGTCATCGCGACGCAGAACCCCGCCGGGTCCTCCGGCACGCAGCCGCTGCCGGAGTCCCAGCTGGACCGCTTCATGGTTCGCCTCTCGATGGGCTACCCCGACCGCAGGAGCGAGGTGGAGATGCTCCGCCGCCATCAGAACGCGGTCTCTCTGGATTCCGTCAACCGCGTGATCTCCCCGCAGGATCTTACGCTCATGCAGCGCGAGGTCGAGAGCATCTATGTCTCCGACGCGCTGTTTGCCTATATCACGGAGCTCACCGGCTGGACGAGGACGCAACCCGCCATCCGCATCGGCGTCAGCCCGCGCGGCACCATCTCGCTGCTTCGCATGAGCAAGGCCGCGGCGTATCTCTCCGGACGCGACTACCTGATCCCGCAGGATGTGCAGCTCGTGTTCGAGAGCGTCGCCGCGCACCGCATCCAGCTCAGCCCCCGCGCGCTGGTCAGCGGCGTGAGCGAGCAGCAGCTCGCAAAGCGCGCGCTCACGCAGGTGCAGGCGCCCATCGCGGTATAATTCCATGGCCGGAAACCGGATTTTTTACACATACGCGCTTTTTTTTGTGCTGATTTTATTCATCCTGTTCGACCTGTATCTGTTTCATCTGCTGCTGATCTTCCTGCTGATTCTGCCGCTGGTTTCACTGCTGGCGGCGCTTCCCATGCGAAAAAATCTGCGCTACTCTCTGGAGATCGAAGACGACATCCTGCCAAAGGGCGTCTGCGGTATCCGTCTTTCCGCGCGCAACAACAGCCTGTTTCCCTGCGCGGGCGTGCGCTTTACGCTTGAGCGGCACAACGCCCTCGGGCGCATCGGGGAGCGCTACAGCGAATCCGCGGAAGATATCGTGCAGTTTCCGCTTGGGCCGATGCGCACGCACACCATGGAGCCTTCGGTCAAGATGGCGCATTGCGGCAGGGTCGATCTGTTTGTGCGCCGCGTTCAGGTGCTCGATACGCTGGGTTTGTTCGCGCTGAACGTCGCGCAAAAAAACTACGCCGCACCCGCAGGCAGCGTCTATGTGCTGCCGGAATTGCAGCAGAGGAGCATCCAGACCGACGAAGCGGCAGATCTCGGCCTGGACAGCGCACGTTATTCCACCGTCAAGGCGGGCGGCGATCCCAGCGAGGTCTTCCAGCTGCGCGACTACCGCGAGGGAGACCCGCGGCACAGCGTGCACTGGAAGCTCAGCAGCCGCATGAACCGCCTGATTGTGCGCGAGTTCGGCCTGCCGCTGAACCCCTCTCTTCATTTCCTGCTGGAGCTGCGCGAGGACGCGACGCCGGACGCCGCGGAAGCCATGCTCGGCACCATGCTTGCGTTTTCCGAATATCTTATGGCGCGGGAAGTCACCCACTGTATCAGCTGGATCGGAGAGGAAGGCGGGCTGCGAACCGTCCCCGTCACGGGACCGGAAGCGCTCGCGAGCGTTCTGCACGATCTTCTTGCCCTGCCGGGGCAGGCGCGCTGGAGCACGCTGTCCCGCTTTGCCAGCGAGGGCGGATCGCGCGCGGACACGCACCTTGTCTACATGATTGCGGGCAGCGTCTGGAACGCAAACGACGTGGAAGGCGCAAAACTGCTCGCGACGCTGACGAGCATCGGCCTTTGCCGCAGGCTTACGCTGATGCCGGATGCCTGCGATGACGCGAGCGCGGAGGCGCTGCGCGATCTGGGCTGCGAGGTACAGCTGCTGGACGGCAGCGTGCCCGGCGCGGAGACGGAGGCGGACGTATGAGCGAAAAGAAACGAACGCCCGCCGGCGCGATTCGTCCCGCACAGGAGGGCGCAGCCGTGCTGATGCGCCTGCTTCAGCAGCTCGTTGTGCTGCTGCTTGCGGTGCTCGGCTTCCTGTTTTGCCTGCTCTCCAGCTATTCGTTTGACTTGCCGCGCGCGGCGCTGGTTTGGACCGCGATTGCGTTTTCGCTCCTGTTTCTCGGCGTGTTTTCGCTGCGCAGGAGCGGTCTTTTCGCGATCGTGTGCCTGATTGGCGCGCTCGCGTTCGCCTTCGTTCGCGCAGACGCCCTCCTGCAGGGCGTTCTGCTGCTGATCGATCGTGCGATCACCCCCCTGAACCTGCAGATGCCGGAGGCAATGCGTCTTTTGCTTCAGCCCGCCGCGGCGGACGAAGCGCAGGCGCTCATGACACATTCAATGCAGGCGATCCTGTTTGCCGTGTCGTTCCTCTCCGCGTTCTTTATCATCCGCGAACCCAGCGTACCGGGGCTCGTCCTGGCGACGCTGCCGCAGCTGTTGCCCGCGCCGTTTTATCTGCTTTCGCCCGCCCGGCTCCCGTTTTTCATGCTGTTCGGCGCGCATATGATGGTGTTCGCCTTCAACAATGCCAAGCGGGCGCAGAGTACGTTCCGGGCGGGCGTCTATGTTCCGCAGAGCAGGCGGAAGGCAAACCAGCTTGCCCAGCGCGCGGCGCAGCATTCGCTCTCGCTGCTCGCCCTGCCGCTCATCGCGCTCGCGGCGCTGCTCTCCGGCGTCATTCTCCCGCAGCAGGGATACCAGAGGCCGGAAGCCATCGAATCCCTGCAGCAGAAGATCTTTTCGCTGGATATCGGCAAGGAGGCGTTCTGGCGCAGCAACGACGGACTTACGCGCGGAGACCTGACGAGCTTGTCCGCCATCCGCTTTTCCGGCGCAACCGTACTGAAGGTGCGCGTTTCCAACCAATCCTCGCTCTATTTAAGGGACTTTGCGGGCGCGGTTTATGCCCAGAACGGTTGGTCGAACGTTTCCGCAGGCGATTTCTCCCCGCTGGCAAACAGCGTGGACATCGCGCCGCAAAACCTTCTTGCCTCCGCTGCGAAACTCGGCGGAAACACCCCGGAAACCTTCACCCTCTCCGTGCGAAACATCGCCGCGACGCCGCTCTCCATCTGGGCGCCGCCGGGGCTTATCACAAGAGCGGACGATATCGAAAACGCGGGCTATGTGCAGGATACCGCACTCGCGTTTGCTTCCTCCGCTTCGTCTTCCAGCTATACGCTGGAGGCGATCCCCGTCGGAATGGCGCTGTATTCCGTTTCCAACGCGCAGGACGGCATGAAGCAGGCGTATCAGCATATCGCAGGCTCCGCAAGCGGTCTTGGCCGCGCGGAAGGCAGCGAAGCGGAGGATGTCCGCAACGCCGCGGACCGCTATATCGACTATCTCTTCGACACATATACTCGCCTGCCGGATGAAACGCAGGCCGCGGCGGAAGCGCTGCTTGAAACCTACGGGATACGCGCGGTATATGAAGAAGGCGCGCTGAATCTCGCGGCTACCTGCCAGTCGATCCGCTCGCTGCTCGCCGCGCGCTGTTCCTATGATTATTCCCCGCCGGAGATGCCGGAGGATGCCGATTTTGCCACCTGGTTTTTGCAGGAGGCGCAGAGCGGCTATTGCGTTCATTTCGCAACCACGGCTGCGGTCCTTCTGCGCGCGCTCGGCATACCCGCGCGATATGCGGAAGGCTACATCGTCATCCAGAAGGATTATGAGAAGACGCCGGACGCGGAGGGCTACATCGACATCGAAGACACGCACGCGCATGCTTGGGTCGAGGTATTTGATCCCTCGCTGCTGGAATGGGTTCCGGTTGAGATGACCAAGAGCGCGCAGAGCAGCAGCCAGCCAAGCCCCGGTGAATCCGGCGAACCCGGCGACGAAACGACGCCGTCCTGGAGCGAATCCACGCCTGAATGGACGCCGGAACCGACACCGACGCCAACCCCGACCCCGACGCCGGAACCGACACCGACGCCGCAGACCGCGTCTGCCGACCCGAACACAACGCCGGACGCGGTCCAGGGTGAAGCTACGGTTACCCCGACGCCCGCGCCAACGAGCGAGGGCACGCAGGGCGGGATCCCGACGCCGGACAGCACGAACGCCGCGAATACGGCGGACACGGGCGAAAACGAGGGCGGCAGAAGGCCGCCGCTCTGGCCTGTCTTCGTGCTGCTCGCGGTAATCGGCCTTCCGCTTGGTGCATTGGGCTACCGCGCGCTTCAGCGCGAGCGGCTGCTGCGCGCCTTCCTGCAGAAGGACGGCAACGCGGCTTCGCTCTCCGTCATACGCCACATGCTGAAGATGCTCCACTCTGCCGGCGCACCGCAGATGCAGCCGCTCGAGGCTCCGGAGCAATACGCTTATCGCGTTGCGCGGCAATTGCCCGCCGCGGATCGGGCACAGCTGGAGAGTATGCTGCTGATTGCGCAGCGGGCGCGTTTCTCCGGCAGAACATGCACAAAGCGGGAGCGCGACGAGGCGATCGCCTACTATAACGTGCTGGCGCAGTCCTTGCCGGCAAGCATGAAGCGGCTCAAACGGTTCTTCTTCCGCTGGCGTTTCCCGGCCGTGTAGCCTTCGGCCGGATGAATCAACAAACCCGACACAAAAGCCCTCCCGTAAACAGGAGGGCTTTGCCGCATCATGGTATCGTTTTTTTGTCGGAGAACTACTCCGCCGTCTCCTTTGACTCGCCTTTTACGAAGATCTCCTCATAGCCAGCCGCGCTGATGAGCCCCAGCAGCAGCGGCACAACCAACCCGAAGAAGATGCTCACGAGCGAAGAGATCACCATAAACACAGGCCCGATATAGCGAATCGTCGACAGCAGCCCGAGCACGAGCAGCACGCCCGCGCAGCAGAGGCCGACAAAGAGATCCGCAAGGAACATGCGCCCTTTGTAGCCCTCCGTCCGCTTCGCGGAAAGGCGGAGCGCTTCGGTCGGCGCAATATCGGGATCCTGAATGATGATATACGGTACGAAGCGATAGGAATACATCTTGATGACGGCGAACACCACGCCGGCGATGGGGATCAATCCCCAGATCAGGATCCACAGCGCCATCCAGCCCATTCCGCCCGCAACCTTGAAGAAGCGCTTGAATCCCGCAAACAGCGCGTCGGAATTCACCTCCTGCCCGCGGTATCCCGCGAGATAGACCGCCGCCATGCCCGCGTTGAGCACGAGGGAAATCGGGATGGAGATGATCGGCAGTACGCCGAACACCGCGGCGAGCACGGTGAGCAGCTGGCAAAGCAGCGACACGCCCCAGAGGCGGATCGGCTTCTGCCGGAGCACCACAATCGCTTTTTCGATCAGGTCACGCGCGCGGATTCCCTGCGCGGCTTGCGGATGCTTTTTCGCTTGATACGGCTTGCCGCCGTCGGTCGGCATACCGCAGTTGGGACAGAATTTTTCACCCTGCAGTTCTTTTCCGCAGTTCATACAAAACGACATAACACATACCCCTTTCGCTAAATGGTCCTGGCTCTTCGTGTCAACCTGTTTGCGGTTGATCCTTTGAGCGATTCACGTTTCCCTTTGGTATCTCACCTATTGTATATTTTATACGAATCGTTCGGAAAAAACCAGAGCCCGCCGCAATCAGGCGTCGTTTTTCTCTAAAAATACAGTCCGTGTTAAAAGCCGCGCCGTTCCACTGCTGTTCTTTTTTAAAGCACAACCGGTCAAAGAATGCTGCGCCGTTTCGCAATGCCGTAGACGCCGATCGCCGCACCGAGCACGAAGACGATGATGCTTCGCAGAATCTCGACGCGCGGAGAAACCATCTCCAATTGCTGCGCGGTGAAGTTGCTGCTCAAATGCAGCAGCATCGCAGAGAGTATACTGCGATCGGAGCGAGCATACACGAGGCTCATGATGCCGCAAAGGCCCACCGACAGCAGTAAAAACATCGGAAACCCCGCTAGAGCGAAGCCCATCTTTCCGTGCCACGTTTGCGGCATACAGTACAGCGGCAAATGCCACACGCCCCAGATCAACCCAAGCAGCACAAACGCGCCCGTAAAGCCAAACCTTCGCATCAGCGGATCCAGCGCGAAGCCGCGCCAGCCGGGCGCCAGGCCATGGCGGTTCGGTGCGTCCATCGTCAGTCGATGATCCAGGCCGCGAGGAACACGCCGAGCATCGTGAACGCGACAGCAAGCTTCGCGACCGTGCCCGCGATGAAGCCGATCCACGCGCCGAGCCC
>CAYPEV010000015.1:11364-14037 GCA_964409605.1 uncultured Christensenella sp. | reverse complement strand
GGCGGAAACGCGATCACCGCGCGCAGATTCGTCATCTGCGGCAGAGTGCCGCCAAGCAAAAGATCTATGCCGATTGAAACGACGGATACCGCCGGGAAAAGCAATAGAATTATGAGCCAGCCGTCCAAGCGAATGCGCCGCAGTTGATAGATGCGCTTGAAAAATTCGCCTCTTTCACCTTTGGGATAGGTCGTGATCGCGAGAATGCAGCCGACGAACGTTGGCGAACACCCGCCGAGAATCAGCAGCGGCATGCCCGCGCTGGAATATGGGTTGAGCCGCAGCAGAATGATCGCGCCATAGCACACCCATGTCCAAAGAAACGTCAACACGAAAAACAGAATCGTGTGCGTGTTTTTATTCTGTCCCATCCTTCATTCCCCCGAATGATTTATGCACCGTACAGCGAGGTGTGCCAAACGGAATCGTAACGCTCCGCCATACAGACCGCGACATCCCCCGTCCTGAGATTATAGACCACGGACCACTGCGTTCTCCCCGGAATCTTCACTTGCGCAAGCAGCCGCATCGCATCCGCCTCGCTGATGACGCCCTTACGGTCGGACAACACCGCTTCGATGGTATCATATCGCACAAACTCCGTCCCGCCTTCCCCCTCGTTGCGTCCGCCGTAGAGGATGAAGTTGGTTGCGATTTGATAATTTTTCTCCGTGCGGGTCACGCACATTTCTCCATCCAAAAACTCCACCACCGCAGAATCGCCAGAGGCATCGGAGATCAAATAATGGCACTCCACCCCGCCGGAAAAATAGAGGGTGTAACCATCCAGCAGGTCAAGCGCCTGCTGAACGCTGTCCGCGCGGTCAAGCACAAGCCGGATGAGCGTCGTGGTGTTGAGCACGATACGCCCCGATTCGTGTGGCGGCTCCGCATGCGGTACCGCGAGCAGGGCGATCGCCACACCTTTTTCATTGACTCCGTCAAACGGTAGAAACGGTCCCGCCAGCGTGAGAAAGCGATTGAACAGACCTTCGTCCGGTAGATTTCCCTCCTCATATCCCGCAAACGCAAGGTTCACAACGCCGATCGAGGCAAACCCGTCGGAAGGATCGGTGCGAAGCAGCAGCGCGGGCGCATAGTCAAAGTCAAAATTGCGCGCGTAGATCCGCTCGCCGCGCTCATTGTATGCGGTAAACGCGGAGCATCCCGCCGAAGCGATGTTCAGGTCGATCTCCACCCCCTTGAGCAGACGCCGCATGACAAATCGCTCGATGTCCTCATCGCTCGCCGCACCGGTGCGCAAGAACTCCGAAAACCCGTAGTCACCCAAATAGCGCATCTCATAGAGCGGATGCGCGTCGACCCGGCGTAGGGATGCGAGCGAAAGCAGCTCTCTCCCAAACAGCGCGCCGAACGCCAGCAGTGAAACAAGGCAGCAGAGTAACACAACCAAGATTGTTTTTTTCATCATTCCCCCGGCGTGGCCCAATCGTTCGTTTGATCGAATTTAACCTGCGCGCTGCGCTTGTCGCGATGCGTCCGAAAGCCAGGCAAGTATACCGCCTGCCGAACGCGATTTCAAATGTATCTTCCGTAATACGGTTTTGTCAACCCTGTGCTTGCTTGATCCGCACGCGGCACTGCGCTCCGTCAAAAAGCGTTTCTTCTACACGATATTCCACACTTTGATCCAGCCCGCGCACCATACCTTCCATCGGGTCAAGGCAATAGATATTGCACGGGCTCTGCGCGCCAAGCCTTTTGGCAAACGCGCAGAGCATGCAACGCGAAGCGGTCGCGGTTAGCCCCCCCTGCTCATCCCGCGAAACGCTCCAATCCGCGCACCCCATCAACGCGGAAAGCTTCCCGAAAACCTCGTCATAGCTGGCGATGCCGAGCTGCGCTGCGCGCGCTTTGCCGCTTGCCATCTGCTCGGCATGTTTCGCCTGTGTCACACGCTCGAGCACGCCTTCCCGGTCAAAGCGCAAGACCGCATCCGCCAGCGCGCCGGCATAGATCGCCTGCAGCAACTTGATTTGTTCCATTGGTTCCATTTTTTCATCCCCCTGATTTGATTTTGTATGTTCTATGCTATATAACGTTAGTTATATAGATGATAAAAAATTATTTCCCTATCCGGAACAGCAAAGCAATCTGCTTTCTGAGTTTTTCGTCGTCGATGTCTTCGTCGAGCAGCACGATACGATTGATCACGTTTTCCATGTAGTTGATCAAAATCTCGGTTACGTCCTCGCGCAGATTTTCATCCGAAACGGCGCGATCGATGATCGCGCGGTTCGCTTCCGCGCGCCTAGATTCCCAGTCCATAACGCGTTCTCTTGCCTTGCCCTCGCCTTCAAACCCGAGCCACACCTTCAGGGCCATCTTGAACACCTCACGATCAAACCCCGTCAGTTCTTTTCGCGTACGCAGCACCTGAAAATACAGCTCCTGCGGGCTTGCCTGGAGATCCAGTTTTGCATTCATCTTTTGCGTGATTTTCAGGAACTGATTGACGACGATCTCTTCAAACAGATCGTTCTTGCTTTTGTAATGGTAATATAGCGTGGGAAGGGAACAGCTCGACGCGGTCGCGATTTCACGCATGCTCGTGCCATGAAAGCCTTTTGCGCTGAACATACGCACCGCGTTTTCCAAAATACGCTCTTTCGCGTTCGCATCGCTCATCTCGATTCACCTCCCGCAGAATAT
>CAYPEV010000015.1:9445-11264 GCA_964409605.1 uncultured Christensenella sp. | reverse complement strand
AAAATGCGTTAGTATAGCTGGACGCGGCGCAGCCCCGGTCGATCTACGAACTTTCCTCCTACGAAATCATTCTGTATCCACGGGTGTATGCGCAACAGGGCGGCGCGCGCCGCATCAAAAATCGCCTGAACCACAGCGGAGGTTCGGGCGATTTTTTTGTGCGCTTTGTTCCGGATTTACGCCGGGTTTCGGCCGTGCCAACCCAACTCGGTGGAGATCGCCTCCGCCGTGTTTTTCAGCGCGGAGAGTGTCTCCTGCGAGACCGCGGCTTTTCGATCGCCCGAATGCAGGAAGCAGACGATGCCTACCGCCGAGACGCAAACACCCTCGACATCAAAAATCGGCGCCGCAAACGAGCACATGCCGTTGTGATATTCCTCAAATTCCGATGCAAATCCCGCCTGCCGCACCTGATGCAGCTGTTCGAGATACGCCTCCGGCGATTTGATCGTATCGACCGTATAGCTCTTCATGCCCGCGCGCTTAAGGATTCTGCGCACTGTTGCCGCGTCCTGATGCGCAAGGATCGCTTTGCCCTGCGAGGTGCAGTGCACAGGCAGACGGTTGCCGACCGTGGATGCGACGCGGAATACGTTGTTTGGCTCCGCGCTGTCCACGATGAGCAGCGTATCCACATTCAGCGAAGCAAGATAGACGGATTCCCCCGTCTTCGCCACAAGCGCGTTGAGATGCGGCCGCGCGAGTTTGACGACATTCCAGTGCTCCGAGATCGTGCAGCCGTATTCAAACAGATGCAACCCCAGACGGTATTTTCCGTCCGCGGGGCTTTGCTCCACCACGGCGGAATCCATCATGGATGCGAGCAGGTTATGCACGGTGCTCTTGGGCCAGCCGGTCATGCGGCTCAGCTCCGTCAGCGACATCGGCCGCTTTTCGCGCCAGAAACAATCCAAAAGCGCGATCGCCTTTTCCACCGCGTGGACCTTATGGCTGTTGTCGGGCATGGGAACTTCCTCCTGCGTTGATTTTACGCCCGCAAGCCGGGCGCATTGTCCGGTTGCGGCTGCAACGGCGCCGGCGCATGTTGCGTGATGCTGACCTGCCGTTTGTCTTTTTGATTGTATCATATTATAATACATTCATCAGCGTGCAGACCGTGTTTTGTGTTGCGCGATGCTGAATCTGTTTCCCTCTATGCCGAACAAAATATTGAGGGCTTTCTCCGGGCCGCGTTCCGGCGTATACTCTTACGAAACAACGCCGACCCGCATCGTAAATCTTTGAGCAATCCAGAGCGAAAGGAACTGCCATGGCTTATTATTTTGACGAACCCTCGCATACGTTTTCCGAATATTTGCTGGTGCCGAGCTATTCTTCCGCCGCGTGTACGCCGCAGAATGTCTCGCTCAAAACGCCGGTGTGCAAGTTCCGCGTCGGGGAGCAGAGCCCGCTGAGCATGAGCATCCCGCTCGTCTCCGCGGTGATGCAGTCCGTCTCCGGCGAAAAGCTCGCTGCGGCCCTTGCCCGCGAAGGCGGCATTTCCTTCCTCTATGTGTCGCAGACCATCGAGTCCCAGGCAAACATGGTGCGCACGGTCAAAAAATCCAAATCGGGCTTTGTCAGAAGCGACAGCAACGTCACCCCAAACCACACCATGGCGGATATCATGGCGCTCAAGGCACAAACAGGGCACTCCACCGTCGCGGTGACCGAAGACGGATCGCCATACGGTAAGCTTCTCGGCATCGTGACAAGCCGGGACTACCGGCCGAGCCGCATGGAGCCGGGTACGGCCGTTCGGGATTTCATGACGCCCGTCGACCGGCTCGTCTATGGTCAGGAGGGCATCTCGCTGACC
>CAYPEV010000015.1:0-9435 GCA_964409605.1 uncultured Christensenella sp. | reverse complement strand
CACAAGCTCAACGCGCTGCCGATCGTCTCCCGCGAAGGAAATATGGTCTGCTTCGTGTTCCGCAAAGATTATGATTCCCACAAGGAGAATCCCGGGGAACTTTTGGACAGCCAGAAGCGCTATATCGTCGGCGCGGGCATCAACACAAAGGACTATGAGGAGCGCGTACCCGCTTTGGTTGAAGCGGGCGCGGACGTTCTCTGCATCGATTCCTCGGAAGGTTTCACGGAGTGGCAGGCGCGGACGATCGCCTTCATCCGCTCCCGTTACGGCGATTCGGTGAAGGTCGGCGCGGGCAATGTCGTCGACGCGGACGGCTTCCGATATCTGGCCGACGCGGGCGCGGATTTTGTCAAGGTCGGCATCGGCGGCGGCAGCATCTGCATCACGCGCGAAGCAAAGGGCATCGGCCGCGGTCAGGCGACCGCCGTGCGGGATGTCGCCAGCGCGCGGGATCAGTACGCGAAGGAGACCGGCGTCTATGTGCCCGTCTGCTCGGACGGCGGAATCGTGCTGGACTATCACATCACGCTCTCGCTCGCCATGGGCGCGGACTTCTGCATGCTGGGTCGGTATTTCGCGCGCTGCGACGAAAGCCCGACGAGCAAGGTCTTCATCAACGGAAGCTATATGAAGGAATACTGGGGCGAAGGCAGCGCCCGCGCGCGCAACTGGCAGCGCTATGATAGCGGCGGCGAAGCCAAGCTCACCTTCGAAGAGGGCGTGGACAGCTATGTGCCCTATGCGGGCAGTCTGCACCACAACGTCGAGCAGACGCTGAGCAAGGTGCGCTCCACGATGGCAAACTGCGGCGCGCTGAGCATCTCCGAGCTGCGCGAGAAAGCGCGGCTCACGCTCGTTTCCGCGGCGACGCTTGCCGAGGGCGGCGCCCACGACGTGATGCTCAAGGACAGAACCTATTTCCGCTCGTTTGAGTGACCGACGCAAAGGGGTTTATGAAACGCAATCCGATCCATCCGAACATACTGCGTGCCGCAGCCCTCGTGCTTGCGGCACTTCTTTCGATCGTGCTGATCAACTTCCTGCCGGCCTTCTCGTTGCGAACGCCCGACATGCGCCAAATCGAAGGTAAGCGCGTCACGTTGTTTTATGAGACGGAGGAAGCCGCGGCGCAGGACGTCTTCGCGCTGGCCGAGGCGCGCGGTGGAGAGCTCGCAGCCCTCCTCGGTCTTACGCAGGCGAAACCGGTCGAAATCTACATCTATGACCAGCAGCGCGTCATGCAGACAAAGAAATACGGCCTCATCGCGCCGCTGCTGCACCTCGACTGGTATATCGGCGACAACGTCGGTACGCGCGTGCTGCTCACCTCCCCCGCCAATCCGGGCCCCGTACACGATTATGAGAGCAACCGCCGGGCCGCGCTCCATGAACTCGTGCACGCCTACAACAGCCTCCTCAACCCGCGCATGTCCTATTGGGTGGACAACGGACTTGCGGGCTATCTCTCGGAGCAGCGGCCTAGCTACCCTGTCGCGTCTTATTCCCCCCTGCCGACGCTGGCGCAAACGCGCGTGCACGGGCCCTTTGCGCCGGTCATGTTCGCAAACTTCAGCGGTTACGAATACTCCTACACCTATATTGAATACCTCGCGAACACCTACGGTTGGGATGCGGTGAAGCGCTTCGCCGGGGATGGTGATTTCCTCTCAGCGTTCGGGGCGGACGAGGCGTCGCTCTACGAGACCTGGGCAGTCTTCGTGAAATCCGCCTATTCCGAGTAAAACAACCATAAAAAATGCCCGTCGAAGCTTCCGTCCGGCGGGCATGGGCGCGCATGGGCGCGCTCTTTTTTTGTTTGTTTAGTGCCCCTTTGCGGGAATGATCTCGATCCAGTATCCGTCCGGATCCTCGATAAAGTAGATGCCCATGCTTTCGTTGACGAACGTCACGCAGCCCATCGCTTCGTGCAGCTTGCGGGCCGATGCCATATCCTCCGAGGTTAGCGCAAGATGAAATTCCGCCTCACCGATGTCGTATGGTTCCGTACGCCCCTTTAAATAGGTAAGCTCAAGGGAGAACGTGCCGCTGCCGTCGCCGAGAAACACAAGGGTGAAATCGTCCGTGTCCACCGTGCGCATCGGGTTGAGGCCAAGCGCTTTTCGATAGAAATCGAAACTTTTGTTGAGATCGTGCACATTAAAATTGAAATGGTTGAATCGAAACATATCGAAAAAGTCTCCTTTGTGTTTGGTCTATTTATTATAGCAGAAAATGAGGCGGAGCGAAGAGCGTGCCGGACATACATTTTCTCTCCGCCAGCTCCCGCAGCGGCTCAACCCGTTCGCGGACTGTGATCGCAGCGATATCCGGAAAATCGGTCCATTGCGCAAGCGGAAACGCGTTTCAGATCGCTTTGCATACGCGCAGGAGACCGCAATGAAAACAAGCGGCGCTTTCCTGTGTATTTATGCTTCTTCCCAACATTTATGCATTCATTTCGGGGGAAAATCAACAAACATCGCATCTTTTCAGCAAACCGACAACCAGATTTTGTGTCGACTGAACGATCTGCGCACACATACAGCAGATCGCGTTCTTGTAACGATGTAACAAAAAACGCGCGCATAAAAGCAGTTTCTCATCGTTTTTATACAATTCGTTGCATATTTGTTGTGCAATGTTCACGCATATCCAAAAAAGATGGTATATTATATAAAATTAAACATATATAATATATTGACAATGGATTCAGCGTTCTTTATAATCATGCATAACACATTGGCGTGATTATTACTAGGGTAGTCATAGCCATTTTTGTTTATAATCGAAGGAGGAATTTGAAAATGAGGAAACTTCTCAGTTTGCTGCTCGTTCTGGCTCTCGCACTCAGCGCGTTTGCCTGCGCAGCGCCCGCCCCGGCAGCCACCGAGGCGACCGAAGCCCCCGCAGCGGAAGCCACGGAAGCCGCAGCAGAAGAAGCGGCAGCCCCGGCTGGCGATGGCATCACCCTCGGCGTTATCTCGCCGAACACCGGCGCCCTCGCGGTCTACGGCGCAGCTGTGACCACGGCGGTTGATCTCGCAGTCAGCGAAATCAACGCGGCGGGCGGTATCCTGGGCCAGCAAGTCACCGTCATCAACACCGACGACCAGTTTGACCCGGCGGAGACGCTCAACGCGTTCAACTCCCTCGTGTCTCAGGGTGTCGGCCTCATCGTCGGCTCCGTCACCTCGGGCTGCACCTCCGCGATCACCGGAGCTGCCAACGAGGAAGGCGTCGTCCTGCTCACGCCGTCCGCAACGGCCGACAGCATCACGACCGAAGATGACTACGTGTTCCGCGCCTGCTATGCGGACGGTTTCCAGGGCGCTATCGCAGCCTACTACGCCAAGAGCGCGGGTTACACCGATGTCGGCGTTGTCTACTGCGCGGCGGACACCTACTCCAAGGGTCTGTATGACTCCTTTGCGGCTGCCGCCGCAACCTACGGCCTGAACATCAAAGCCGTCGAGTCCACCGCCTCTCTGGACGTTCAGGATTACACCAACCAGTTTGCCTCCATGGTCAGCTCGGGCGTGCAGTTCGTGTATGCGCCGTACTACTATGACGTCATCGGTCCCTACATCGTCACCCAGGCGCGCGCCGCCGGCTACACCGGCATCATCATGGGCGCTGACGGTTACGACGGCACCCCTGACTACGTCGTCGAAGGTGCGGATCTGACCGCCTTCAACAACGTCTACTGGACCAACCACTATGATCCGGCCGATACGGATCCCGCCGTCCAGGCGTTCGTTGCAGCCTACCAGGCCATGTTCAGCTCCACGCCGAACGCGATCTCCGCGCTTGCGTATGATGCTGTCTACATGTACAAAGCGGCCATCGAAAAGGCCGGCTCCGCCGACCCGGCAGCCGTCCGCGATGCGCTGGCCGACACCTCGGCCGTGTACTCCGGCGTGACCGGAACCTTCTCGCTGGATGCCGTCGGCACGCCGGCGAAGGGCGCCGCGATCCTCTCCTTCGCGTCTGACGGCACCTCCGTCACCACGAAGCTGGTCGACGTCGTCAAGGAACTCAAATAACGAAGCATTCGCAAACAGCTATATTGGCCAAAGGAGGCGAGGCTCACGCCGCGCCTCCTTTGCCGTTAATTTCGAAAGGCGGAACGAACAAGTGAGCACATTTTTGCAAACACTGTTTGTCGGGCTTCGACTCGGGAGCATCTATGCACTCGTCGCACTCGGCTACACCATGGTCTACGGCATCATCCGTTTGATCAACTTTGCCCACGGCGACTTCATCATGGTCGGCGGCTATACGATGATCTTCACCATTCCGGTGATGGTTTCTCTTGGCCTTCCGGTCTGGGTCTCCGTATTTCTAGCGATTTTGGTCTGCGCGCTCGTCGGTATGTCGACCGAGCTGATCGCATACCGGCCTGTGCGTAGAAAAGGCACCTCGATGTCGGCGCTCATTACGGCTATCGCGGTCAGCCTTCTTCTGGAAAACCTTGCGCAGGCGATTCCCCAAATCGGACCGAATCCGAAGGTCGCAAGCCAAATTTTTGCCGCAGGCGGCATCCGCATCGCGGATGTTACGCTGGATTGGACGACGATGCTGACCATCTGCATCAGCGTCATCGTCATGGTAATCCTCTACCAGTTCACACAGAAAACAAAGGTCGGCCGCGCAATGCGCTGCGTCTCGGAAGACAAGCCCGCATCGATCCTCATGGGCATCAACGTCAATCGCACCATCGTCACGACGTTTGCCATCGGGTCCGGCCTTGCTGCGATCGCCGCTTTGATGTATATCGCCCAGTATCCCAAGGTCTACACGACCATGGGCTCCATGCTGGGCCTCAAGGCCTTCGTCTCCGCCGTGCTCGGCGGCATCGGCATCATCCCCGGCGCAATGCTCGGCGGATTTGTCATCGGCCTTGTGGAATCCTTCACCACGAGTTACGTCAGCTCGAGCATGGCGGACGCGTTTGTATTCCTCATCCTCATCGTTGTGCTGATCCTGAAACCTGCCGGAATCCTCGGAAAGAACATGGGTGAGAAAGTATGATCAAGAATAGAACGACACAGGGGTATATCCTCAACACGCTGGTCATCGCCATCCTGCTGATCGGATTTTCGTTCATCAAGGAGAGCTTTGGCAAGGCGGGCGATTTTAAGCTCATCATCGCGCCGAGCATCTGGCAGTGCTGCTATCTCATCATTCTCGCCGCCTCGCTCAACCTGACGCTCGGCTTCTTGGGCCAGCTCTCGCTGGGTCACTGCGGCTTTATGGCGATCGGCGCCTATTCGGCCGCGCTGATCTCCCTCGCCGCCGAACGCGCGGGTGTGTTTGAAGAAAAGAGCGGCACCGCGTTCATCCTCGTGCTCGCGGGATGCATCCTCGCCGCGGGGTTCCTCGCAGCTCTCGTGGGCCTGCTCGTCGGTATCCCGGCGCTGCGCCTCAAGGGCGACTATCTCGCCATCATCACGCTGGGTTTTGGCATGATCATCGTCAACATCATCAACAACCTCCCGTTCGCGGGTCAGGAAGGCCTCGCGATGGGTTCCGCCTCCGCTTCGCTGTATAAAAACGGCCTAGGCTTCGGCACCGCGCTGAAGGTGACCTATATCTGGGTTGCCATCGTCGTGACGATGCTATGCGTGCTGATGATGTTCATGTTCGTCCGCTCGAAATACGGCAGAGCCATCCGCGCCATTCGCGACGACGAAATCGCGGCCTCCGCCTCAGGCATCAACACCTCCTTCTACAAGGTCTTCACATTCGCATACTCCGCGTTCTTCGCAGGGGTTGCGGGCGCGCTGTACGCCTGCTCCAACGCGACGCTCTCCACGGCGTCGTTCGCGTTCTCCAACGGCGGCATCCTCAACTCCACATTCGTGGTCGTCATGGTCGTGCTCGGCGGTATGGGATCGCTGACCGGCTCCATCGTCGCCGCGGTCATCATGTTCTTTGTCAACTACCAGATCAAGAACGGCCTGTGGGTTAAGGTCCTCCCGATTTGGCTGCAAAACGTCTTTGCGTTTCCGATGCTCGTGTATGCCGTCGTGCTCGTCATCGTGATCATGTTCCGCCCGAAGGGCATCTTCGGCACGTATGAGCTGTCGCTTCGCAATTTCTTCTCGGATCTGAAAAAACAGCGCCAGAACCGGCTGGCTCAAAAACAGGAAAGCAAGGAGGCGCTGAACCATGAGTGACGAACGAAAGCCCATTCTTGAGACGCGTAAACTCGGCATCACATTCGGTGGCCTCGTCGCCGTTTCGGACTTCAACATCAAGGTCTTCAAAGGCGAACTCGTGGGTCTCATCGGACCCAACGGCGCGGGCAAGACGACGGTGTTCAACATGCTCACAGGCGTGTATAAGCCCACGGAAGGCTCCGTTCTGCTGGATGGGCACGTGCTCAACGGCAAAAAAACGCATCAGTTTGTCGCCGCGGGCGTTGCGCGCACATTCCAGAACATCCGGCTGTTCAAGCAGATGACGGTTCTGGAAAACGTGCTCGCGGCATTCACCAAGGACGTCAAATACAACATGCTGGATTCCCTCTTCCGCACGCCGCGCTTCTGGAAAACGGAAAAGGACCTCAAAGATAAAGCGCTGGATCTGCTCTCGATCTTCCACCTAGAGGACAAGGCGGACTATATCGCGGCGAACCTGCCCTATGGGCAGCAGCGCAAGCTGGAGATCGCCCGCGCGCTTGCGACGGACATGAAGCTGCTGCTCCTGGACGAACCCGCGGCCGGCATGAACCCCACGGAGACCGCGGAGCTTCTGGACTGCATCAACGCGATCCGCAACCGCTTCGGTATCGCGATTCTGCTCATCGAGCACGACATGTCACTCGTCATGAACATCTGCGAGCGGATTCAGGTCATCGACTACGGCATCACGATTGCCGAAGGATTGCCCGAAGAGATCGCGAAGAACCCGAAGGTCATCGCGGCCTATCTGGGACAGTAGGAGGCAGAGCATGCTAGAGATCAAAGACATCCACGTATCTTACGGCGCAATCCACGCGATCAAGGGCATTACCATCACCGTCAACGACGGCGAGCTGGTCTCCCTCGTCGGCGCAAACGGCGCGGGCAAGACGACGATTTTGCATACGATTTCGGGCCTTCTGCGCGCGACTTCCGGCGATGTTCTGCTGGACGGAAAAAGTCTGCAAAAAGTCCCCGCCAATACGATTATCAATATGGGACTCGCGCATGTTCCCGAAGGACGGCATATATTTTCCCGTATGACCGTAGAGGAAAACCTGCGGATGGGGGCGTATATTATTAATGACCCCAAGCGCGTCAGCGACAGCATGGAAAAGGTGTTTCACCATTTCCCGCGGCTCAAGGAACGTTGCCGCCAGCTCGGCGGCACGCTCTCCGGCGGCGAGCAGCAGATGCTCGCAACCGGCCGCGCGCTGATGACGGACCCGAAAATCTTGCTCATGGACGAGCCCTCGATGGGGCTTTCACCGATCCTTGTCAACGAAATCTTCACCATCATCGAGCAGCTGCACAACAGCGGGATCACGATTCTGCTTGTCGAACAGAACGCCAAAAAAGCGCTTGCCGTCGCGGATCGCGCCTATGTGCTTGAGACGGGTAAGATCTCCATGAGCGGTTCGGCGAAAGAACTGGCCGAGGACGACCGGGTTCGAAAGGCTTATCTCGGCGCGTAACGCGCCCCAAACGGAAAGGAGCTGGATTTCGATGGCACACTATGTGATTACTATCGCGCGCGAAAAAGGCAGCGGCGGGTACGAAATCGCGAAAAAACTCTCCGACAAGCTGAACATTCCGTTCTATGACCGAAAGCTCTTGCGCATCGCATCCGATGTGAGCGGCATCAACGAGCGGCTCTTCGGAGAGGTGGACGAGCGCCTCGGCAAGCACGAGATGATGCGTGCCGCACAAAAGGTATACACAGGCGAGATTTTGCCGCCGGACAGCGACAACTATACGAGCCAGCAAAACCTTTTCCAGTTTCAGGCGAAGATCATCACCGAGCTTGCAGAAATCAGCAGCTGCATCATATTGGGTCGCTGCGCGGATCAGATCCTCAAGGGCAAACCATATCTGCTGCGCACGTTTATCCACGCGCCGCTGGAGGCGAGGATCGCGCGCGTCGCGAGCTATTCCCTTGCCTGGACGGAGGCGGAGATCAAAAAATACATCTGCGATCAGGACGAAAACCGTGCGCAGTACTATCGCTTCTATACCGGCGAGAGCTGGCGGGACGCGAGCCACTTCGATATCAGCCTCGATTCCGCGGCGCTCGGTGAAGACGGCTGTGTGGATCGCATCATCAAAGCGCTGCCGATCTTCACGAAGGCGTGACGGCAAATATTTTGTCTCACAGGGCTGTCCAGAAATGGCAGCCCTTTTACTTGAAAGAAGGGCGTTCATGCCCGGAAAGTTTTTATGACGCTTCAAGTATTGTCTCAGACGTTCACCGTCTGCCAGGCCGCCGATCCATCGGGCGTTGATTTCTCACGCGAGTTCGTCTTTTTCGCCAAGACCGATGAAGAAGTTTCTCTCGTTTGTGAAACCGCGTTTGTTCCCTCAAATGCTATTGCGCGTGAGGACGGCTGGCGGGCGATTCGCATATCCGGCGTGCTGGAGTTCTCGCTGGTGGGCATACTCGCAAAGATATCGGGTCTGCTTGCCGATCAGGGCATCAGCATCTTCGCCGTCTCCACCTTTAACACGGACTACATCTTTACGAAAGCAGATGCGTTTGAGCAAGCGATCACCGTACTTGCTGAGGCAGGATACATCGTAGATTAATGTTTGCTCACAAAAAAGGCGGAACTACAGGGTTCCGCCTTTTCTCGTGCGTGTCCAGTTACGCACCGTAGTATAGAATCATCGAAATCTCGGTCTCCGTTTCGCCGGGGTTTTGATAGCTGTGTGCCTGATCGGAACGGAAGCGAATGGAGTCGCCTGCTCGCAAGACATGGCGCTCCTCTCCCGCCGTGACTGCGAGTACACCGGAGAATACCGTAATGAACTCCTCCGTGCCCGCAAGATGCGCATCAGCGGCAAGGCATCCCTGCGGCGCGATCCGGATGCGATAGGTCTCAAACAGCTTCCGTTCGTCGAACGAGAAGCAGGGATAATTGATAAATCTGCCGCTGTCCTCTACGATCGGCGTGGTCTCTTCCGCCTTAAGCACACTCGTTTGCGGTTCAATTGATTCAATGAGCGACGAGAAGGAGACTTTGAAGCCATTGGCGATCTTCCAGAGCACGGAGAGCGTCGGGTTCACATCTCCTTTTTCGATCTGCGCGAGCATGCTGCGCGAAACGCCGGTCGCTTTCGCGGCCATATCCAGCGTGAGTTTCTTCTTTTCCCGCATGTTTTTGATGTTTCTAGACACGGAATCGTTGATATCCAAATCGATTCACCTCCGCTGTTGACAATATATAAGACTAATAGTATTATATATTGT
>CAYPEV010000014.1:16121-20379 GCA_964409605.1 uncultured Christensenella sp. | reverse complement strand
GCGGAATTGTGTAATGGTAGCACCTACGACTCTGACTCGTATTGTCTAGGTTCGAGTCCTAGTTCCGCAGCCAGCCGAACAACCAAAAGACCCGCTGTATCAGCGGGTCTTTTGTTATGCAAATTGGAATTTATCCGATGATTGAAAAGCAACTCTTCAAGGGATACGATGGTCTCAAACCCGCTTCGCCGCCTCATCGTTTCCGATTTCGCCGGCTTCCTCCGGCGGGGTATCCGGCGCCCAGAGCCCGCGTGCCATGTACCAGTCAATCGATTCCCGCAGGAACTCGACGCTGACGTTGAGCGTAAACGCGATTTCATAGATGTCGTCGGTATTGCGCGCGGCGGTGCGGATCGCGTCCGGCGAAAGCAGGCGGTCGTGCGCCCATTTGCGCGCCTTCGCCTCCGCGCGCCAGTCGTCCGCGGCGTTATAATGCAGCCTGCGGTCGGAACCGGTATAGTGATGCCCCAGCTCTTCGGCAAGCCAGCAGGCGCGCTCCGCCTGCGTACCGTCCTGCCGGATGATGATGTGTTCGCCCGTCTCGGTTTTAATATACGCCGCGGATAAGCCGGGCACTGGAATCTCGCGCTCGTGCACGTTTATTCCGCGCTCGTCCGCCTCCGCGGTGAGTTCTTCTATGCGATCCATACCCGTCGCGCTCCTTTCATGCGGCTGGTGCTCTGCGATTTTTACAAGGAAAATTTATCCGCGAGAAATTCGATATACTCCTCATACCGCTCACGGCCCTCCGGCGTGAGACGGCTGACGTCGAAATGTCCTGCGGACGCATAGATGCGCGTGCCGCGCTCCTCCACGTCGTCGTCCGCCAGATAGTCAAGGGAAACGTTGAAAAACCGCGCGAGCGTAAGCAGCGTGGAGCGCTTTGCGTTTTCCGCGCCTTTTTCATACAGGCTCACGATGGTGGTATACGGCAGGCCCGATTGCGCGGAGAGCTGCGATTTGTTCAGATTGCGCTCTTCCAGCAGAACATCGAGCTTTTCGGTCAGGGTCAATGCAATCACCTCAACCTGAATTATACTTCGCGAATTACGACGTGTAAACAGTAAAATTACGACACGGCGTAGCCAGGCGTTTTTTTCTGCAAAGCGTGCAACCAAAGGATGCTCTGCAGCGTGTTATTTGTGAAGCGAATGTGAATCCGCTTCGCGCCGCATTGACAGCGGGGCAATGATAGCGTATGATGCAAGTGTATTAGTACGGCTAGTACGCCAACGCGGGGCATCCGCGGGGAGGGAAACACGATGCGAAACAAAATTTGGATTCGATTACTTGCCGGATTATTCTGCATAGCACTCTTAGCCGGCGTTGTGCCGATGCGCGAGGCGCACGCGGAGAGCGCGCTTGCGAGCGGGTTTGTCAACACCGCGAAGCTGAACCTGCGCAAAGGCGCAGGCACTGGCAATTCGATTTTAGACACACTCAAGGCCAACACCGCGGTCAACGTGTATGAAGTCATCGGAACATGGCTTCGTATCGATGTGCCGTCCATCGGTAAAAGCGGCTATGTGAGCGGAAAATATATCACAATCAGCAACACGAGCTTGAGCGCCTATGCGCTCGGTTCCACCACCGGCCGCGTCAACCTGCGGAAAGAAGCGACCAGCGCGAGCGAGAGCATCGATATCGTCGCCGCCAAAGCAGGCCTGACCGTGTACTCGGCGGACGCAAAGACCGGCTGGTACAAGGTGAAGGTGCATTCGACCGGGAAAGAGGGCTATATCTCGCCCAAATATGTTACGATTGTTTCCAAGGTAGACAAAGCCAGCGGAACGACCGCGACCGCGGGAGAAATCACCGCCAACAGCGTCAACCTCCGCTCCGGCCCGGGTACAAACTATAGTAAGCTGGACAAGCTGCAAAAGCTGGATCGTCTGACGATCCTTGACAAGAGCGGCGATTGGTACAAGGTTACCGCGACGGCGATCAACAAGACAGGCTATGTTTACGCAAGCTTTGTCAAGGTGACCAGCACCTCGCCCACACCGACGCCCGGACCCGCGACACCGACGCCCACGCCGACCACGATCCCTTCGGGCGGCCAGCCGGGTAAGCTCAACGCGAGCGGCGTCAACTTCCGCACGGGCCCCGCGACGACGTATTCTAGTATGGGCAAGCTCGCGAAGGATACGGCGGTCACCGTACTTGGCAAGACGGGAGACTGGTACAAACTGACCGTAAACGCAACGGGAAAGACCGGATACGTCTTTGCGAAATATATCACGCTGCTTGCGGCAACGCCGACGCCGGTTCCTACGCCGACACCCGTGCCGACGGCAACGCCGAGCGCAAGCCCGACGCCGACGCCGACGCCGACACCGACTCCGACTCCGACGCCAACTCCTACACCCACACCGACTCCGACACCCACTCCGACGCCGACTCCGACACCCACGTCGACTTCGGGAACATAAAACGCTGATCCGGCGGATCAACGGTATCAAACGTATATACATAGCAGCGCCCGGCTTGAAACCGGGCGCTGTTTGCACGCGCGCACACGGCAAGATTGTTGCGGCGCGCAAAAGAAACTGCTACAATGAAACAATTAGTGGAAAAGAAACACGATGGGCGACGTTCTTGTCTGAACATGCTATGAATTCATCAGAAAAATACGCAGAACTGCTGCGCAAATGAACGGGATGCAATGAATTACGAACTCTGCTATTGTGAAGACCTTCTAAACGACCTGTATGAAGGCGTCTACTTTGTCGACAAAGACCGCGGCATTACCTTTTGGAATCAGGGCGCGGAGCGCATCACGGGTTTTTCCGCGCAGGAGATGCTTGGCAAATTCTGCTATGACAACCGGCTCAATCATGTGGACGAGCAGGGAACGCAGCTTTGCCTGGATGGATGCCCGCTGCACGAAACGCTCCGCGACGGCATGCCGCGAAAAGCGCAGGTATATCTGCACCACAAGAAGGGGCATCGCGTTCGTGTGGACATCAAGATCCGCCCGCTGTTCATCGACGGAGAGATCATCGGTGCGACGGAGGTTTTTTCCAGCGCGGAGATGAGCGATTGCTCCGAGATCGGTTTGAAGGAGATGGAGCGGCTCGCGCTGTTTGACCAGCTCACCCAGCTGCCGAATCGTCGGTACATCGACACGTTTTTGGAAAATCAGGTGCGCGATTTCCAAGCGCTTGGTATTCCGTTTGGCGTGATGATGCTCGACTTGGACTTCTTTAAAAACGTCAATGATACCTACGGCCACAGCGCCGGAGACGCGGTGCTGAAGATGGTCGCCGGCACCTTGCAAAGCGCGATGCGCAAAAACGATTTTGTCGGCCGGTGGGGCGGGGAGGAGTTTGTCGCCATCCTGCGCGGGGTGACATATCTGGAACTCAGGACGATTGCGGAAAAGGTTTGCCGTCTGGTCGCGCAGTCCAGTTTCATGCGCGGCAAGGATTGCCTGCGGGTAACGGTCTCTATCGGCAGCACGATGGTTCAGCCGACGGACAACGCGTATACGCTCGTCCAGCGCGCGGACAAGGCGCTGTATATCAGCAAGAACGCGGGCAGAAACCGCGTGACCGCACTCTGAGCGCTCGTCTGTAGGGTTACGGACGAATGCGCCTCCCGCGCAGAAAAAAAGATTCAAATCAAACCGGCTTCGAATTTTGATTCGGGTCGGTTTTTTTGCCTCTCCTGCGGGTGGCGACCCGCGTTTGAACGGCGCGCGATACCATAAAACGCGAGTGCCGCGCTGTTTTTGACCATTCATGGAAACGTTGGTATTGACGGGAGGAACGTTCGCTAATACAATCAGTGATGATTGATTTTCGACGCGAGCCGTTTTCGCGACGATCGTCTCACCCTTGCCCGCATCCGCGGGCTTTGTCATGCGGATGCGGGCGCAGGAAGCATCTGCTCCCGTGAAGTTCGGAGGATAATGGCATTGAAGAAGACCGATAAAGCAATCCTGTCTTGGGGGCTCGCGTTTGCGCTGGCTTTTTCCTGCGCGAACGCGGTCTCGTTTTTCTATCGCAGCGGCGCGGGCTCGATTCCACGGGAACACGCGTTCTCCAACAATATCCGTACGCCAAACAGCAGAATTGTACGCGGGACGGAAGGCTATGGCGTCAACGCAGTGGATGAAAACGGGTATCTGAACGCCTCGACGCTGCCCCTCAAAGGCGACTATATCCTATTGATGGGTTCCTCGCATGCGGAAGGCTTACAGGTGATGCAGGATAAGACCATGACGTCACAGCTCAACCGCATGCTGGACGGGGAG
>CAYPEV010000014.1:0-16021 GCA_964409605.1 uncultured Christensenella sp. | reverse complement strand
TTCCGCAACGCGTTCGGGCTGCAATCCTTTTTCGCCGGCCTCAAATCGGAAGATGCGTTGGCCGAAACGGAGCGCGACGCAACGGAAAGCAAGGAAAATCAAACGGCCTCGTATGCGCAGGCGATAGACCGGGCGCTTGCCCTTCTGCGGTCGGAGTATTCCAGGCCGATCATTCTGCTCTTTCATCCGGGCATCACGCTGCGGCCGGATGGAACGCTTACCATCGATCGCGAACTGGACGATTACGAAGCGTTTCGCGCAGCGTGCCAACACAACGGTATCACGCTGGTGGATACAGGCGACGCGTTTTTGAGCGCCTATCAGACCGACCGCGCTCTGCCGTATGGCTTCCAGAACACGACCCTTGGCGGCGGCCATCTCAACACGCTGGGGCACCGGATCGCCGCGGAGGAACTCTACAAGGCCTTACAGGAAATGCAGGAAGGAGCGGGTCAATAATGTCATTTGTCTCGTTGGCATTCGTGCTGCTCTTTGCGCTCTCCTATCTTGCCTGCAGGCTCGTTAAGACCAGAGAACAGAAACACATCGTTCTTCTGATCACAAGCTACGTGTTTTACGCCTACTGGGACGCGCGGTTTTTGCTGCTGCTCGTCGTGCAATCCTGCATCAGTTTCTTTCTCGCAAAAAAGATCGTGCGGGCGGAAACGAAACAGCAGGGTAAGCGCTTTATGCTTGCGGGTGTGACGATTTCGCTTGCGATATTATGTTTCTTTAAATATTTCAACTTTTTCGTCACGTCGTTTGCAACGATGTTTGGAATCCGAAGCCTTGGCGCGCTGAGCATCATTCTGCCGATCGGTATCTCGTTTTATACCTTCCACACGTTGAGTTACCTGATCGACGTCTATCGCGAAAAGATCAAGCCCTGCGACCGGTTCGTCAACCTCGCGCTGTATATCGCGTTTTTTCCGCAGCTTGTGGCGGGCCCGATCGTGCGGGCCAGAGATTTTCTGCCGCAGCTCGATATCGATCGCCCGATGACGCGGGAGAACTTCGGCGAGGGTATGCAGATCTTCTTATTCGGCTTGGTGAAGAAGATTGTGATTGCGGATCGGCTCGCCGTTTGCGTGGACGCGGTGTTCGCCTCGCCTGTGAGCTACAGCGGGCTCTCGCTGTTTCTCGCGGTGGTCGCGTATTCGATTCAAATCTATTGCGATTTCTCAGGCTATTCCGATATGGCGATCGGCGTCGCAAAGACGTTTGGATACGAACTCTGCAAGAACTTTGACATGCCATATCTCTCCAAAAACCCAACGGAGTTCTGGAAGCGCTGGCACATCAGCCTTTCTTCCTGGCTGAGGGACTATCTCTATATTTCGTTGGGCGGAAACCGCAAGGGCAAGCTCCGCACAAAGATCAACCTGATGCTTACGATGCTCCTCGGCGGCTTGTGGCACGGCGCCAACTGGCAGATGGTGTTCTGGGGTGCGCTGCATGGTGGCGCGCTTGTGGTGCATAAGACCTTCGGCGAGAAGGTCGATCAAGCCAATCTGCACGTGACCAACCGTGTGCTAAAAAGAGTGGTCGCCGGAGTGTCCGTTCTCGGCATGTACCTGTTTACCTGCCTGTGTTGGGTGTTTTTCCGTGCGCAGTCGTTTTCCGACGCGATCATCATACTCTCGCGCATCGTGACCGGAGCTGCGGGTGTACAGTATTATTTCGTCTTTACGTTCCTCTTCGCCGCGGTCATCGGCATTGCAATGGCGATCGGAAGCGCGCGAAACGGCGGACACGGGTTCTATCCGCTGCTGGATTTGCGTAAGTTTCGTAATCAGGCGCTGCTGATCTTTGTGATCCTGATGACGCTGATGTTTTTCTACGCGGGCGACACCGCGTTCATCTACTTCCAATTCTGATGTTGCTCTGCTTCATCTGGCACGCAAACAACAAAACGCTTCTCCAAAAAGTAAAAGACCTAGCGGCAGAGTTTGCCGTAGGTATTTTACTTTTTTTATGCTGTTTGCGGCAGTCTTGTGCCGGGCAAGGTCAGAACATTTTCTTTTTGAAGAAATAAACAGCGACGGCGACGGACACAACAAACGAAAGCAACACGATGATCAGAAACCCATACGGGCTGTTTGCAAACGGCATTCCTTCCGGGACAACGTTCATACCGTAGGCTGCGAAGATGATCGTCGGAACCGAGAGGACGATCGTCATCACCGCGAGGAATTTCATCACGATGTTGAGGTTGTTGGAGATGACGGAGGCGAACGCGTCCATCATGCCGCTCAGAATTCCGCTGTAGATGTTCGCCATCTCGATGGCCTGACGGTTTTCGACGATGACGTCTTCCAGCAGGTCTTCATCCTCCGGATATTTCTTCACGCGGTCGCTCTTGAGAAGCTTTTCGAGCACGACCTCGTTGGAACGCAGCGAGGTTGTGAAGTAGACGAGGCTCTTCTCCAACTCTAAAAGCTCGATCAGCTCGCGGTTTTCCGTGGATCCGTGGAGCTTTTGCTCAATCTTGTCGCTGAGCTTGTTGATCACGCGCAGATATTGCAGATAGAGAGAGGCGTTTCGATAGAGGATCTGCAGGACGAAGCGCGTGCGCATATGCGTGCGAAGCTCATTGGCGTGCTTTTGCTTGAGGGCGTAGAGCACGGGCGTTTCCTCCAGACAGACGGTGATGATCGCGTCCTTGGCGAGGATGATGCCCAGAGGCTCCGTGGTGTAGATATCCTTGCCCTTGTTTTTTTCGACGGCCGGGATGTCCACGAGGATGAGTGTGTAGTTTTCTTCCAGCTCGATGCGGGAACGTTCTTCTTCGTCCAGCGCGGCCCGAAGGTCGTCCGGTTCGATGCAGTACTGCTCCGCCACCTCAGCGAGTTCCTTCTCGGTCGGCTTGACGAGCGAAATCCAGCAGTCCTTTTCAGGCACGCTGATCTGCCGCATCTCCGCCTCGAAGGTCTTGAAGATTTTCTTCATGGCAGTGTTACTCCTTTCGCTTTACCGCGCGCGGCAAAGCGAAGCTTCCCAAACGCGCGATCGCAATTTTTGATTGTTTTTACTTCGTTCGGGAACGGTATCCACCGTCCAATCACACTCCTTTCGTTGAGTTCGCTACCATTATAGAACGAATTGTGCGCGAGGGAAAGCACAAAAATGAAAAAGAATGGAACAATTCGGGTAAAATCATCACTTGTGCGTCGCTACGCGCGCGCAGACGCCCGCAGAAGCGGAATTCGCCTGATTTTCGTCGAATCCGGGTGAAAGGAACGCAAACGGCAGGAATGCGAACGCGTGCTTTGACAAAGCGAATGCGCCGTGTTACCATGATGCCGGACTCGGCAGACGAGGCGAACGCGCGCGGGAAAAGCGCAGGGAAATGGAGACAAAGATTTATGAAACAGGAACGCGCATTTGCGCGCTTGACGATATCCAAACGGGCGGAGGGAACCGTAAAGGCAGGGCACCCATGGGTGTACGACACGGAGGTTTCGGGCAGCACGGACGCGCTGGAAAACGGCGCGCTTGTCGATGCGTTCTCCGAAAAAGGCGCGTACCTCGGTACGGGGTTTCTGAGCAAGCAAAGTAAAATCCGCCTGCGGCTTCTTTCCAACAACGCAAATGAGAAGTTTGACGAGGCGTTTTTCTCGCGCAGGCTCCGCTATGCGCTGGATTACCGCAAGACTGTGATGGGCGAGGACTACGGCTGCTGCCGGATGATCTTTGGCGAGGCGGACGGGTTGCCGGGGCTCACGATCGACTGCTATCACGACGTGCTGGTGAGCCAGGTGCTCTCCGTAGGCATTGAGCGCATCAAGGATATGCTCTATCGCCTGCTCGTCTCGCTGCTGAAGGACGACGGAATTGTCGTGCGCGGCGTTTTTGAACGAAACGAGGTCGGCATCCGGGAACTGGAGGGGTTGCCGCTCGAAAAGGGCTGGTACCGCGCGGAATTCCTGCCGGAACCGCCGAGTCCGCGTATCGAGATCGTCGAAAACGGCATCCGCTACGACGTAGACGTGGAAAACGGACAGAAGACAGGTTTCTTCCTCGACCAGAAATACAACCGCCTCGCGGCCGCGAAAATTGCGCGTGGCAAGAGGGTGCTGGATTGTTTCACGCATACCGGCTCGTTCGCGATCAACGCGGCAAAGGCGGGCGCCGCGCATGTCACTGCGGTGGATGTTTCCGCGGCGGCGGTGGAGCTCGCCCGTGCAAATGCGGAGAAGAACAATCTGACGGACAGGATGGACTTTGTCTGCGCGGATGTGTTCGATCTGCTTCCGCAGATGATCGAGAAGCACGAATCGTATGATATGATCATCCTCGACCCGCCGGCGTTCACGAAAAGCCGCAAGACCATCGCGGGAGCGGAGCGGGGCTATAAAACTATCAACTACAACGCCATGAAGCTGCTGCCGCGCGGAGGGTATCTCGCGACGTGCTCCTGTTCGCACTTTATGCCAAGCGAGCTGTTTGAGAAGATGCTGCTCTCCGCCTCGCGCGATGCGGGTGTTGCCTTAAAACTCATCGAATCCCGCAGGCAGGCGCCGGATCACCCGACGCTGATGCATGTGCCGGAGACGGATTATCTGAAGTTTTATCTGTTTCAGGTTGTTTGATTGGGGTGCATACGCAGACCAAAGCGCAACTGTTCGTTCTCGAAACCCGGCTTCATCGTTTTTTGTTCGAAAATGATTGACATCGTAAAGCGATGTGCGTACATTGTTGCACTTTTTCTTGGATCATGGTATAATACACCTGAAATGAGGTGATCACTGTGGCAAATTCCGTCAACATCAATATTCGGGTCGATTCCGAATTAAAGCGCAAGGCGGAAGCCGTATACGCGGAATTGGGCATGAATCTGTCTACGGCGCTCAATGTATTTCTGCGTTCGTCTGTGCGATACGGCGGTATTCCTTTTGACCTGCGGGTGGGCGCCTACAATACGGAAACGCGCGCGGCAATGGAAGACGCCGTTAATCAAAAAAATCTGAGCAAGACCTTCGATAGCGTAGATTCGCTGATGGAGGAGCTGAATGCTGAAACCGCGCTTCACAACGCAGTTTAAAAAAGACTATAAAACGATCGTCAAGCGGGGATATCCTGCCGGACTGCTGGAGGACGTCATCCGGATTTTGTGCGCCGAGACGCCGCTGCCCGCAAAAAATCGCGATCATGCGCTCAGCGGCAGCTTTGCCGGGTTTCGGGAGTGTCATATTCAGCCGGATTGGCTTTTGATCTACCGCGTGGAGCAAGAGATACTCACCCTTACGCTCACTAGGACGGGAACGCACAGCGACCTGCTCGAATGAGTCGAATAGTGACTTTCGTGTCAAAAAATCCGCCTTCATCAGGCGGATTTTTGTGTTCCAATCGTTTGATTACTTCTCGACGCGGAAATGATAGATCGTCTCGGAAGAGAAAACCTCGCCCGCGCGGAGCACGATGCTCGGAAACTGCGGGTTGTCCATCGCGTTGGCGAAGTGCTGTGTTTCGAGGCAAAACGCGGGATACGGACCGTATTGCACGCTGCCCTTGCCGGTCATATACGAAAAATCTGGCGGGGTAAAGAGCTGCACGCCCGGCTGATCGGTATACACGTCCATCGCGATACCACCCGCCGGATCGTATGCGGTTGCGATCTTCTCCACGTCGCCCGTCTTTCGATTCACCACAAAATTATGGTCAAAACCGCCGATGACGTCCACGAGTTCGCCCTTGGCCGCGATGTCGCGTCCGATCGGTTTCGCCTTGGTAAAATCGAGCGGCGTGCCGCGTACGGATCCGATTTCACCCGTGGGGAGCACGTCCTTGTCGATGCGCGTGCACTGATCCGCGTTGATCTGAAGCGTTTGCTCCAGCACCGTCGCCTGTTGGCCCGCGAGATTGAAGTAGGCGTGGTTGGTCATGCTTTGGATCGTATCCTGATCACTGTTGAGCAGATAACGGATCGACAACGCGTTTTCATCATCCAGCGTATAGATGACCACGATGGAGAGCGTACCGGGGAAGCCTTCTTCGCCATCCGGACTGGTCAGCGAGAAGAACACGGAGTCTCCGTCGATCTGCGCCTGCCAGATCTTCTTGTCGAAACCGACGATGCCGCCGTGGAGACAGGACGCGCCGTTGTTGGCGGCGAGCTTGTATTCCACGCCGTTGAGCGTGAAGCGCGCGTTTTTAATCCGGTTTGCCACGCGGCCGACGGTCGCGCCGAGATACATATAGTTTTTCTGATAATCCTCGATCGTGTCGTAGCCCAGAACGACGTCGATGAGCTCGCCTTTGCGATTGGGCACAAACATGGTCTGCCAGGTTGCGCCGTAGTTGAGCAGGCTCGCGCTCGCACCATGCTTGTTGGTGATGGTATAGCGAAGCACCGCCTCGCCGGAGGGCAGATGCCCGAATTCGGAAACTGTTACGCTCATGCTGACAAACCTCCCGTATTTTCATGCGAACTGCGGAGCAATCCGCAATTGCGCATTCATTTTTTCTATTATAATACAACAAAGAAGCAGAAAGAAGGGGATGAACCCTATTTTAAAGTGGCCTTCAGGCTTTATGTCGGGGCGGGGATCATATTCGCCTGCCGAAAATCGGAAAAGCATCTGTTTCGCTTTTCTCCGTTATGGTACACTATCGGCATGGATAAAACGTCTCAGGCGGCCATCCGCCAAACGAAGAAGATAGAAAACGACCGCATCGATACGAAGCGCATCGATGTGCTGGACGGCATGCGCGCAATCGCGGTGTTCGGCGTACTCTGGTTCCACTTCTGGCAGCAGAATTGGATCATGCCGTATATCGATCTGCCGTTTCTTGCGCGCCTCGGCCTGCCGGGGACGCTAAGCCTGCTCTTTATCCCGCGCGCAGGGTTCCTGTTTGTCGACTGGCTGCTGTTTCTCTCCGCGTTCTGTCTGTTTTTGCCCTATGCGCGCGCCGCGCTGGAAAAAGAAACACCGCCGGACGCGAACCTCTTTTACAAAAAGCGTGTGGCCCGCATCGTGCCGAGCTACTTTGTGGCAGTGCTGCTGATCTTCTTCTGCGTTTCGGTTCCTTCCGGCGCTTACCGTACGGCCTGGGAAGCGCTTTCGGATCTGCTGCCGACGCTGACCTTTACGCAGACATTCTTTCCGGATGTATTGATCGGCACCAGAATCAACGGCGTGCTCTGGACGGCCGCCATCGAGATGCAGTTCTATCTGTTCTTTCCGCTTCTGGCAAAGGCGTTTGCAAAAAAGCCGGCCTGGACATACCTTGGCATGCTTGCGGTCTCCGCGCTGTATCTGCGGGGATTTGCCATTCCGCACGCGGACAGCATCCGGCTGACGGTGAATCAGCTGCCGGCGTTTTTCGGCGTGTTTGCCAACGGCATGGCCTTCGCGTTTTTGTTTGTGCTGGCAGGCAAACACCTCAAGAGAAACCCGCAGCTTTCCGCGCTCGCACTTGCCGGCCTGATTATGGGCTTCGTTCTGCTGCAAGGCATGATGACGGCGGCTCCGGAGACAAACCCCGTGCAGATCTGGCAGGCGCAAAACCGATTCCTGCTTTCTTTGATCTTTGCGCTGATCACGATATCTGCCGCGCTGACGTTCTCCGCCGTGCGTTGGCTGTTTTCCAACCGGCTGATGCGTTTTCTCTCGCTGATTTCGTACAACGTCTATATCTGGCACCAATGGATCGCGGTCAAACTCAAGGAATGGCGGATTCCGTTCTGGTCGGGTGAAGAGCCGCCGAACATGACGGGGGACGTCCGCTGGCAATGGACATATACCGCGCTGATCCTGCTTGCGACATTCGCGCTGGCGGTTGCGGCGACATATCTGATCGAACATCCCGCAGCAAAACGGATTCTCGCCTGGCAGCCGAAGACAAAACCGGGGGAGCCTCTGGTCACGCTGGAGATCCTCCCGGACGAAGAGGAAGACGCAAACACCGCGAAAACGCAGAAGAAAAGGAAATGAGCATGGATCAAACAAAGACGCCCTATTCCAAGGACGGCTATATCATCGACCAGGCGAGGCTGAAAGGCATTCGCTACGGCGCGCTGACCAGCGACATCAACGGCTGCGGCTGGATCGCGGAATATAACTTTCTCAAGCGGATGGGGCAGCGCGTGGAAGAACAGGCGCTGGCGGACGAGCTGATGCGCTATACGCTCTTTCGCGGACTGACGGGGACGGATCTTTTCCGCTTGCGCTTTTATCTAAAAAAACATGGCTATCGTATGCCGATCCGGTTCCGCTGGAATAAAAAAGCGCGCCTGCCCGGGGGAACAAGCGCGGGAATCATTTGGTACTGCCACAAGGACGGGTTTCATTTTGTGACGTTCTACGCGGACGCATCGATTGCGCCGGAGGCGGGCGGGGAGACGCGGTTCCGTTTCCTCAACGGGCTTTCGGGCCACGAAAACCATCTGGACACCATGTCCGGGTTTTTGACGAAGAACAATGTGATCCCGTTTGCACTGATTCTGGTCTGGACGGAGAAAAGCGAGCGGGCGTAGCGGCGGCTCGCTTATTGCGCCGTCAGAAAATCCAGCAGCATAGGGTTCAACAGATCCGAATGGCGCAGCACAAAATCATGACTGCCTCGCGGGAAAAGTACCGTGAGACAGTTTTTGTTTTGTTCGCCCAGCGCGCGCAGGGAGGCTTTCATCTCCGCCGTTTCGCCGCGCGCGCACATCGCGAGCATGGGGATTTTCACGGAAGCGTACCCTGGCAGATCCTCAAGACAGATGCGATTTGCGTAGAACCCGACATACGTATTCAGATCGATCTTCTGGCTGTAGGCGACAAGCGTTTCCGTCTGTTCCGGCGTCATACCCCAGTATTTTGCCTGCATGCGCAGAAGAGAGGTGCTCTTGATGGCGCCGAAGGATATTCTCGCGATGCTTGAAAAGGTCTTGACGCTTTTTTCCGACGAGATGAGCCACGCGCTGAGGAATACGGCGCGCGAGAAGAGATGCTCGTGTTCGCTGACGAGCTTGACCGCGAGCTGGCCCCCGATGGAGTGGCCCATGATCGCCACCTTGCCTGCGTTGAGCGATTCGATCCAGCCTGCGAGTGCGTCGCAGACCTGCTGCGGATCGTACGATTCCGCGGCGGCTCCGCCCGCGCCCGGCAGATGCGGAACGAGCACATGAAAGCGCGCGGCGAGCATGTCGTACTGATGCGAAAACGTGTCCAGCGCCGCCGCGCCGTGCAAAAGGATGAGTATGGGATTCTTTGCGTCTCCGTAGGAGTCGGATATCATAGAGCATCTCCTTGCTGTTTCAGTGTTTTGCGAAAGAAAACCCGGGTTCCCCCGGGTTTTCGAAGCCAGCGATCGTCAGATCGTAATCTCCGTCGCGACGCGATACATATATTCGTCGAGATCCTTTGTCATATTCAGCGCCTCGTCGATGGGCATGGTCGTAATCTGGCTGTTGCGATAGCAGACGATCAGATTGGTGCCGCCCGCGAGGATTTCCTCCACCGCGCGGTGACCCATCCGCGTTGCCATCACGCGGTCCCGCGCGGAAGGGCTGCCGCCGCGCTGCACGTGGCCTATGATGGTCACACGGGTATCGAGTCCAAGTTCGTCCCTGCAGCGCTGGGCGATTTCGTTTGTATTGCCCGTGCCTTCGGCGACGATGATCAGATGGTGGTGCTTGCCGCGGTACTGGCCCTCGCGGATGTTCTCCGCCACGTCCCGCTCAAAGTCGAACGAACGCTCCGGCAGGATGATCGCGGTGGCGCCGACGGAGATGCCGACATAGACGGCGAGATGTCCTGCGTTTCTGCCCATAATCTCGACCACGCTCGTGCGCTGGTGGCTCTGCATGGTATCCGCAAGCTTATCGATGGCGTCGATTGCGGTGTTCGCCGCGGTGTCAAAGCCGATGGAATAATGCGAACAGGCGATGTCGTTGTCGATCGTACCGGGGATGCCGACGGTGTTGATGCCGTATTTGGCGAGTTCCCGTGCGCCGCGGAACGTGCCGTCTCCGCCGATGGCGATCACACCGTCGATGCCGAGGTATTTGCAGTTGTTTGCCGCGCGCTGCACGCCTTCGTCCGTGCGGAATTCTTCGCTGCGGGCGGTATACAGAATCGTGCCGCCGCGTGAGGTGATGCCGTTGACGGCGCGCGCGTCAAGCTCGACTACGTCCGAGTGGATCAGGCCGTTGTACCCGCGGTGGATGCCTACGGGGATCACGTCGTGCAGCACGCAGGTGCGCACCACGGCGCGAATCGCCGCGTTCATACCCGGCGCGTCTCCGCCGCTTGTGAGGACGCCGATTCTGCGAATCTTGCTTTCCATATGATAGGATCCTCTTTTCTCAAATCAGAATCCGGCCACAGGCAAGCCGTAAAGATGGGCGCGCCGGGCAGGGGATTCCGTAATATTGGCAGATGTACGCTGGAATATGCCGCGTGGTTTTCGGGCGAACAAAATCTACCCCGATTATTTCATACAGTATACTACGGGCGTATAAAAAACACAATTTGCCATTCTGAAGCTCGCAAATTGCAAAAATGCAAGAAATGAAAATCAAAATTGCACAATTAATCAACAGAATGACATGTTGAATTTGAAAAATAGAGCATTTTTAAACCTCGAATGAAAGGAAACAGCTCTTATCATTGGATAGCCTGCTCGATATTGACGGAAAAAACCCCATAAAAAGAGAAGATTACAGCCTTTCCTGCATGAACGAGCAGGCTGCGAAAGAAAAAAGTGCGATTCGGGAGCCGGGAAACCCCGCAGAAGATCCAAAAAGATATATTTGCAAGAAATACTAGACAAGGCTTCATAATGGCGCTAAAATAGGGTTGTAAATCAACTCAATCCCATCCATTACATTTCTTTTACAAATTGAAGGAGGCAAGACACATGGGTAAGTATGATGTAATCATTGACGAAATGGAAGCAAAACTGCGTCCGCCGACGATCGGCTTAAAGCCGTATGAGGCGAAGGTAATCCCGCTGACCACCGGCGAAGACATGCTCGTTCGCACCGCGACGCCGGAAGAGACCGAGATGATCATTGACGGCATCAAGGTTCTTTTAGACCACCAGAAGGATTTCTACGACATCGTTTCCGCGCGCATCGTTGCAGAGCTCTTGGGCATGCTGCGCTATCGCGTGCAGGATGAATACCTGCTCATCGGCGCGGTGAACGGTGAGATCGCCGGCATCGTCAACGGCCGTATGGTCAACGAGAAAATCGGCATGAGCTATCACACCATGACGCTCAAGCGCGGTGCCCGCGTTGGCGCGCAGCTGTTTGCGGCGAAGATGGAGTACCACTTCGACTTCATGAACCAGGAAGAAGTATGGATCGTTGCCGAAAGCCCCAACGGCTTCAAGCGCTGGATGATCGAGTATGAACTCGAATCCCGTCCGCAGTGCCCGCATGAGCTGGGCGGCGTACCGACCTTTGTTCTCACCCGTGCGCTTTGGGAAAAGCACAAGGCAAACAAGAACGTCGGCATTCGCCCCGCGTTTGAAGACGTCATCGAGGCAAACAAAGTTGTACACATGCCCGCCAAAATCAGCGTCTGACGCTTCGGCAGGTTCGCGCGTTGTGCGGATGAGCCGCACACGCGCTGCGTGAAGGAAGAAAGGAAGAAGGCAATGAGACAGGTAGGAATCGTTGGCGTCGGCCACACCAAGTTTGGAAAGACGAGCGGCTCGTTTCTGGATATGCTCTGTGAAGCAGCGCTGCTCGCCATGGACGACGCGGGCGCAAAAACAGGCCGCAAGAACGTGATCGACCAGGTGTTTGTCGCCTCGATGGGCGCAGGCATGGTCAACCGCGTTTCCGGCGCTGCAAGCGCGGTGGTGGACACGCTGAACATCCGCCCGGCAATGGCGGAAACCATCGAAAACGGACCCGCTTCCGGCGCATCCGCCGTGAAGCTCGGCGTGATGGCGATCGCCTCTGGCATGTGTGACTGCGTGCTGGTGATCGGCGGTGAAGCGATGCGCGAAGTTACCGGCTGGGAAGGCACGGACTTTGTGGCGACCATGCTGCACCCCATCGGCGAATACAAATACGGTCTGACGCTTCCGTCGTTTGCCGGTTTGTTTACGCGTCTTTGCATGGATCGTTTCGGCGTAGAGAGCAAGGATCTTTCCATTGTCTCTGTGAAGAACCACGACAATGCCTGCCACAACCCGGTGGCGCACATTCAGCGTCCGGTTGTGCTGGAGCGTATCACGAATCCCGCATACATCAACGCGACGAACCCGATCGTCGCCGACCCGCTGCGGCAGTTTGATATGTGCCCCGTTTCGGACGGCGCGGCTGCCGTACTGCTGGTTGCAAAAGACAAGCAGGAGGAACTGGGTTTTGCGCAGAAGCCGTTCGTCCGCGTGGCGGGCATCGCGTCTGCGACGGATACCCACGTGGTCGCAAACCGCGAGAATCCGAGCGACCTGCTGGCCGTTCGCCTCAGCGCACAAAAGGCCTATAAGATGGCGGGCATGAAACCGGAAGACATCGATGTGGCCGAGCTGCACGATGCATTCCAGATTCTCGAGATCGAAGAGAGCGAAGAGACCGGCCTCTTCCCGCGCGGACAGGGCCACATCGCCGCTCGCAACGGAGACACGAAGATCGGCGGCAAGATGCCGATCAATACGTCCGGCGGCTTGAAGGCAAAAGGACATCCGCTGGGTGCGACTGGTGTTTCCCAGATCATCGAGCTCGTGCGGCAGCTGCGCGGCGAAGCGCAGGGCAGACAGGTCGAAGGCGCGAAAACCGGGCTTGCCGTTAACTTCGGCGGGTTTGGCAACAACGTCGTAGCGACGATTTTGACCACGAAGTAGGGGGAGGGAAAGAATAATGGAACAGATGTACGCCTATAAATGCACGAAGTGCGGCAAACTGCACCATCCCCGCTATGTCGTCTGCCAGAATCCGGATTGCGACGGGCGCGAATTTACACAGGTCGAGCTCAGCGGCAAGTGCAAACTGCTTACATGGACGCGCGTGTATAACCTTCCCGAAGGATACATGCAGCCGTGGCTTAACTTCGGCGTGGTCGAGTTTGAGAACGGCGTCCGCGTGACGGGGCAGATCGGCTTTGACGATGGCATTGAGAGCGGTATGGAACTGAACGCCACCGTCGGTGTTGTGCGTACGCGCCGCATCCTTTATAAGGAAAGCATCGACTGCGAAGAGTACGGCTTCGTGTTTGTGAAGCCGTAAGGAATCCACATGCAAGCGGCGGCTGCCTGTCAGCGTCTCCTGCGCCTATCGCTGCATCGCGCGCGTAACGGCACGGTTCACTCCGTGTTTGACCATGCGGTGAATGTAGACTTCGGGACGGATGGACTGATCGGACTGCTTGCGCAAGAAAAGGCCCTGACGCCATATGCTGTGTCCGCGCGGATGAGCGACCCGTTTACACAAACGGGAGTCCGCGCGGGCATGGCGGCGTATTTGCAGGAGGGGATCCTGCATATCCCGGATGCGCGGATCCGATTGGATCTGAGCTGCGCTGTTGCAGTCGATCTTAGCATCGACTCGATCGAAATCCGGCACACCGATGAGACGGGAGAAGCGCTCCTGCTGCTGATTTCGGAAGCATTGACGGGAGCGGACGCGGAACACAGCCTTGTTCCGTTTGCAACGGGAGCCACGGGGAACATGTATACGAAATTTCTCGCGCCCCGGCTGCAAAATCTCGTGATGTCGGTTGCGCGGGGAGAATTTGACACAGCCGAAAAGGCCGCGGCGGGCTGCGCGGGCTGCGGTATCGGCTTGACACCGTCCTCGGACGATCTGCTCACGGGATATTTTGCGACACTTCACCTGCTCTTTCGTGCGCAGAAACTTTTTCAAGAGAAAACGCATATCTCAAACATGGCACGGGCAGCAGCGGCTCGAACAAATGCAGTCAGCGCAGCGTTCCTGCTCCACAGCGGGCAGGGGCTAGCCAACGAAGCCGTCTGCGGCTTGCTTCGGGCCATGTATACCGATCATGATCAAACGGCGGCGAGAAACGCCATCCGGCGGGTGCTCGCTATCGGCTCCACATCCGGCGCGGACATGCTCACGGGCATTTGGTTTGCGCTACGGTATCACATCGGAGGGAACATAACATGATTCAACTGGAAATTCGGAAAAATGCATATTATGATTCCGTCACCCTCATGCTGATCTCAAAAGAGCTCAAAAAGCTGGAGGGCGTGACGGAGGCGCTTGTTGGAATGGGTTCGGATCTCAACAAAGAGATCGCGCAGAACATCGGCGTCGCCACACCGGAACTCGAAACGTCAGTCTCCGCAAACGACTTTTTTGTGGCGGTTGCCTGCGAAGATGAATCGGCGTTTGCGGCCGTTCTGAAAAAAACAGACGAACTGCTCAACAAAAAAGCGGAGAGCAAAGGCGCGGCATATACCCCGCCGACGCTGGACGGCGCGCTGAAGATCGATTCCGCGCTGAATATGGCGGTTATCTCTGTGCCGGGCAAGCACGCGGCGGATGTTGCGCAGAGCTGCCTGGACAACGGTATCAACGTCATGCTGTTTTCGGACAACGTGACCATCGAAGAGGAAAAAGCACTCAAGACCTACGCGTACGAGCACGAGCTTCTGGTGATGGGACCGGACTGCGGAACGGCGATCATCAACCATGTTCCGCTCGCGTTCGCAAACGTGGTCAGGAGCGGAGATATCGGCATCGTCGCCGCGAGCGGCACCGGCACGCAGGAGGTTTCGAGCATCATTGACCAGCTCGGCTGCGGCGTGAGTCAGGTGATCGGCACCGGCGGACGGGATCTGAAAAAGGATATCGGCGGTCTGATGATGAAGCTCGGCCTTGACGCGCTGAAACATGACCCGAAAACGAAGATCATCACGCTCATCAGTAAGCCGCCCGCAAAAGAGATCGCAAGCGAGATGCTTGCGCTGGCGGCAAAGACGGGCAAACCCGTTGTCGTGTGCTTCATCGGCGGAGACCGCAAGGAGATCGAGTCCCACGGACTCGTCGCCGCGATTTCGCTGGAGGACGCGGCGCACAAAGCCGCAGCGCTAAGCCGCGGTGAAACGCCGAAGGACTATGCAGGCTTTGCCATGGGCGAAGAAAAAGCGGAAGCGCAGGCAAAAGAGATCGCGGGCAAGATGGCGAAAGGGCAGAAGTATGTACGCGGGTTCTATACCGGCGGCACACTCTGCGACGAAGCCATGAAACTCATGATTTCGGAGCTTGGCCATATCTACAGCAACATTCCGCTCAATGCGGAGGATGCGCTGGAGGATCCCAAAGGCGGTAAGAGCCGCGAACATACGTTCCTCGACTTTGGCGACGATGCGTTCACGGTCGGACGTCCGCATCCGATGATCGACCCGAGCCTGCGTGCGGAGCGCGTGGTGATCGACGGGAAGGATCCGGAATGCGCTGTGATCATGGCGGACTGCGTGATCGGCTACGGTTCGCACCCAAACCCGGCGGAAGATCTTGCCGCAGCGATTGTAACCGCAAAGGCGGAGGCAGCGCGCGCGGGCAGATATCTTTGCTGCGTTTGCGCGGTCTGCGGAACAGAGGGCGACCCGCAAAGCCTGAGCCGCACGCAGCAACAGCTGACGGATGCAGGCGCGGTCGTGCTGCCGAGCAACGCGCAGGCGACGCGGTTTGTCTCCCGTATCCTCGCGAACCTGCGTTAGGAGGGATAACATGTCGAAATTGAATGAATTGTTTGAGCAGAAGCTGCACGTTGTCAACTTTGGTATCGAATCGTTTTATGACGATCTCGTCAGCCAGAGAGTCGACGCGGTGCACGTGGACTGGAAACCCGTTGCGGGCGGGGATAAGCTGGCTGCCGCAAACCTGAGAAAGCTCAAAAAACCGGAGCTTGCCGCAAAGATCGATGCCGCCAACAAAGAGGCGCTGGAACGCATCCTCGCCGCGCAGCCGACGATCGTCGGCCTGGGCATCGCGGGCGAAGTGATCCCCGGCATGACGAAGACGACGATTCTGCACGCGGGCCCGCCGGTCACTTGGGCGCGGATGTGCGGACCGCAGCGCGGCGCGGTCATGGGCGGGCTGATCTAC
>CAYPEV010000013.1:8921-22329 GCA_964409605.1 uncultured Christensenella sp. | reverse complement strand
ACCGTGGAAAGCCCGCCCCAGAAGAGCACCCAGGCAAACCCCTTGGTACCTCCGGTCGGTTTTTTCAATTTGAGGAACAGGAAGCAAAGCAGCGACAGAACAAGGCCGTATCCGGAATCGCTGAGCATCATGCCAAAGAGCAGCACATAGAACGGCGTCATATACGGAGTTGCGTCAATCCCGTTGGGATCTGGGCGCGAATAGAGATTCGTTACCTGTTCAAACGGCGTGGCAAACGGTTTGTTTTCCACATAAGACGGCGGAACTTCATCCTCGGCCGGTTTGCGCACATCCAGATAATACGCGTCGGTAACCGATCGAATCGCGCGTTCAACCGTTTCGCTTTTGTCCGCGGGAATCCAGCCCTCGAGCTGGAACGTCGCCTCGGAGCGAACGAGCTCCGCCGCCGCAAGCGCGCGGTCGCGTTCGATCACCGCCGCGTCATATGCGCCTTCGACCAATGCGTCCTGTCCGGTCGCGTATTCACTCAGAGCGGATTCCAGCTCCACCCTTTTTGCTTGCAGTGTGCGGTTCGTTTCCGAAAGCTCTTCCATCGCTTCCGCAGGCGTTCCCGGCAGTTTCGGGAAAACATAGTCCGTCCAGTCGAGCGATTTCAGGAAGTTTGCGACGCTCTTGGCCTCGTCCTGCGGGCAGGCGACAACGCATGTGCGCTTGATGCCTTCGTTAAAGAGCTGATATTCCGCTGTTTCTTCTATAGTTTGAAGCGCCTCTACATCCGAAGATGCGATCAGACCCGTAAAATACTTGACACGTTTGCTGGTTTGATACGTCTGCATGTCCGCGGGAAACGCTTCCCATGGACGCAGCGCGGCGATGACCGATTCATTCTTCTCAATTTCCGATTTCACCCCGGCGAGTTCACGGTTGAGCGCGCTGAGACGCTCGGAAAGTGCGACCGCTTCCGGCAACATGGAAAAAAGCTCTTTCGCTTTTGCCTGTGGCGGAGACGCAAAAAAGCCCTTCTTCGGGGTATATGGATGTATGGTTTTGAGCGCGTCGCCGAGCTGCTGCAGCCGCGCCTGCGCGTGCTCCAGCGCGGCTTGCGCGCCGTTGTCCTGTTCGCCGGATAGAATCTCAACCGCGCGCAAAGCCTGCAGCGCGTTTAGGATTGCCGTCTCGTCCGCTTTGTGCGCGACGAGCGTCATACGCTTCATCGAAACGATCATGCCGTTTTCGTCACCTTATTTAAGAGATAGTCCACCGCCTTGTCGAGCTTAAAGTCCGCCTGCTGGCAGGTTGCGTCCGCTTCGCGCTCCATATCGGCAAGCAGCTTCTGAGAGAGGCGTTCCCCCTCCTGCTTTGCCGTCTCCAGTTCCGCAAGAAGCGCCGCCCGCGCGTCGTTTTCCAGCTTCGCGAGCGCTTCTTCCGCATCCTGTTTTGCCTTTTGTGTCAGTTCGCGTGCTTGCAAGGCGGCGTTTTGGCGGATCTCCTCCGCCTGCTGTTCCGCAGCGGCGATTTCTTCGATAACCGATCGCATGGAAGTCCTCCGAAGTATCAATCGAAATATGAAAAGATGTCAGTCAGACCTGCAATATTAAAATTTTAACATATACTGCAAAGCATTTGGAATAGATTTATACGAAAATTTAGTATTAAAATCACTTTCTCAGTCTGATTTCGTACGGATTGCCTGTTTTTTCAGACGAATACAAAAAGAAAACACAGGCATACGGGCGGTCATCGACCCTCCGCGTGCCTGTGTATCATGCGTATGGCGGCTCAAAAACTATTTTGTTCCAAAGAGTCGATCGCCCGCATCGCCGAGGCCCGGCACGATATAGCCGTGCTCATTGAGCTTCTCGTCGATGTGCGCAACATAGATGTCCACGTCCGGGTGTGCGGCCTGCATGGCGGCAATCCCTTCGGGCGCTGCGATCAGACTCACGAAGCGAATGCTGGTCACGTTGTTCTCCTTGAGGATGTGGATCGCTTCGATACCGGAGTTGCCGGTGGCAAGCATCGGATCGACGATGATCGTCTCGCGTTCCGCGATATCCTGCGGAAGCTTGCAGTAATAGCCCGTCGGCATCAGCGTGTCGGGGTTGCGATACAGCCCGATGTGGCCGACCTTCGCGTTGGGGATCAGGCTCATGATGCCGTCCGCCATGCCGAGGCCCGCGCGCAGGATCGGAATCACCGCGATTTTCTCGTTGGCGAGCGTCTGAACGGTTGTCTTGCAGATCGGCGTTTCGATCTCGATCTCTTTGAGCTCCAGATCGCGCGTGACCTCGTATGCCATGAGCATGGCTAGCTCATAGACGAGCTCCCGAAACGCTTTGCAGCCGGTGTCTTTGTCGCGCAGTAGCGAAAGCTTGTGCTGCACGAGCGGGTGGTTGATCGTAATGACTTTGGACATGGTTTGAGCCTCCTTAGTGCGTTTTTTCGTAAGCGGATATTTTATCGATTCTGCGCTGGTGCCGCTCGCCATGGGAAAACGGCTCTTCCAGCCAGATATCGACGATGCCTTTTGCGCGGACCACGGTGGTTACGTTTGCGCCGAGCGCAAGCATGTTGGTGTCGTTGTGTTCGCGTGTCATCTTCGCGGAATATTCATCCGTGACCAACGCGCAGCGGATGCCCTGCACCTTGTTTGCGGCGATGCTGACGCCGATTCCCGTCGTGCAGATCACGATGCCGCGCTCAAATTCGCCTGCCGCAACGCCCTCCGCTACCGGAAAGACATAGTCCGGATAATCGATGCTGTTTCTATCGTAGGAGCCGAAGTCCTTTACCTCGTGCCCCTCTTCGCGCAGATACGTCACGAGTGCTTCCTTGAGATCAAAGCCGCCGTGATCGCAGCCTATCGCCAGTTTCATGTGTTCTCTCTTCCTTTCTCTGCTCAGTGAATCTCTATCTGTCTGAACACCTTATATCTTTCTTCATCCATGTGCTTCGTTTGATGCGTCGATCACCTGGAAGCCCGCCGCGCGCAGCAAGCGGTTCATATACGCCAACCCCTCATCCTCTGCGGGGATTCCCTCAGCAAGGATGTAATCGGACCTTGTGTCCATCTCGCGGAGCGCGGAAAACAGGTTTGCGCAAAGCGTGATCGGTTCGTTGCGGTCCCCCAGCACGAGCGAACGCTTGCCGCGGAAAAATGAGCGTGTCTGTTCGGTCGCCGCGATCTCCGGCATCTTGCCTTGCGCCTCTGCCTCGCGGTACAGCATATTGATCCTCTTTGCCGCCTGTTCCGGCGAACCCAGGACGACCACAACCGCGGCGTTAGGCGCATAGTGCTGATATTTCATGCCCGGAGAAGCTGCGATTTCGCCGTCTTTCATCGGCTTTAGGATGCTTTCGCTGACGTGTACCTCGCCGATGAGCGCGGAAAGCATCTCCCGCGTAATCGCACCGGGGCGAAGAATGGTCGGCTCACCGACCAGGGAAAGCACCGTGGATTCCACGCCGTATTTACACGGGCCGCCGTCGAGGATCAGCGGAATTCTGCCGTCCAAGTCGTCTAGCACGTGCTGCGCGGTGGTCGGGCTCGGCCTTCCGGAGCGGTTCGCGCTCGGCGCCGCGATGGGTACGCCCGCTTTTGCAATCAGCGCACGTGCGGTCTTGTTCTGCGGCATGCGTACGGCGACCGTATCGAGCCCGGCCGTGACCGCCTCGGGCACGATGTCGCTCTTTGGGCCGACCAGCGTCAGCGGTCCGGGCCAGAAGGTATCCATCAAAATCTGTGCCTGCTTCGGCATCCTGCGCCAGAGCTCACGCACATCGCTCTTTTTCGCGATATGTTCGATCAGGGGGTTGTCCGCGGGTCTGCCTTTCGCCGCAAAGATCTTCGCGACCGCTTCACCGTTTAGCCCGTTTGCGCCGAGGCCATAGACCGTCTCGGTCGGAAAAGCGACAAGCTCGCCCGCCTGAATCAGCTTTGCGCCCTGAATCGTTCCCGCTTCCTCCTGTTTGATCGCGTTGATCACCTGCGTATCATACGCCGCTAATTCTCGTTCCTGCCGCATATCAGTCCGACTCTCCGGCGAGCAGTTCGCTGCGCTCCGCAACGATCAGCGCATCCAGCATTTCGTCCATATCGCCATCCAGAAACGAATCGAGCTTATACAGCGTCAGTCCGATGCGATGATCGGTCACCCTGCCCTGCGGAAAATTGTAGGTGCGGATGCGCTCGCTGCGATCACCCGAACCGATCTGGCTCTTGCGCGCGCCCGCGCGCTCCGCCTGCTGCTGGTTGTGATAGAAATCATACAGGCGGCTTTTGAGCACGCGCATGGCCTGCTCTTTGTTCTTTAGCTGCGATTTTTCATCCTGACAGGAGACGACCATGCCAGTCGGCAGGTGCGTGATGCGAATTGCGCTCTCCGTTTTGTTGACGTGCTGTCCGCCCGCACCGCTGGAGCGGTAGGTATCGATGCGAAGGTCGGTTTCCTTGATGTCGATCTGTACGTCGTCCACCTCCGGCAGCACGGCGACCGTCGCCGCGCTGGTGTGGATGCGCCCCTGCGATTCGGTTTCCGGCACGCGCTGGACGCGATGTACGCCGCTTTCAAACTTGAGTCTGCTAAATGCGCCGCGCTTTCCGCCGATGGAGAGCACGACTTCCTTCACACCGCCCATCTCGGTCATGTTGCTCGTGAGGTATTCAACCTTATAGCCGTTGCGTTCGGCATAGCGCAGATACATGCGCAGCAGATCCGCGCCAAAGAGCGAGGCTTCTTCTCCGCCTGTTCCCGCTCGGATTTCGAGGATCACATCGCGTTCGTCGTTCGGGTCTTTCGGCAGCAGCAGGACGCGAAGCTGCGCTTCCAGCGACTCCTGCTTCTCCTCCAGCTCCTCGATCTCCGCGCGAACAAGATCCTTCATCTCGCTGTCAAGCCGTTCGCCCATCATGGCTTTGCAGTTGTCCAGCGCGCCTGAGACTTCCTGATATTCGTCAAACGCCGTGACGATCTCCTCCAGCGAAGAACGCTCCTTCACCATTTCGCGCCAGGCGTCACGATCCGCCATCGCGTCCGGCTCTCCGAGCTTCTCCGAGAGAAAGTCAAAGCGCAGTTTGATTCCTTGCAGTTTATCGATCATTGTCCCTCCGGTGTTCGGGCCATCCTGTCGCTCCGGCCCGTGCCCGCGCGCACAAAAGGCGGGCAGGCTATCTGAAAAAGCAATTGTGAAATGCGGCTCTTCAGCGCGTTTCTACGACGAGTACGCGCGGATTTCCGTTCAGATCGTTGAGAACGGATGTCTTCGCGGAGAAAAGTGCGGCAGCAGACTCCGCCTGCGTACTGCCGATTTCTAAAAGCAGCGCGCCGTTTGCGTTGAGATGCGGGGAGTAATCCCATGCGATCCTGCGATAGAAGTCCAGCCCGTCTCCTCCTCCATCAAGCGCGATCTTCGGTTCAAACGTCAGTTCCTTCTGCATCGATTGCATGTCTTCCTGTGTCAGATAAGGCGGATTGCAGACGATCAGGTCATATGCGCCCGGAACGGAACCGAACAGATCGCTCCGGATAAACGTGATCGGGACTTCGTTGAGCTCCGCGTTTTCGCGCGCGAGTTCCAGCGCCTTCTGGCTGATATCGGATGCGCTCACTTGAATCGAAGCGTTCTTCGCAATCGAAATGCCGACGCAGCCGCTGCCCGTGCAGAGATCCAGACAGGATTGATATCCGCGCTCCTGAATGAAGCGGATCGCCGTTTCCGCGAGGAGTTCCGTGTCCTGACGCGGAATCAGCGCGCGCGCATCCACATAAAACGGCAAGCCCATGAACTGCCATTCGCCCAGAATATATTGCAGCGGTTCGCCTGTGAGCCTGCGCTCCAGAAGTTCACCGATGATCGCGATCTGCTCCTGCGTGGCCTGCATCCAGGCGTGTATGCCGATTGCGGCGGGCTCCACGCCGATGACCGCAGCCACGAGCCACTTTGCCTGCAAAAGCGCCTCCTCGCCCGCGACGGGTTCGAGGCGAAGTTTACAGAGGCGAATCAGTTCGGCTACCGGCATCGTCATTTGGATTCAGACTCCTTGATCGATTCTGTTTGCTGTTCTGTTTGCGGTGCGTCTTTTTCTTCCTGCGGCAGAACGCCGTCGTAGATCGCGAGGTTAAACGCCGCAATCGCAACCTCGATCATCGCGGGTTCCGGCTCACGCGTCGTCAGGTATTGCAGCCCCAAACCAGGCGCACGGATGATCCGCGCCCAGAGGGCGTCGGAAGCCGCGGCAAGTTTGAGCACCTCGTAGGCGAGGCCCGCGACGAGCGGTAAAAAGATGATTCGCGTGAGCACGCGTAAAAATAGATTCTCCGCATATGGCAGCATCGCAAAAAACAGGATGGATACCGCCATGACCAGGAAGAGATAGTTTGTTCCGCAGCGCGCGTGCAGGCGCGAATACTGCATCGCGCTCTCCGGCGTCAGCGGCGCGTCGTGCTCGTAGCAGGCGATGGTCTTGTGCTCCGCGCCATGATACATGTAGACGCGGCGGATATCCTTCATCAGAGAAATCGCCGTGATATAGCCAAGGAATATGATCAGACGGACGAATCCCTCCACAAGGCTTCTCCAGATGCGCGGCGAACCCTCCTGCCAGTGAATCAGCTGCGTCACGAGCGACGGCAGCAGCACGAAGAGCCCAATTGCAAGGGCTGCCGCGAACACGACAGCGACGATGATCGCGATATCCATCACGTCCTTGCCGGTCTTTTTCGCGATCCATTTTTCAAAGCGGCTCGGCTCTTCCTCGATGGCCTCGCCATAGAGTTCCGCCGAGCGCGTCATCATCTTCATTCCTGTGGCGAGCGAGTCGACAAACGCGACCACGCCGCGAACCACGGGCCATTTGAGAATCGGGTGCTTGCTCGTTTCCCTTTTGGGCGTGTATTCGGTCTCAATGCTGCCGTCCGACTTGCGTACGGCGAGCGCGATCCCACCGCTCATGGTGCGCATCATCACACCTTCCATGACAGCCTGACCGCCAACCGAGCATCGTTTCATGTATTGTTTTCCCCTTTGTACATTCAAGCGTGATGCAATCCTGTCCCGGGTTGCATCCTGCATGTTCCGATTATTTTATCATACGCGGCATAGCCGGGCAAGAAAAAACCTCCCCCTGCACAGGGAAGGTTTTTACGCTTCTTACAGACCGTAACGCTTTTTGAAACGGTCAACACGTCCGCCGCTATCCACAAGCTTTTGTTTGCCGGTGAAAAACGGATGGCACTTGCTGCAAATTTCGACAGACAGTTCCTCTTTCGTGGAACCGGTCTTGAAGGTTTCGCCGCAAGCACAGCGAACCAGAGATTCGCCATATTTCGGATGGATATCCTTCTTCATGCTTGATCACTCCTTTAAAACACTACCAAAAGCTAGTATAGCGTTCGATAGCAAAAAAATCAATAGTTTTTCGAATTAATTGCGCTTTTTTACGGGTAAATTATCGTGATCAACCCGCACTATTTCCCAAAGCGGCTTGTAGACATGGTCGTGTATCCATCCTTTTCATAGATGCTGACCCAGTCCTTGAGACGCTGGAGGAATTCTTCGTTGTTGTTGGTCTTCTCCAGCATGCTGATGAGATGCTCCGTCACATCCGCGGTGTTGCCTCCCGCGAGTACGCGGCGGATGGTGCGCACCGCCTCCAGCTCCTCCGATGAAAGCAGCAGGTCTTCCCTGCGCGTGCCGGATTTATAGATATCGATGGCAGGGAAAATACGGCGCTCGCTGAGCTTGCGGTCCAGGTGGATCTCCATGTTGCCCGTGCCCTTGAACTCCTCATAGACCATATCGTCCATGCGGCTGCCTGTCTCGGTCAACGCGGTGGCAATCACCGTGAGACTGCCGCCGTTTTCAATCTTTCGCGCGGCGCCGAAGAAGCGCTTGGGTTTGTGCAGCGCTCCCGGATCCATACCGCCGGAAAGCGTCCGTCCGGTCGGCGGAATCGTCAGGTTGTAGGCGCGCGCAAGCCGCGTCAGGCTGTCCATCAGGATCACCACGTCCTTGCCCATCTCGACAAGGCGCATTGCGCGCTCCTGCACCATCTCCGCCACGCGGGTGTGGTGCTCCGGCAGCTCGTCAAATGTGGAATACAGCACTTCGCCCTTGATGGAGCGCTGCATATCCGTGACTTCTTCCGGACGCTCGTCGATGAGCAGCACGATCAGGTGCGTGTCCGGATAGTTTTTCGATATGCCGTTTGCGATGCTCTTGAGCAGCGTCGTCTTGCCCGCCTTGGGCTGGGAGACGATCATCGCGCGCTGTCCTTTTCCGATGGGAGCGATGAGGTCGATCAAGCGGATCGCGAGGCTGTTTGTGCCGGGTAATTCCAGCGTATAGCGCTCGTACGGAAACACCGGAACGAGCTCTTCGTACGGCTTGCGCTCTACGATGCTCTCCGGGGATTCTCCGTTGACCGCCGTGATATAGAGAAGCGCCAGGAAGCGCTCGCCTTCCTTGGAAGGGCGCGTTTTGCCGGTGACCATGTCGCCGGTACGCAGGCCGAAGCGGCGGATCTGCGCGATAGAAACATAGACGTCATGCTGACCCGAGAGATAATTTTCGCTGCGCAGGAAGCCGTAGCCATCCGGCAGCACCTCCAGCACGCCCTCCGCGTCTCCGCAATCCCCCGTCTGGAGAATCTCAGGTACGGCGGGGTTGCTTGTGCCATAATCCTTGTTGTAATAGCCTTCGGGATTGCGCTGCCGGAAGGCGCGGTCACCCTCAAAGCCGCCCTGCTCCGCGCCGAAGTTCGGCGCATTATATCCCTGCTGATAGGCCGGCTGCTGATATCCCTGCTGATAGTTGTTCGGTTGCTGGTAGGAGGATTGCTGGAAGGAGTTTTGTTGGTAGTTGTTGCGTTGGTATCCGCTTTGCTGATAGCCGCCTTGCTGATATCCGCTCTGCTGCTGATAGTTCTGCTGATAGCTTCCTTGCGGCTGATATTGTCTTCTTTGGTACCCGCCCTGTTGCTGGCGGTTATCATAATACGGCTTGTTTTGTTGATAAGGCCGCGGCGTATAGCCGGATCTGCGATATCCATCGCCGTCCTGCTGCGATATGGGCATGTCGCCGCCCTGCGCTTCCTGCTCGGCAGGCTGCGCGCCGAAGGTTGCTTCCTGCGGTGCAGCGCTGCTTTCCTGCGCATCGTCGTCCGCCGCGGACGCAAAATCGGAAGGCACGACACCGCCTCCCATGATGATCTCCACAAGCTCGTTTTTTCGATATTTGGTTAAGGATTTCACACCCTGAAGTTTTGCGATTTCGCGCAAATCCCCAAGGCTTTTCGCCTCCAACTGTTCCTTGTTCAACTGTAAACTCCTCTCTACGGTAAGACCTGCTACCTGTCAACGAAATCAAGAAGCGGATTCGATGTGACCTCTTGGATGAAGAAATCATATCGTCGGGTCGTGTTTTTGTCAATATACGCCACTCTTTTTTCACAACACACGCCGCTTTCGCGCTGTTTAGCTGGATTTTTGTAATCGTCACAGGGTTTGTGCCGATGGTTCGTTCCCCCTGAGACAACCGTTTTGTTACCATGCAATCGAATGGCGCCCAATGGATATCGCGTTTGCGAATTGAACATAGCATACAGCATTCTTGTCTTGATTTCATTTTGCAGCGGTTAAGCGCCGGTCAACTTTGCCCTAAACGCCACCCCGATCATACGCACAACTTGATTGACATTGTTTTTTTGATATTTGGATAGTATATGATCTTTCTTGGATTCCGTCAATCATCGTTTTCCTGTAACCAAATTGAAAACCTATTGTGCCTTCCCTTTTATTTTGACACAAATTGTGCTAAGATACACACCATGGCAAAGAGACCATCTGAAAAAACAGAACGAAACGAACGCACCGAACGATTTGAGCGCATCCGCACCGGTTTTCGCATCCGGCCGCGGTATCTCATTCTATTCTTTATATTGACCTTTTTCGTGCTGGGCGGCGTCTATCTGTCCCAGCAAACGAAGCTGACCACGATCGCAGATGAGAAAATTGAACTGCAAGCCCAGTTGGACATCCTCAAGGTGGAAGAAGAACGTCTTGAGCGCATGCTGGAATATATGCGTACCACAGACTATATGATTCAATATGCGCGCGAAAAGCTCGGATATGTGTTTGAGGACGACTGGAAGTTTTACGACGACTCAGCAGAAGCAAAGGTAACGCCAAAGCTGGCTGAAACGCCGACGCCGGTACCTGCGCTCACAACGCCTACCATGAAACCAACACCGACGCCTTCGCCGCTTCCGACCACCGCGCCGGGCACAACGGTCGTCACCATGGCGCCGGTGAAGCCATGAAGCTGCTGCTGTTTGACATCGGAAGCAACTCCGTCCGCACCCTGCGCGTAACGCAGGATGCAGACGACATGCCGCAATTTTCCGGCAAACACGTGTATACTACGCGCCTTGCGGAAGGCCTCGCCGAAACGGGCTCTCTCTCCAAATCGCGCATGCTGCAATCCCTGCTCGTGATTCGCTCGCTGCACAGCGAGCACGCGGCGCAGGGTTTTTCTTCCTATGCATATGCGACCAGCGCCGTACGCGACGCAAAGAACGGCAGATCGTTCATCGACTCCGTCGAGGAGATCATCGGCAAAAAGCACGCGCGAATCCTCTCCGGTTCAGAAGAGGCGGCGTTCGCGCAGTTGGGCGCAAATCCGGAAGGCGGAAGAACGATGATCGACATCGGCGGCGGCAGCACGCAGATCGTCCGTCCCGATTCCCGCGAGAGCTGGCCGATCGGCTGCGTCCGCGCGAAAGATCTTGCCCCCTATTCGGGTCTCAGCGAGATTGTCGACGCGCTGTACCCCATATTGGCCGGTGTGTTCGGCCCTCCGGAGCTGGATGAACGGCCGGATCGCCCCGTCCTCTCCGGCGAACATCAGGCAGTGCAGGAGGTTCTGCTCGGCGTCGGCGGCACGATCACGACGCTCGCGCTGCTTTGCGAAGGAAAGGATACCTTTTCTCCGTGGCAGGGCGAAAAGAGGATCGATCTGTTCGCGCTGCGCGCGGTGCTGCATTCGCTCGACAGCATGGGCGATACGGAGCGTGCGAAGGTGCCGCTGCTGAAGGATCGCCACGACGTGATCCTCCATGGAGGCGTAATCCTGCAATATCTGATGGAACGGCTGCATTGCACGCGAATCGGCGCAACGCTTTCGGACGGGCTGGATGGATACGCGCTGCATCTGCTGAAAACACTTCCAAAATAAAGAATCCCTCCTCTGACTCAGATCCATATGCAATCACCCATAGAGCATGCAAAAACGGCGCCCCGCAAAGAGCGCCGTTCGTTTGTTTTGGAAATTTATGGTTTGGGAGTTGGCGTCGCTTCCGGCAGCGGCGTCGGAGAAACGCCGACCACATCGTCAAAATTCATCTCCGTCTTGTTGCCGATGACGATCGTGATATCCAGGTATGCGCCGTCGCGATAGACCTTAATCTGGAGTTCGTCGCCAATCATGCAAGCGAGCACAATGTTGACCAGCTGCTGGTGGGTGGTAATCGCCGTTCCGTTCGCTTCGGTGATGATATCCCCGGCAAGCACACCCGCGCGATCCGCAGGCTTATCCTTCACGACGCTTTCTACATACGCGCCGACGGGAATATCCAGTTCCTGCGCAATCGCTGCGTCTACGGTGCTGACGGTGATCCCGATACCGGGACGTTCGATGTAGCCCTTTGTGATCAGCACCTCCATGATCTTCTGCACCTGATTGATCGGCAGAGCGAACCCGATGCCTTCCGCGCTGACCGCGTTGCCCATCTCGTCATATCCCGCGGTGATCGTCTTCGCGCTGTTGATGCCGATGACTTCGCCGTTGAGATTGATCAGCGGCCCGCCGCTGTTGCCGAAGTTGATCGCGGCGTCGGTCTGGAGATACGAATTGGTATAGTTGTCGATCGTCACCTCGCGCTTGGTCGCGCTGATGATGCCGAACGTGATCGTGTTCGCCAGTTCATCGGTGGAAAGCGGGTTGCCGATGGCGAGTACATATTCGCCGACACGCACCGTATCGGAATCGCCAAGCTTCAGGGGGTGCAGCTCGGCGCCCTCTACCTTCAGCACAGCGATATCGGTTTCCGTATCGGAACCGATCACCGTCGCCGCGCGCTCTTCGTCTTCGCCAAACACTTTGACGGCGACTTTGTGCGCGCCGTCCACAACATGCGCGTTCGTCAGGATATACCCTTCGCTGGAGACGACAAAGCCCGTACCGCTTCCGTAGAGCGTATCGATGGCTTTTCCCCCACTCTGCACCTGTACATAGTTCAGCACGCCGACCACGCCGGGAGAGACCGCGTCATAGATATCCGGAATGGGGTTGTCAGCAAGGCCGGGCAGTGCCGGAGCGATTCCGTCCAGGTTCGGCATCACGCGGTCCTGATCGGATACCACCGGCGTCGGCGTCGGCTGCGGGGTTGCCGTCGCGGCCTGGCTGCCATCCGGCGGGACAATCGCGTCGTCGCCCACTTGTGGCGTCGGCGTGACATCGACCAGGGAATAGTCCGGCGTAACTACGCCGAGCAGATTCGGCCAGAAGAGGCCGGTGACGAGCAGCGCAAGCAGTACGATGACAATCGTAATGACAATGCCCGCAAATAGATTGCCGCTCTTCTCCTCATGATCTTTCTTATATCTTGGGTCCGATGTGTAATATCCGTTATGCTCCATATTTTTTTCCTCCGTCTGTCGTCGAGCGTTTCGGAACCGGCGCGCGTTTAAGCGTAAACGTAAACGTGCTGCCCTTTCCTTTCGCACTCTTGAGTGTGATAGTCTGGTTGTGTTGGTCGATGATGCGCTTCACGATGGAAAGACCGAGGCCTGTTCCGCTCTGCTTGCTGGGTGTATGCGCCTTCTCGACCTTATAGAAGCGATCAAACACATGCGGAATGTCTTCTTCCGGTATGCCTTGTCCGGAGTCCTGTATGCTGACGTAGATTTCGCGCCGCATGGCATAGGTCGCGATTCTCAGCTTCGTGTTGTCCGGCGAATATTTGATCGCGTTGTCGATGATGTTGCGGAGCACCTGGGAGATCTGCGCGCTGTCCGCCTCGACATAATACTGCTCCTGTGCGAACTTGACGTCCACTTCCATCTGGTGCTCGTAGATGCGCGCTTCAAACGTAATCAACGTTCTGCGGATCAGTTCGTTGATATCGAAAATCTCCAGCTTCAACGCGGTTTTTCCGCTCTCGATGCGCGCAAGGTCTAACAGATCGTTGACCATCCCCGCCATACGCCGCGTTTCCGAAAGAACGATGCCGATGTATTTCTCGTGCTCCTCCGGCCCGATCGTGCCGTCCTGCATGGCTTCCAGAAAGCCCTTCATGCTGGTCAGCGGGCTTCGCAGCTCGTGACTGACGTTGGCGACGAAGCTTCTGCGCGTCGCCTCCAGATCCTTGAGCTGATCGGCCATGTTATTG
>CAYPEV010000013.1:3242-8911 GCA_964409605.1 uncultured Christensenella sp. | reverse complement strand
GTTGAAACTCACCGCAAGCTGCGTCGCCTCGTCAAGGCTGCTGATCGGGATGCGGATGTTGTAATCGCCCTTGGCGTACTTCTGCACGATCTCGTTGATCTCCATAAACGGTCTCGTGAGCCGCGAGGTGGTGTAGTATACCGCGATGACGGAGATCAAAACCGCGATCAGCGACACCAGTATCACCTCGGCAAACGCCATGCTCACGGCGCCGCGCGCCTCGGTGACATCGATGTAAAAACGAACGACGTGCGTCGCGACGCCTTCCGTCATCACGGGCTTTGTCCCCGCGAGCATCTGAAAACTACCCTTGATTTGCGTAAAACGCACGCTGCTCGCGTCCAAATCAGAGACGGCGTTCAGCATGCGTGATATCTCTTCCTCCGAATAGCGGACGTTCATGACTTCGTTCCACTTTGAGCCGGAGGCATATTGCGCCATGGCGCCATCCACGGAGATGATTTGAATCAACCCGTCGTAGTGCCGTGCGATTGTATTGAGTTCCAGAATCGCCGCGTTTTCACCCGCGATGGAACTCTTTGTGTTAAAGTACAGCTCGGTAACGATGCTGATCTCATTTGCGATATTCTGCTTTTCCTTCCGCATGACAAAGCCGGACATCAGCGTGCCGACGATCAAGCCGGAAAGAAGCAGCAACCCGAGCGTAACGCCCATATAGGTTGCCAGCATTCGGGAAAAGAGCGTTCTGAGAAAGTCCTTGCGCATCTTACCGCATCACTTCTGTTCGAATTTATACCCAACGCCCCATACGGTGCGAAGCTCCCATTCATGATCATCGCCAAGCTTCTCGCGGATGCGCTTGACGTGTACGTCCACCGTGCGCGAATCGCCGAAGAAGTCAAACCCCCAGACCTGTTCTAGAAGCTGCTCCCTCGTGAACACCTTGCCGGTGTGGCTCGCGAGGAAATACAGAAGCTCGATCTCTTTGGGCGGCATTTCAAGCTGCCGGCCGTCCAGGGTAACCGCATAGTTTTCGAGCGAAACGGTCAGTCCCGGCAGCGAGATCGTCCGCGCGGGTTCGCTCGGCGTGCTGCGCCTTAGAACCGCTTTGATCCGCGCGATAAGTTCCTTTGCGTCAAAGGGTTTGCTGATGTAGTCGTCCGCGCCAAGTTCCAGGCCCTGCACGCGGTCGCCCGTGTCGCCCTTTGCGGTGAGCATGATGACCGGGGTTTCGCTCTCCATGCGGATATCATGGAGAACCGCCCAGCCGTCGCGTCCGGGCAGCATGATATCCAGCACGACGAGCGAAGGCTTCGTCTCGTGGAACGCCGCCATAGCAGATGTGCCGTCCGCGCAGGTATATACCTGAAATCCAGCTTTTTTGAGATACAGCTCGATGATGGCGAGAATATTTCTGTCGTCATCAATGACCAGAATGGTATTGTTCTCCATCCGATCACCTCCGTACTTGATAGGAAAAATGCGAGCAATCTTTTTCTTCTCTCACATTTGGGTAAAGTATAGCAGAGATTGTTGACTTTGTCCAACACGGCTGTAAATTGTCACACAAACGCCGCAAGCGATCGTCATTTGCGGCGTTTGTATATACGTTTTGGAGAAGTATTCCCCATTTTGAATCGATTTACGACTTCAGCGTGACTACCGTCACCCCCGCGTCGCCCTCGCCGTACGCGCCGATGCGATACGTTTTCACGCGCGGATGGTTCTTGAGGTATTGCTGCACGCCGCTTCGAAGCGCGCCCGTGCCTTTCCCATGCACAACATAGAATTCATGCACACCTGTGATGAGCGCGTTATCGATGAAGCGATCCAGTTCCAGGCATGCATCGTCCACCATGCTCCCGCGCAGATCGATCGAAAGCGCGCTGCCTCGGTCCTGCGAAAGGGTAACCTTTGACGCGGTCTGCTGCGGTTTCTTTTTTTGTTCGACAGGGCGGATGTCGTTGATCGGAATGCTCAGCTTCATCACCCCTGCCCGCACAAGCACCTCTCCCTTGGCGTCCGCGGGCTTGAGAACCGTTGCTTCCTGCCCAAGGGTGATGAGCTTCACGCGTTCGCCGGGGCGCACACTCGCGGGCGCTTCACCCGCCGTGTCGCGCTGCACCGCCTGCTCATAGAGGCGCTCTTCCGTCTTTCGCATCGCGTCGCGGGACGTCTGCACCGCGCGCTCCAACTGTTTCTGGTCGATGTTCTCGATCGAGCGCAGTTGAACGATCAGTTTCTCCATGTCTTGCCGCGTCTCCTGCACCATCCTGCGTGCGTCCTCGCGCGCCTTTTGCCGCAGCAGCGTCTTTTCGTCTTCGAGTTTCTTCTTCTCTTTCTCCAGCTCGGCCTTGATCTTCTCGGTCTCAATGCGGGTCTTATAGATCGCCTCTTTGTCGTTTTCGGCGGTTCTTCTCGCCTGCTCCGCCTCGGAGAGGACAGTTTCGAACGCGACGTCCTTTTTTTGGAGGAAGTCCTGCGCGCGCTCGATGACCGCGTCGCTTAAGCCCAGCCTGCGGGAGATCTCAAATGCGTTGCTCTTGCCGGGGATGCCGATGAAGAGCCGATACGTCGGGCACAGCCGGTCGACGTCAAACTCCATCGACGCGTTCTGCATTCCCGCGTGCATCAGCGCGAACGCCTTGATCTCGCTGTAGTGCGTGGTTGCAACGCAGAGCGTCCTGCGCTCATAGAGGCTTTCCAGGATCGCCTGCGCCAGCGCCGCGCCCTCGATGGGGTCCGTGCCCGCGCCAAGCTCATCCAGCAGCACCAGCGAGCGCTCGTCCGCCTCCGCGAGGATGCGGACGGTGTTGGTCATGTGCGAAGAGAAGGTCGAGAGCGATTGCTCGATCGACTGCTCATCGCCGATATCCGCAAACACGTTCTCAAAGATCGAAAGCTCCGTTCCCTCATCCGCGGGAATAAACATTCCGCTCATCGCCATCAGCGAAAAAAGGCCGACGGTCTTGAGGGTCACCGTCTTTCCGCCCGTGTTCGGGCCGGTGATGATCAGCGTACGGAATGTTTCGCCGAGCCAGATATCGACGGGCACGACGCGATCTTTCGCGATCAGCGGATGCCGCCCGCGCACGATGCGGATGCGCCCCGCCTCGTTGAGCTTCGGCCGCACGGCGCGCAGATCCCGCGCCATCACCGCGCGCGCGAAGATGACGTCCAGCGCACCCATGACATTGCAGCTTTGGTGGATTTCGTCCGCAAAGGGAGCTACCATCGCGGTCAGTCCGGAGAGGATCCGTTCAATCTCGTTTTTTTCTTCGATGAACAGACGCTTGTTTTCGTTGCCGAGCTCCACAACGGCGGAAGGTTCAATGAACAGCGTCGCGCCGCTGCTGCTCTGGTCGTGCACAAGGCCCGGCACCTGGGAACGGCACTCCGCCTTGACGGGCAGCACATAGCGCCCGTTTCGGATCGTGATGACAGCCTCCTGCAGATATTTCTGCGTGGTCTGGCTCTTGAGCATGCTGTTGAGTTTTTCGCGGACTCGTTCGCCGACGATCTTGATCTGCCGGCGGATGCGGCTGAGCTCCGGCGAGGCGTTATCCGAAATCTCCTCCTCACCTAGAATGCAGCGAGCAATCTCTTCCTCCACCGAGCGATGCGAGGTAAGCCGGTTTGCAAGGTTGCAGAGCAGGCTGTTCTCGTCTCCGGTCTGCAGGATCTCCTTTGCTTCCCGCGCGGCACGCATCGCCTGCGCGATAGCGAGCAACTCCCGCGTGCTCAAAAAGAGCGACGCGTGCATCCTGCCGACCAGCTCGCGTACGTCGGGGAACCCGGAGATCGGCGTCCTTCCGGTGCGCGTGTAGATGCTCTCCGCTTCCCAGGTCTGCTCCTGGAGCGTCTCCGCCTCTTTCAGCGCGGTCGCAGGGCGGAGCTTTTCCGCAAACTCCAGTCCGATTTCGCTTGCCAGATGTTGTTTTAAAATAGAGAGAATTTTATCGTATTCCAGCGTGATAAACGTCTTTTCCTGTATCATATTTCCCCCGATATTGTCGAAAAGTAGACCCAATCTTCATTATAAATCGTTTCGAGCAAATGAAAAGCCAAGACGGGCGGGTTGGCCGCGCCTTTTTTGCGGCAGAGCGGCAAAACAGAAGAAAAGCCCCGTCTCGATCATCGTGACGGGGCAAACATACGCGCGTTTCAGCGAATCTCTTTGAGATATTCGCCAATGCGCCGCATCGCTTCTTCGATGTGCTCCATCGAAGTAGCGTAGCAGCAGCGGATATGCCCCTCGCCGGCCGCGCCAAACGCGCTGCCGGGAACGGTGACCACCTTTTTGCTCGCGAGCAGCCCATCGCAGAACTGTTCGCTCTTCATGCCCGTGGAACGAATTGACGGGAAGACGTAGAACGCGCCTTCCGGTTCGTTACAGTCCAGCCCATACGAATTGAACGCGTCGATGATATACCGGCGGCGGGATTCATATTCGTTGATCATATACCGCGTGTCCGCAAAATCATCCGCAAAACCTTGCTCCAATGCAGCAATGCCTGCCCACTGCGCGGGCGTCGGCGCGCAAAGCATCATGAGCTGGTGCACCTTGCGCATGGCTGCGATGAGTTCCGCGGGGCCTGCGGCGTAGCCGAGGCGCCAGCCCGTCATCGAAAACGCCTTGGAAAAGCCGTTGAGCACGATCGTGCGCTCCCGCATGCCGGGCAGCGCGGCAAACGAAACGTGCTTTTTGCCGTTGAAGGTCAATTCCGCATAGATCTCGTCCGTGACCACGAGGATATCCGTTCCGCGCACGAGTTCCGCGATCGCTTCCAGATCGCTCTTTTCCATGATCGCGCCCGTCGGATTCGTCGGAAACGCAATCAGAATCGCCTTCGTTTTCGGCGTGATGGCCGCCTTGACGGCATCCGCGCTGAGGCGGAACTTTTCCTCGTGCCTGGTCAGGACCGGAACGGCCGTGCCGCCCGCAAGCTCGATCGAAGGCACATAGGAAACATAGCACGGCTCGTGATAGATCACCTCGTCGCCCGGGTTGAGGATCGCGCGCATGGCAAGATCGATCGCCTGGCTTGCGCCGACGGTGATGAGCACGTTGTCGATGGACTCATAGCCGTTGATCTCATATTTTTCCGAAAGGAAGCGCAGAATCAGCTCACGCAGATGCGGGTCGCCGGAGTTGGACGAATACGGCACTCGCTCGGTCTTGAGCCGCTCCGCCACGTACTTGCGGATGCGATCCGGCGTCGGAAAATCCGGCTCGCCTACGCCGAGGCTGATGTGCGAATCATCCAGCAGATCAAAATATTTCCGAATGCCCGAAGGCGGAATGCGGCGAACGCAATCTGAAATCAAACCCTGATAATCCATAGCCACCCCTGTATGATCCATTTCCCGACACAATCGCTCTTGTGTCAGCTTTTTTCGAGAATATTCCTACTATAACATGAACGCAAAATGACGTCAAACACATTTGCTCGTCAAAACACATCGAATATACTTCACAAAATTGCCGGATGATTCTACCGGCTTTCGACAAACTTCGTCAGTTCATCGCAATATCGCCAAGCAGGGTTCCGTACCGTTCGTTCGCAAGTTCGATGAGCCGCGCGCTCTCTTCCCCGCCCGCCGCGAGGATTTCTTTTGCGGCGCTGGACGTTTCCTCCAGCAGTTTTGCGTCCATCGCGCCCGCGAGAAGGTTGCCGGCATTTCCCCCCTGGCCCTCCGAGGAGACG
>CAYPEV010000013.1:0-3232 GCA_964409605.1 uncultured Christensenella sp. | reverse complement strand
GTTGCCACTCTCCCCGTGCTGCCGTGTGCCGATGAAATCGCCCGGCCCGCGCAGGGCCAGATCTTTCTGTGCGATTTCGAAACCGTCGTTCGTCTGCGTCATGGTCAGCATGCGCTCGTTCTCCTGCCCGCTCTCCACGCCGTAGAGCAGGAAACAATACGCCTGCCTCGCGCTTCTGCCGACCCTGCCGCGCAGTTGATGCAGCTGCGACAGGCCGAATCGCTCCGCTCCCTCGATGACCATGATGCAGGCGCTCGGTACGTGCACGCCGACCTCGATGACCGTCGTCGTCACAAGAACGTCCGTCTCCCCGGCGCGGAAGGCGCGCATCACACGCTCCTTCTCCGCTTCCTTCATCTGGCCGTGCAGCTTCGCGATCTTTGTCTCCGGCAGCTTTTTTTTCAGCTCGGCAAAGAGCGCGTCCACGCTGGGACATTCGATCGTATCGCTCTCCTCAATCGCCGGACACACGACATAGCTCTGCACGCCCGCCTTCGCCTGCGCCGCGAGATAGGCGTACATATCCTCCCGCTTGCTTGCGGGGATGATGCTGGTTTTGATCGGCTTTCGCCCCGGGGGTAGCTCGTCGATCACGGAGATATCAAGGTCTCCGTAGAGAATCAGCGCGAGCGTGCGCGGAATTGGCGTCGCGCTCATGACGAGCATATCCGGACGCACGCCCTTTTCGAGCATCGCCGCGCGCTGGCGCACGCCGAAGCGGTGCTGCTCGTCCGTCACGACACAGCCAAGATCGCAAAAGCGCACATCGCCGGAAAAAAGCGCGTGCGTGCCGACCACGAACAGCGCGCTGCCATCCGCGATCTTTTGGAGAGCGGCGTCCCGCTGCGCTTTCTTCATGCTGCCTTTGAGGAGAACCACTGTCTCGCCGAAGATTTCGCTGAGGTTCTGCGCGTGCTGTTCGGCGAGGATCTCCGTCGGCGCGAGCAGGGCGCCCTGTTTGCCGTTTGCCGCAGCGACGCAGAGCGCGTACATCGCGACCGCCGTCTTACCGGAGCCCACGTCCCCCTGCAAGAGGCGGTTCATCGGTACACCCGCGCGCATATCGGCCGAGATTTCCTCCATCACGCGCATCTGCGCCCGCGTCGGCTGAAAGGGAATCTTCGAAAGAAAGCGCGTCAAAACGCCGCTGGTATCGAACGAAAATCCATTTTGCCGCAGCCGTTCCGATTTTTGCAGTTCAACAAGGATGAAATAAAGCAGTGTGTTTTCAAAATCGAGCCTGCGCCGCGCGAGCTGCAGTGCCTCACGGCTGAAGGGGAAATGCGCATGCCGCAGCGCGAGCGCGAGCGGCACGAGCGAATAGCGCTCCATCAGCGTTCTCGGCAGCGGTTCGGGGATCTTGTCCCAAACGCTTTCCAGCGCCGCGAAGATGCTGTCCCGCCAGGCGCGTTGGTTGACGCCCTTCACGGTTGGATACACGGGGACGATGCCCGGCAAAGCCTGGGAGAGCGACGGATTCAGCAGCGAAACTCCGTTTTTTTTGAGCACGCGTCCGCTGGCATAGACGACCTCGCCGATCTGCACCTGCGAACTGCGATACGGCTGATTGAACCATTTGAGCGTGATCCTGCCCGTCTCGTCCTGCGCGGGCGCGGAGAGCATGGTCATCCCCTTCTTGCGGAAAAACCGGGTCGCCCCGCAGATGCGCACCTGAACGGCGGCGTTTTGACCGTTGACGAGCTGTGAAACCGGCATGGCTTTCGTGTAGTCCAAATAGTCACGCGGCAGACGAAAGAGCAGATCGCGCACGGAAGAAACGCCAAGCTGCAAAAACAGCTCCGCGCGCTTCGGCCCGATTCCTTTCACGCTTGTCAGCGCGTCATCCAGCATAGTGTTCCTCAAATCAAGCCATAGGGCATTGTAAAACAGCCGACGACGGGAACACGTCGTTCCGTCGCCGGCTGTTTGGTTTGCTGACCGCGCGGCAAAGGGTATTTATTGCACCGCGACGTAGTAGTAATACAGCGGCTGCCCGCCCGCGAGCACCATGAACTCCGCGTTTTCAAACTCCTCCTGGAGCTTGTCCGCGATCGCCTGCGCATCCTCTTCCGTCTGGCCTTCGCCAAAGTAAAGGGTTACGGTGCAGGCGTCGTCCCCGCGCTCGGCGATCATCTTGCGCACAAGATCGCTCGTGGCGTCCGCAACCGTCTTGCCGGAGACCGCGAGGTGGTTGTTCACGAGGCCGATCATATCGCCCTTCTGAACGGTATTTCCATCAAACTTGGTATCGCGCACAGCGTAAGTAACCGAGCCGCTGATGACATCCGAGAGCGCTTCCTTCATGGCGGTTTCGTTTTCCGCGATGCTCGCGTCCTTGGAATACGCCATGCAGGCCGCGATACCCTGCGGAATCGTCTTGGTCGGAATCAGCACAACGCCTTTTTGCGTCAGCTCGCTCGCCTGCTGCGCGGCAAGGATGATGTTGGAGTTGTTGGGCAGCACAAACACGTTTCGGGCGTTGATCTTGTTGATCGCGGACGCGATGGTATCGATGCTGGGGTTCATCGTCTGCCCGCCGGGAATCAGCGCATCGACCGCGAGCGCGCGGAAGAGTTCGTCGATCCCTTCGCCGGTGCTGACCGCGAGCAGGCCGAATTCCTTCTCGTTGCGCTTGCGTTCCGCCATGAGTTCGCGGTTCTGTTCGCGCATGTTCTCGATCTTGAGCTTATCCAGCTCGCCCAAGCGCAGCGCCATCTGAAGCACCTTGCCCGGGGAGTTGGAGTGCACGTGTACCTTGATCATGTCCGCATCGTTTGCCACGACGACGGAGTCGCCAAGGCGCTCGAGATGGTTGCGGAAGCTCTCGATCTCCGTTTCATCGGTCTCCGGCGAGAGATGAACGATAAAAAATTCCGTGCAATAGCCGTACGTAATATTTTCGCCGGAGAAACTGTCGACATTCAGGGTTTCCTGCACCGGTTGGGCGGAGACGAGCTCTTCATAGCTTTCGATCTCCTCGCCATCCAGCGAGAGCTTGAAGCCCTTGTAGATCGTGAGCAATCCTTTGCCGCCGGAATCGACCACGCCCGCTTCTTTGAGCACGGGCAGGAGGTTTGGCGTGTCCGCAAGCGCTTTTTCGCCGCTCGTGAGCATTTCGTCCATCAGGCGATAGACGTTCGCCCCCTGCTGCTGCAGCGTTGCCACGTTTTCCGCAATCACGCGGGAGACGGTCAGGATCGTGCCCTCCTTGGGCTTCATGACGGCTTTATAC
>CAYPEV010000012.1:0-22912 GCA_964409605.1 uncultured Christensenella sp. | reverse complement strand
TGGAGAGTTGGCTGAGTGGTCGAAGGCGCACGATTGGAAATCGTGTTTACGGGGAACCGTAACTAGGGTTCAAATCCCTAACTCTCCGCCAAAAAGTCCCCATTTAGGGGGCTTTTTCTTTTTATCATGCACTTTCAATCACTTTAGATTTCTTGTCGAAGGTGCTCTTGCTAAGGTTTTTGCTAAGGTCGTACAATTTAGCACTAGAAACTACTTCATCTCAGTGCCGAATTTCAACTGCATGATCTCTGCTGGCTGGTTCCTCTTGTTCAGGATGTTTGTGTAGATATCAGCTGTTGTAGAGTATGTACTATGTCCTAACAAGTCTGACACAACCTTCATTTCCACATCATTATCAATTGGGATTCGGCCATTATACCCAGATACTTATCCAATGTTGGTTTGCTGATCTCGCACATTCTAGCATAATCAACCTTGCTAATGCTACCGCTTTGGTACAGCTCATATGTCTTAATTACTTTCGCAGGAATATCATTGCTTTGTAGAACAGGCCGACCAACACGCTTTCCCTTTGACCTTGCATTTGCTATGCCGCTTTTAACCCTCTGGCTAATCAGGTTTCTTTCGATCTCGAAAAACACGCCCATCATCTTTAACATGCCTTCTGTCATTGGATCAAGCTCTTTTGCGCAGTCCACAACAAAGGTGCCAAATAAAAGCATGAGACGTTTCTCTTTAGCCGTTTCAATGATCTCACAAAGCTGCTTCGTGCTTCTGGTAATTCTGCTCACCTCGGTTGCGACAATACAATCGCCGGGGTGAACCGTAGCCAGAAGGCGAGACAGTTCTACACGATGGATCTTCGTTCCGCTTTCATACTCCAGAAATACGTTAGAACGATCAATACCCATTTCCTGTAGCTCCTTGATCTGGCGAGAAATATCCTGCTTCGTTTCGTTCGTACTGCAACGAGCATAACCATACTTCATTTCAACTCCCTCCTGCTGGCCATGATCATAATATGCATGAAGAACTAAACGATTTAAATAACAATAATGTAAACGATAATGTGATGCGATATGCCCGATTCTCCTATGTTTAACGTAGGGAAAGATATCAATTTTAAATGCAAAGAAAAACGGATGAATTAATTTACACACCACTAAGACAATTTTCATTCTAAAGCGCAGACTAAGGATCGTTATGAAAAAGTAGAATGAATAGACTGCCTGAAGTTGTATATGCGTTCAGGCTTTGATATAATTGCAACAATAGGGTATATACATGAAATGCTATGCTTTAAAACTATCAAGAAGAAAAAGAAAAACACGAAACAGAGAGAAATGATTAAAGTACATAACTCAAACAAGAAAAATCTTGCAGAAGTATTTGCGAGGTATCAAACGATAATTATAAAGATATAGAATAGCAGTTATTTATGCTTAAGATATCGGCATGATAACTCATATTAATCATGCGATGTTGGGACGCATATTGATTATAAAAAGAATCACATGTGGAGAAACTGAAAGATCATCTATATTTTTGGTTTTTTATTAAGATCACAAAAAATATGACAGAGTTCTTTCTGCAGGAGGGCATTTTTTGAACAACCATCTTGATTATCCGTTTGATGGAAGCGATATTTTAGCGCACGGCAAGCGCATTCAGCGGGAACTTCGTTCGGACGGAACAGCGCGCATCAAGAAACGCATAGCCATACTCGGTGGCTCTACAACGCATAATATTCGCAACTGCTTGGAGATTATACTGCTTCATTACGACATCGATGCGGAATTTTATGAGTCGGAATACGCGCAATATTGGCAGGACGCGATGTTTCCGAACGAGCAACTGGAAAGCTTTGCTCCAGATATTATTTGGATCCATACATCACTTCGAAACTTTGCGGAGTACGATCATTTTGCGTCGATATGGCAGCGACTGGCTGATACCTATCATTGCCCTATTATCCAGAACAACTTCGAGTATCCGTACTACCGTGTCATGGGCAACAGAGAAGCCTCACACGGCAGTGTGTATCGTGTGACGGAAATGAACCTTCATTTTGCCGAATATGCACGCACGCATGACAACTTCTATATTTTAGATATCAACTGGCTTTCCGCCGATTACGGACTCAAAGAATGGTCGGATCCTTTCTATTGGCACATGTACAAGTATGCGCTTTGTTTGGATGCGATGCCATATCTTGCGCGCAACGCGGCAAACATCATAAAGTCCATTTTCGGGAAGAATAAAAAAGCGTTTGCACTTGACCTCGACAACACTCTTTGGGGCGGGATCGTCGGGGATGATGGAGCGGAAGGAATCGTCGTTGGCCAGGAAACGTCTATGGGCCAGGTGTATAGTGAGTTTCAGGCATACATCAAGGCGCACAAGGACATCGGCGTAATCTTGAACGTAAACAGTAAGAACGAGCTTGCAAATGCCATAGCCGGACTTGAACGTCCAGACAGCACGCTCAAACCGGATGATTTTATTCTGGTGAAGGCAAATTGGGAGCCGAAGTCGCATAATCTGATCGGAATGGCTGCAGAGCTTTCGCTTGGCGCGGATGCGTTCGTCTTTGTGGACGATAATCCCGTCGAACGCGATATCGTAAGACAGCACGTACCGGGCGTAGCCATACCCGAACTGGATAAGCCGGAGCATTATATCTACGCAATCGACCGCGCCGGATACTTTGAAGTAACGGCAATGACCGCGGATGATGCAAATCGTAACGAACAGTACAAAGCCAATGCCGAGCGTAGCCGACTCCAAACGAATTTTACGGACTATCAGGACTATCTACTCTCGCTTGAAATGGCAGCGGAAATTCAGCCGTTTACCCCGATGTATCTTACGCGCATTGCGCAGCTCACCAACAAGAGCAATCAGTTCAACTTGACGACGAAACGATATACGCAGTCCGAAATTGAAGCCGCGGCCGCTGATCCCAATTGCATTACATTATATGGTAAACTAGAAGATAAATTCGGGGATAACGGTGTTGTGACGGTCTGCATCGGCCGCATGGATGGATCGATCCTGCACTTGGACCTCTGGCTGATGTCGTGCCGTGTCCTGAAACGCGATATGGAGTACGCGCTGCTCGATGAACTGGTTCGCGTTGCGTCACAGCGGGGAATTACGCGGTTGTACGGATACTATTATCCAACCGCAAAGAACGCAATGGTAAAGGATTTTTACCCGCGGATGGGCTTTGAAACAATTGGCGAGGGCATCTATTCGCTTACGATCACAAATTACGACCGGAGGTGTAATACCATACATGTTAATCGAACAACGTAAGAAAATCTTTCTTCACGCATATCGTTCGGGCGTAGGGCATCTTGCAAGCTGCTTTTCGTGCGTAGAATTGCTGCACACGCTTTATAACGGAGTGATGACCGCTGACGATCACTTTGTGCTTTCGAAAGGCCACTCCGCGCTCGCGCTCTATGTCACGCTCGCGGAGCGCGGATATTTTGACGAGAGTGAGATTGAACACTTCGGCGGCGAACCGAACATGCTCGATACGCCGGGGGTCGAAGCATCGACCGGTTCGCTGGGCCATGGTTTAGGGATCGCTTTGGGCATGGCTCTGGCGCTGAAATCCGACGAACGCAAAGGCATCGTTTATTGCCTCGTCGGAGATGGCGAATGCCAGGAGGGTTCCATCTGGGAAGCGATCCTGTCCGCTTCCGCTTTCAGGCTGGATAATCTCGTCGTTCTGGTGGATAACAATCATATCCAGAAGATGGATAAGACAGCCAATATTATCGGCCATGATTCTCTGGGAACACAGATTGAAACTTTCGGCTGGCAGGTGAAATATGCTGACGGGCACGATACGGCAGACATCCAGGAAAAATTGCTGGGGGAATGGCAAAGCGATAAGCCGCGCTGCCTTATTGCGGATACGGTCAAAGGCAAAGGGCTCTCTCTGATGGAAAACAATCCATCCTGGCACTGGCGTATGCCAAACCGCGGCGAACTCAAAACATTTTGCGCAGAACTCGGCATTTGCGGGGATGACCTGGCAAAGGCGAAGGAGGGGCGATAATGCAACGAGCCTATATCTCAAAGCTTTACGAAATCATGCAGAAGGATAACCGCGTGTGTTCGCTGTTGTCCGACAGCGGAACAGATTATGATAGAATGATGTTTCGCGATATGCCCAAGCAATGCTTCAATTTCGGGATAGCGGAGCAAAACAAAGTCGCGGCCGCATCCGGGATGGCTGCCATGGGCAAAATCCCCTTCGTGTATACAACAGGGACTTTTCTTGCCTATCGCTGCTATGAATTCATTCGTGACGATATCTGCTTCCAAAACCGAAACGTGAAAATTGTTGGAATGGGTATGGGGATCGGGCACTGGTCTACGCTCGGTACGTCGCACCACACAACGGAGGACATCGCAGCGCTCAGAGCGTTACCAAACCTTACCTTGCTATCCGCCGCGACGCCGCTCGAATTGTCGCAAATGGTGCAGTTTGCCTACGAACACGATGGCGCGATATATATTCGTATGGGAATGAGTGCAGAAGAAGAACTCTATACGCCTGCATATCAGTTCGACAAAAACGCAGTGCCCATGCTGCTGGAGTCCGACTCTGATATCGCGGTGTTTACGACGGGAACCATCGCGGGTGAAGTCTTCCATGCCTGTGAGGAAATCGGCGCAGCGCTTTACAATATCTCGACGATTAAGCCCTTGAACGCGGAGGCGATACTACAGGCGGTCCGCGGCAAACGTAAAGTTTTCACAGTTGAAGAGCATCAGATCAACGGAGGCATTTACGGCGCCGTCGCGGAGATTCTCGCGGGAAACGGGGCGGGTATTCCGCTTATAGGAATCGGGCTGAACGATTGTTTTGCCCATGGATATGGAAAAACGGCGGATGTTCGAAAATGCAACGGATTTGACCACGAAAGCATCCTCAACCGTTTGAAAAATGAATTTTAGTTTATTGGAGGGATTATAATGGAGAACATCACAAGAGAATCCATCATGGAACGGACGAATGCAATCTTTCACGAAGTGTTTGACGACCCATCGATTGTTGTCATTGAAAGCACGACGGCAAACGATGTGGATGATTGGGATAGCCTGATGCACATCAATCTCGTCCTTGCAATCGAGGAAGACTTCGGCATGAAATTTACAATGGGCGAAGTTACCGCCATGAAGAATGTTGGCGAAATGGTCGATATTCTTCTGAAACGGGCGACGAAATGAACGCCTTTTCCTATGATGAGATTACACTCGGGCAGGAGGCGAGCTTCACTGCCGCGATCGGCCCGGACTCGATGAACGCCTTTGCCGAGTTAACGGGAGATAGAAACCCCCGCCATACAGAACAGGGCGTTGTTTACGGTATGCTTACTGGGAGTTTCCTCTCCACCCTAGCGGGCATGTATCTTCCGGGGAAGTATGCGCTCATCCAATCGGTCCGGCTTGAATTCGTAAGCCCGATCGTACTCTCCGCGACCGGGGAAAAAACCCCGGTCGTAATCAGCGGAGTGGTTACCGACAAGGAGGATCGATTCCGATTGCTCTCTTTAAAAGTCTCCGTTTCCGGTGAAGATGGAACAAAGTTTCTGTTCGGCTCAATGAAGGTGAAGGTAACAGATGATGCGTAAAATATTGCTTGTTTCGGGTGCGAGTTCGGATATCGGCGGGGCGTTCATCCGACGCACCGCGAAGGAGTATGATCAGATTGTCTGCCATTACGGGCGAACGATTCAAAAGATCGAGGGACTGATTCAGGAGTTTGGCGAGAAGGTTGTGCCTTTACAGGCAGACTTTTCCGACCCGAAGCAAGTGGAGCATTTTACCGTTGCAATGGTTGAGCGGGGGCTTATTCCGACGCATTTCGTTCACCTGCCCGCTATTCCGAATGTTAATTTGCAGTTTCCCAAAACAGAATGGGCAGACTATGAGCGCCAATGGACGGTCCAGGTCCAAAGCGCGTACTTATTATGCCGCACATTTTTGCCGTATATGGCCAAGGCGAAATTCGGACGCGTTGTGTTTATGCTCACCGAAAATGTAGCGAGAGCCATTCCCGGAAAATTCGCCGTACCATATAGCGTTGCAAAGTATGCACTGCTTGGCTTGATGAAGTGTCTGGCGGCTGAGTATGCCGAAAAAGGGATTACGATCAATGGGATCTCGCCCTCGATGATTGAGACGACATTCGTATCGGGAGTGCCGGAACTTGCGCGTTCCTTGAGCGCGGAAAGCAGCCCGCTCAAGCGCAACCTGTCGGTTGACGATGTTGTCCCGACAATAGAGTTCCTGTTATCGGATGGCGCTGGCATGATCACTGGACAAAACATCGTGGTCATGGGGGGGAAGTAAGGTTGTCGATTGTATCTGCGAAATTTTTGATCTTTATTACGTTGACGCTGATCCTGTATTATTTTTGCACGCCAAAGTGGAGATGGTGCGTTCTGCTTACGGCAAGCGTCGGGTTCTTCCTTGCAAACAGCAGTGTCGCTTTGCTTGCGGTTTTTGCCGCAATGACGCTCGTTTCTTGGCTGGCAGCGCTGGGGATCGCCCGCGCAAAGGCGGAAGAAACCAAAACACTGATTGTTGGCGAAGCGATAATCGCCCTTTTGGCGGTTTTATTTTTATATAAAGAGTCCAGCTTTGTCGTCGGAAATTGTAATATCATAGCCCGTATCACGGGCCTGCCAATCGGCATGGAGATGCCAAAGTGGGTCGCGCCTCTTGGCATCAGTTACTATACGCTCATACTCATCGGCTATTTGCTTGACGTACGTTGGGGAACGATTTCCGAGCCGCAAAAAAATCCCTTGAAAATGCTGCTCTTCGCCGGATATTTCCCGCAAATGATCTCCGGACCTTTCTCCCGGTATTCCTTCATGCAGGAAGCGCTCTTCAACGGAGGATCCTTCCAAGTCCGCAACCTTTGGAACGGCCTTCAGCGAATGATATGGGGGATCTTTAAGGTTCTGGTCGTTTCGACCCGCCTCTCCGTTTTTACGTCGGCGATCTATGAGGCGCAGGCGCTGCCCGGCAATCCTTTGCGTGGGTTTGGATTTGTGTTTGGCGCAATCATGTATGTGCTTACGGTGTATTCGAACTTCAGCGGTTCGATGGACATTGTAATCGGCGTTAGCGAGATGTTTGGCATCCCGCTGGCAGAGAACTTCCAGCGTCCGTTCGGCGCGACAAACCTATCGGAAGTATGGCGCAGATGGCACATGACGCTCGGATTCTGGTTGAAGGACTATGTACTCTATCCGGTGCTGAAATCCGGTTGGATGGCGAAGATTCGTGCGGCGATCAAACGGAAATTCGGCAACAAAGCGGCAAAAAATATCCCGACCTACATCGGCATGTTTATTTCCTGGTTTTGCGTCGGCTTTTGGCACGGCGGATCATGGAAGTATATATGCGGAAGCGGTTTGTTCTTTTTTGTGATGATTCTTGGCGGGATATTGCTTGAGCCTGTTTTCAACAAGACAATCAAAGTGCTCCATATCCACACAGAAAGTAAACTCTGGCATCTGTTTCAACGCTTGCGCACCTTTCTGCTGTTTGCGTTGTCCGTCTCGTTCGGGCGGATGGCCTCCCTGGGGGACGGCCTACATGTTTGGGGAAGAGCCGTCTTGAAACCCAACTTTCAAGGACTTTTCGATCTTCAGGCAATCGGTACCTACCTCATCAAATATACGGGGGTCGATAAGAGCGGTACGCTTGCGATGCTTGCCATTGCGTTTGGCGGATTACTTGCCATATTCTTTGTGTCCTTTCTACAGGAGAAATATGGAAATTTGCGTTCTCTTACCGGCAAAAAAGCTTTTGTTTTACGAACTGTGGCAATCACCGTTGTCTTATTGGCGTGCCTGTGGTTCGGTGGGTTCGATAACAAGGTTGACTTCATATATGGCAACTTTTAATGGACTTCGGAGGCGCGTATGAAACTGCTTAGAACGGCAAGATTGATCATGACTGCCGCTTTATTACTGCTCTTACTCTTGCCTTTTTGTATCATCAAGGTCGACGCAGCGGAGCAACCGCTTGGTGACGTTGTCGGCGTTGCCACGAAAATGAACCGCTGGCTGAATGACCATGCCGATTTCAGAAAGCTAAAGGTTCGGGAGCTCACATGGAAACTATTCAAAGCCTCACCAACGTCAAGCCTCGTGATTGGCAAGGACGGATGGGTGTTTATTTCCGATCTATATGATGACAATGTCAAGATTGCAAGAGGAACCTATCCTTATCCGCAGGAGACAATCGATCAACAGATGGATGTTCTCAGCAATCTGAAAAAATACTATTCCGCCATAGGGTCCGATCTCTATGTTCTGACATATCCTGCTAATATGTCCGTGTATCCCGAGGTGGTTCCGGATGGGGACTATACGGTCGGGGAGTCGCCAATCGATGTATTTTCCGAGAATTTGGCAGAACACACCGATGTGAATGTGATCAACCCAAAGTGGCAAATGATCGAAGACAAGGGAATCGGCCAAATATACTGCAAGCGCGATACCCATGCAACCGATTTAGGGGCGTTTGCGGTTTACAAGGTAATCGCCCGCCAGATGAAGTCCACGGGTGGAATTGAGTTGCTGCCGTTTGACGACATGACCTTTGTGGATGGAGAATATGCACTGGATTCAAACGGGATAGCGGGCGTTCCGGATTTATTCGGCGCGACACAGACCGCTCCCGTTGCGGTTTGCGAATTGACGGCAAAGTATATGGACAGCGGCGCATTTTACGAACAAATCTCCGCCGCGATCAGCGGAACCGGGATTCATGAACTTGCCGTTTATGAAAAACCTGATGCCAAATACGGTACCTTATTAATCTATGGCACAAGCGTTATGCAATTTGACAACATTGGCGAGAAGCAGCAATTGACGCGATGGCTTGCGGAGAACTTTAAGCGTACCGTGTTTATTTGGTACGCAGGGTACACGTTTCCAAACATTGACTCAATCGTCGCGCCGGATGTCACCCTGTTAGAAATCCCGGAAAGACTCTTGAACGGTTTCTTAACGGAATATCACAGCGTCCCGATTGTTGCCAGCGCAAGTGACATTGAAAACATTCAACAATCCACAAATGCGAACGATATTGGTGACGGATTGAGCGAGGGCGGTATTTGTCTTGAAACGTGCGGGACTCAGTTATTGCAACCAAATGTAGAATGTGACCTCGGAGCGGCGGATAGCATTGTACTAACAGGCTGGGCGGAAGATGCAAATACACAGGCCCCACTGCAAAGGCTTTATCTGAAGATTGGGGAGCAAATCTTCCAGTGCAATTATGGAATAAACCGTCCGGATGTGTCGGCCAGACTCGGTTATCCGGAAGCGGCGAATTATTGTGGATTCCAAATTGAACTTCCACGATTACTTTTCGCCGGCGTAAGTGATCTGGAGTTTATTGGAATCAGTACGGATGGAAGCTGCAAGTATCCACCGGTTATATATCACATACATAGAACTTATTGAGTACACTTGGATTGCCAACAGTATTTTTGAATAATCTTTGTGTAACGAGGGCACTAATATGGAATGAGGTGTCCCCCAAAGAGTAGTCTAGGCTTGAGGTGTCCCCCAAAGAGTGCGGTGTTCGACGTGCATGCTATAGGCCGTTGAGCGCTGCGAAGAGAGTTCCTTCGATTGCGACGATATCCTCAAAGGGGATCGCGGTTCCATCGGCCAAAATAACCAGACGACTGAATTCCTCGACCTTCCTTGGCACGCCGGCAAGCGTGACATATGCCCCTCCGTTTTTCATGTGATCCGGCAGGAAATAGGTAATCGTGATTTCCGGACGCTCAGCAAGATGCTCCGCCAGGATTTGCAGGCGAACGCTCAAAGCGTTCACCACATATTCGTCCAACTCCGGACGCTCGCAGGTCAGCCTCGCGGTTTCCTCTACCGCGGCATCGTAGCCGGCAAGCGCTGCAAACGGCGCGAACTGTGCGGCACGGGCAGGCACCGCCATGCGGGGATGCCAAATGGAGGTATGGTGCGGCAGATGGATGATATCGTCGTAGTCTTCGCTCATGCCCTGTGCCCTCCGATCTGCCTGTTTCGATCAACCATAGTCGCGCCGTCCTCCAGATTCATGCCCTTCAAAATGGCGTTTCGCCCATGCTTTCTCTTGATGACCAACAGGGTGGTCTGTATTTTCTTTTCCCGCGCGAGGGCGGTTTCTTCCGCTTCCTGCTGCAGCCGAACAGCCGAATAATCGGTAAAGAGATCGAGCTGCTCGCAGGCGGCTTTCTTTTGCGCAAATGCTTCGTCGACAACATGATTCGCCGCGATGTTGACCCGCCTGATCAGGAGAGTCTTATCGACGATGCGCTCGTACAGCTCCGTAACCGCGGCCAGGAGCAGCTTTGCGGATGAGGTTTGCCTGCCGAGATTGACCGACCCGTGCGCCGATTTTGGAACGGAGCGGCCATACCAGTCGGTTGTAATGATGCCGCGATAGCTTTCTTTGACCGCCGGATCCTTCAGGCTTTCGATATCGTATCCAACCGCCAATACCAGCTGATCTGTCACGACCTTTCGATCGACCAGATCGAGCGCCAGTTGATCGGTCATCTCGCGCACGATCAACTTTGCTTTGTCGTAGTCGTATGCGCTGTGCAACACCTGCCCCGAGCCGACGCTGCTTGCGCTCGGCTGATACGCTTTGATATCGGACATACCGCAGGGTTCCCATCCCCACGCATGGTCGATCAAAAGCTCGGCGTTGATGCCAAAGAGCTTATATAAAAGGGTTTCGTTGTAGTAGTCGCCCTGTTTTCCGAGAGAGCAGCGTGCGATATCGCCCATCGTATACAGGCCGTGCTCCTCCAGCTTCTTTGCATATCCGCTGCCGATGCGCCAGAAATCCTTCAGCGGCCGATGCGACCACAGCAGTTGGCGATAGCTCATTTCATCGAGCTCCGCAATGCGCAAACCGTTTTCATCCGCCGGAATGTGCTTTGCGAGAATATCCATCGCGACCTTGCAGAGGTATAGATTTGTGCCGATGCCGGCCGTCGCTGTGATGCCGACGGTCTGGAACACATCCCGAACCATCTCCGAGGCAAGCGCGCGGGCCGTACGCTTGCAGGCCTTGAGGTATGCGGTCGCGTCTATCATGACTTCGTCGATGGAATAGACGTGGATGTCCTCCGGCGCGATGTACTTCAGATAGATATCATAAATCCGCGTGCTGTACGCGATATAGAGCGCCATGCGCGGCCGCGCGACGATATAGTCCAGCGAGAGGTCCGGTCTTGACTTCAGCTCGATCTCGTTGCAGGAGGAACCGGCGAAGGTAAACTTAGGCGCCTTGTTCCTCCGCAAAGCATTGATCTGCCTGACCTTCTGCACGACCTCAAACAGCCGCGCTCTGCCGGGGACGCCATACGCCTTGAGGGAGGGGGTGACGGCAAGACAGATCGTTTTCTCTGTGCGCTCGGAATCCGCCACGACGAGGTTGGTGGTCAGCGGGTCCAAGCCGCGCTCGATACACTCGACAGAAGCGTAGAAGGATTTCAGATCGATTGCGATGTAAGCTCTGTCCTCCATGATGTTTCTCCGATTACTTCCTTGAAAGCATTTGCCCGCAAACAGGACCGCCGGGGCGCGCTTTGCGGGATGCGCTGCGCAACTCCGCGGATGCATGCTCCGCCGAAACGATGGCTGCGGATAAGAACGAATGTTCGTATATACTATACCTCGAATCTTGTTTGCTGTCAACAGGGCTCCGGTACAAAACGAGGGACGCCCGCGGCATCCCTCGCATGATTGGAAGAAGCACTCTTACGTTTTTGACGGAGAGAATCGACAATTAAACAGCAATCTACCGGATTGACCCGCCGTGGAAGAAACACTCGTAGATGCGCAAACCGTCCCGCAAAATCTCTTCGTACCCCTGAAACCAGGCGAATGCGCCGTCGGCGCGGCAAACATACCGGAGGCCGCCTTCTTCATACAGCGCGGGCCCGCGATACGGGGCGTCTTCCGGCACGCGAAGGAGCGCCTCCTTGAGAAAATCTCCGCGAAAGCCCTCTCCCGTGACGCGTCCGCAGTAGTTCATCGACCAGACGGGAACACCGTCATCCCAGACCGCCTCTTCACCCGCGAACTGCAACCCGCCGAGATAGGTATCCAGATACAGAAGCGCGCCTTCCCGATACGACAAATCATGCGAATTCGGGCGGGAAGCGGCAACCTCCGCGCCGTGTGCGGTATAGGTGTTTCTTTTGGCGCGCAGGAGGAAGGAAAGCAGACGAGGATCCATACAATAGCCTCCATTTTAAGAAAAGTTTATGTTCTTACATTATTATAGCAACAAAATCACCGAAATATGATTGATTTTACCCGAGGAATCAGGTAATATCTGACAGTTGTGTCGATTTTCCCGGCATGGGAGGCAAATATTCTGCCAGAGAACAGGAAACGCGGGAGCGGGGACGGCGAGCGGCAATTTGGCTTTTCGCCGGAACGATGGTATAATGCAATCATGGAAAATATGCGTATCAAACAACAGATCATCAGCGATGTGCTCCCCGGTTCTCCGGCGGAGTGCGCCGGTCTGCAGAGGGGCGACGCGCTGATTTCCATCGACGGCGAGCCGGTCATCGATCTCGTCGACTACGAACACTTGACGGCAAACGAACGGATGACGCTGGAAGTCTGCAAGGCAAACGGCGAAACCGAACGGATCGATTTGGAAAAGGACGAATACGAGCCGCTGGGCTTATCCTTTGCGACAAGCCTGATGGACAAAATGCGCACCTGCAAGAACCACTGCGTGTTTTGCTTCATCGACCAGATGCCCAAGGGCGGCAGGAGCAGCCTGCACGTCAAGGACGACGACTGGCGTATGTCGTTTGTGATGGGCAACTATGTCACTTTAACGAACCTTGACGAGCGCGAGCTCGACCGCATCATACGCCGCAGGGTCAGCCCGCTGTATGTATCCCTCCATGCGAGCGACCCCGCCGTACGCCGCGCGATGATGAAAAACCCGCATGCGGGCGATATCCTGCCGCAGCTTAAGCGGCTTGCGGAGGCGGGGCTGCAATTTCACCTGCAGATCGTGCTCTGTCCCGGGCTCAACGACGGAGACGTTCTCCGCCGTTCGATCGACGACATGCTCGCGCTTTATCCGCAGGCGCAGACGCTCGCGGTCGTCCCCGTGGGCCTGACGCGGCATCGCGAAGGGCTCAGCCCGCTGCGCGCGTTCACACGCGGGGAGGCGGGGGCGCTCATCGACGAGATCGAATCGCTCCAAAAAGAGTTGCTTCGAAACATCGGGACCCGGTTTGTGTTTCTCGCGGACGAGTGGTATACGCTCTGCGGCAGGACGCTGCCCGCGTATGACGACTATGAAGGGTTTCCGCAGATTGAAAACGGCGTGGGTTTGCTTCGATTGTTTGAAGGCGAGATGCTCTATGCGCTCGAGGAGAGAACGCCGCTGTCAGCGCCGAAGCGATTCCTGATGGCGGGTGGCACCTCCGCGCATGCGTTCTTCACCGAATCCTACCGGCAGCTTTTGCCGTATGGCATCACGATCGACACACGCGCGATCAAAAACCGGTTCTTCGGCGAAAGCGTCACGGTCGGCGGCCTGGTTACGGGCGGTGACCTTGTCGGGCAGCTCAAAGGCGAAGACTTCGGCCGCGCGCTGCTGATTCCGCGGGCGATGCTCAAGGCGGACGAGGCGCTCTTCCTCGACGGCATGACGAAGGCTGAGGCGGAAGAAGCGCTGGGCACGCGCATCCTGCCCGTCGCCACGGGCGAAGAGCTGATCGAAATTCTATTTGCAGAGTAACATACCCGGTTCAAATATAACAGAGCAGAACCGCCAGAATAAGGCCGCCATGCGGCAGCAGGAGAGCACATGAAGAAACCATTGGTGGCGATTGTCGGCCGCCCGAACGTCGGTAAATCGACGCTGTTTAACCGCCTGGTCGGGCGGCGCGTCGCAATCGTGGAAGATACGCCCGGTGTCACACGGGACCGTATCTATCAGGATGCGGAGTGGCTGAACTATGCCTTTACGCTGATCGACACCGGCGGCATCGAGCCCGCGAGCGAGGATATCATAGCACAGCAGATGCGGCGGCAGGCGGAGCTTGCCATCGAAACCGCGGACGTGATCGTCTTCCTCGTCGACGGCAGGGAGGGCATGACCAGCGCGGATATGGACGTGGCCGAGATGCTCCGCCGCTCCAGCAAGCCCGTCGTGCTCGCGGTCAACAAGATCGATGCGCCGAAGTTTGAAGAAGCGATGTACGAGTTTTATGCGCTCGGCCTCGGCGACCCCTACACCATCTCCTCGACGCAGGGGCTGGGGCTGGGGGATCTTCTCGATGCAGTCGTGAAAGATTTCCCCAAGGATCTGGAGCAGACGGACACGGAACGCGTGAATATCGCGGTCGTCGGCAAGCCGAACGTGGGCAAGAGCAGCCTGGTCAACGCGCTGCTCGGCGAAGAGCGCACGATCGTCAGCGACATACCGGGCACGACGCGCGACTCCATCGACACCAACTTCGAACGAAACGGAAAAGAGTATACGCTCGTGGACACGGCGGGCATCCGCAGAAAGCGGAGCGTAGAGGACGAGACGATCGAACGCTACAGCGTGATCCGCTCGCTTTCCGCAATCCGGCGGGCGGACGTGGTGCTCATCGTATGCGACGCGAGCCAGGGCTTGAGCGAACAGGATGTCCGCATCGCGGGTTATGCGCACGAAGAGGGCAAGGCGAGCGTGCTGATCGTCAATAAATGGGATCTGATCGAAAAAGACACGCATACGATGCACGCATTTGAGAAAAGCCTGGGTGCGGATCTCGCGTTCATGAGCTATGTGCCGATGCTGTTCATCTCCGCAAAGAGCGGACAGCGCGTCAATAAGGTGCTGGAGCTTGCGGACAAGGCCATCGAGCAGGCGCGCCGGAGAATACCCACGGGCCAGCTCAACGACGTGGTCAGTGAGGCGGTTATGATGAACGATCCGCCGAGCGACAAAGGCCGCACGCTGAAGATCTATTATGCCACGCAGGTTTCCGTACAACCGCCGACGTTCGTCATCTTCGTCAACGACACGGAGATCGTGCATTTTTCCTACGAGCGGTATCTGGAGAATTTCTTCCGCAAGACCTTCGGGTTTGAAGGCACGCCGATTCGAATTCTCTTTCGGAGCAAAAAGAAGGAGAACGAACAGTGACGTTTTTTACAGGACTTTTTCCCATTCAGGTATGGACTGCGATCGCTTGTATCCTCATCGGCTATCTGTTGGGCAATATCCAGACCGCGATCATCGTCAGCCGCGCATACTATCATGACGACGTCAGAAACCACGGCAGCGGCAACGCGGGCAGCACGAATATGGTTCGCGTGTTCGGCTATGGACCGGGCGCGATCACATTTGCGGGCGACTTCACCAAGGCGTTTCTCGGCGTGCTGCTGGGGCAGCTGCTCTGCGGGCAGATCGGCGGCTATATCGCGGGGTTCTTCGTCGTGATCGGCCACTGCTGGCCGGCTTTCGCGGGATTCCGCGGAGGCAAAGGCGTCGCGTCCTCCTACAGCATCGCGATCTTCACCTTTCCGCTCGGCGCGCTGGGCGCGATCCTGGTCGGCGGCGCGATCCTGCTGATCAACAAAAAGATGTCGATCATGTCTCTGACCGCGATGCTGCTGTTTTTCCTCGCGGCGCTGATCTTTCAGTGGAACAACCTTCCGATGGTCATCCTCGCGGGGCTGTTGACCGCTGTCGTCTTCGTGCGGCATACGGAGAACATCCAGCGGCTGATCCACGGCGAGGAGCAGCGGCTCCGCAAAGAGGGAAAGTAGACAGAATTACAGCGAACAATCAAAAACGCTTCCGGCTGATTTGAGAGCCGGAAGCGTTTTTTCATCCTTGGTAAGTTATCCGATGTGGAATTTCTCGCGGATGGCGTCCGCCGCGCGCAGCGCGTGCACGGACTCGACACAGAACTCGATCCGCGTCTCGCTGGTGGTGATCAGCCAGATATGGATGTTTTCTCTGCGCAGCGTCGAGAACAGCTGGGACGCGACGCCGTGCTGCAAAGCCATACCCGTGCCTTCCAGCGTGAGTTTGGTCAGATCGGACCGGGTGCGGATATCGCAGCCATAGCCGTTTCGCGTGAGCTCGTTGATGGCGTTGAGCGCCTCGGAAAGCTCCGACTGGTTCAACGAAAAGCCGATGCTCAGGCTCTGCTCGTCCGGCTCGGCGCAGGCGATCATATCCACAAACACACCGTGCTCGGCGATCACGTCAAACACGCGCGAGGCGAACGCGTCTTCCTTGGCAAACGAGCGGATGATGACCGCCGCCTGATTTTCCAGCGAGAACAGGCGGGAGGCTGCGTCATGCTCCGTGACCACATTTTTCATATTGAACAGGCCGCATTGCTTCCCGACGAGGAACTTTGCCGCGCGCAGCGCACCCTGCGCGAATACCTGCTTGCTGAACGCTCTGTGCGAGATTTCGATGATCTCGTCGTTGCCGATGAACTGCACCTGATGTTCGCCGACCACCGTGCCGCCGCGGACGGAGTGGATACCGATTTCGTGATCGGTTCGCCGCTTGTTCTTCTCGTGGCGGCCGAAGACGAGCTCTTCATCCTCCGGTGAAATCGAGGATACGGCGTTTGCCAGCATCAGCGCGGTGCCGCTGGGGCTGTCTACCTTCTTCCGATGGTGCGTTTCGATGATTTCGACATCAAAATTTGACCCAAGCGTGGAGGAGGCAAGCTGCACGAGTTCAACCTGCAGATTGACTCCCAGGGACAGATTGCCGGTTTGAAACATCGCAACCTGATCGGAAGCGGAACGAATGAGCTTGAGCTCCCGCTCGCCTAGACCGGTTGTGCCGATGACGGCGGGGATCTTGCGTTCGAGCGCGAAGCGGACGATCTCCGCCGTGCTGGCGGGGATCGAAAAATCGATGATCACATCCGCGTGCTCCCGTACCTCGTCCAGCGTTTTATAGATGGGGCAGGCATATGATGTGGCCGTACAGTCAAAGGGATCGACGCCCGCAACGGCGGAAAAAGCGCCGCTCTGCGCTTGAATAGCGGCATAAACGGCGCGTCCCATTTGACCGCAGATTCCGTTGATGATCACAGAAATCATGTCAGTCCTCCATGTTCGTTTGTGCCCAGATCAGCTCGCAGTCTTTCAACGATTCTGAAATAAGCAGCTCCGGGTCAGATCAGTTCGTAACTTTTGAGTGTCTCTTCGATCAGACGCATGCTTGCTGCGGAAGGCGGAACGAGCGGCAGGCGCACGTCCGGCTCGCAGAGCTGCATGAGCCCCATCATCGCCTTGAGCGGGATCGGGTTGACTTCGCAGAACGCGGCCTTCCAGATCGGGATCACCTGCAGCTGGAGCTGTCTTGCCAGATGCAAATCCCCTTTGAAAAACGCTTCGCACAACGCATGCATTTCGCCGGGCACGATGTTGGCAATGGTCGAGATGACGCCCTTGCCGCCGATGCTCAGAACGGGCAGCACATGATCGTCGTTGCCCGAATAGATATCGCACTGCGGGCAGAGCGCCGCGATGTTCACGATCTGCTCGATGTTGCCGCTGGCCTCTTTTGTGCCCACGATGTTCTCATGCGTGCAGAGTTCAGCCATGGTCTGCGGCAGAACGTTCAGGCCCGTGCGTCCGGGCACATTATACACGATAATCGGGGTATCCACTGCGTCCGCAACCGTGAAATAGTGCCGGACAAGCCCAGCCTGCGATGTTTTGTTGTAGTAAGGCGTGACGACGAGCAGCCCGTCCACACCGATCGCTTCGGCGGATTTGCTGTTGGAGACCACCTCTTCGGTGTTGTTTCCGCCGGTTCCAGCGATGACGGGTACACGCCCGTTGACGCGCTCGACGACGAACTGGATGACGCTGACGCGTTCATCGTCCGTGAGGGTCGAGCTCTCGCCAGTTGTTCCAACGCAGATGATCGCGTCCGTCCGGTTGGCAATCTGCAGCTCGATCAGCCGGGTAAAGGCGGTGAAGTCAACCGCCCCGTTTTGAAACGGGGTTACGATGGCTACGCCGCTGCCACGAAAGATAGACATACGTTTTTACGCCTCCCACTGACGAATGAGTTCTTCGGCAATCTGCACGGCGTTGGTTGCCGCGCCTTTGCGGATGTTGTCCGCAACGCACCAGAAGTTGATTCCGTTTTCCACGGAGAAATCGCGGCGCAGACGACCCACATAGACCGGATCGGTGTCCGCGGCATACAGCGGCATGGGGTAGACGCCCTTCTCCGGATCGTCCTGTACGACAAGCCCCTCGGTGTTCTGCCAGAGGGCGCGGATATCCGCCACTTCAAACGGCTTTTCCAGCTCGACGTTGATGCTTTCACTGTGGCCATGGAAGACGGGCACGCGCACCGTGGTCGCGGTGACGCGAAGATTCGGCAGGTCGAGAATCTTTCTCGATTCGTCGATCATCTTCTGCTCTTCCTTCGTATAGCCGGTGTCGAGGAACACATCGATCTGCGGCAGGATGTTGCCCGCGATGGGATGCGGGAACTTCTTCGGCGCCTCGCCCTTAAGCCCGTTTTCCAGATCGCTGTATCCGCCCATGCCCGCACCGGAGACCGCCTGATAGGTCGAATAGACGACACGCTTGAGGCCGTATTTGACGGCGAGGGGCTTGAGCGCCACCATCGCCTGAATGGTCGAGCAATTGGGGTTTGCGATGATGCCCTTGTTCTTGTACTGCGGGATTGCGTGGGCGTTCACCTCCGGCACGACGAGCGGAACATCCGGATCCATGCGCCAGGTGCTGGAGTTATCGATGACCACCGCGCCGGACGCCGCAACGATCGGGGCAAACACCTTGGAGGTGCCGCCGCCGGCGGAAAAAAGCGCGATATCAACACCAAGATCTTTGAACGCATCCTCGGTCAGTTCGCGGACGGTGTGTTTTTTGCCCATGAACTCGACGGTAGTGCCCGCACTGCGTGCGGAGGCAAAGAGGAAATATTCCGACGCCGGAAGCTTACGCTCTTCCAGTACGCGGAGGAACATTCTGCCGACCATCCCTGTGGCGCCGACAACTGCGATCTTGTACTGTTTCATGTTGCGCTTGTGTTCGCGATCCTGTCAGACAGGAGCGCGGCCTTTCTTATAGTTACGATGATTTTAATAAATATTCACTGGTTTGTCAAATGAGATCAGCGAAATGACACGATATATAATTGCGGGAACGCCCTTTTTGTTGTACAATAGAAAATCGAACACGTATGCGCGGAATGCATGAAGACAGCATGATCAAATGCGGTTATTCATATCATATATGCATACGGGGCGAACATGGAAGGGGGGGCGGCAGAGCACAGTGGCACAAGCATACGACGAATTTGCCGCCTACTACGACCGCCTGATGGCGGACGTGGACTACGCGGACTGGGCAGACTATCTGGCACAACTGCTGCAATGCCACGGCGTGATGCCCGGACAACCGGTGCTCGACTGCGCCTGCGGCACGGGAGAAATCACGCTGCGGCTCCACCGTCTGGGTTATCGCATGACCGGGGCGGACCAGTCGGAGCGGATGCTGGAGATCGCCGCGCAGAAGGCGCGAAAGGACGGCGCGAAGATCGCGTTTATCCGGCAGGAGATGCAGCATATGCAGCTGCACAAACCCGTTTCCGCAATCACCTGCGCTTGCGATGGGGTTAACTATCTCCTCACACAAAAGGATGCGCTGTCGTTCTTCCGCAGCGCAAACCGCTCGCTGAAGGAGCAGGGCTTGCTGCTGTTTGATGTTTCCAGCGCATATAAGCTCACGCATATCCTGGGCGGGCAGACGTTCGGAGAGGATGATGCGGACTGCACCTATCTTTGGCAGAACTGCTTTGACCCGCAGACGCGGCTGCTCGAGATGCGGCTTGCGTTCTTCACGCCGGACGGAAAAGGCGCATACAGGCGCTTTGATGAGCGGCACGTACAGCGCGCGCACACGCGGGAGGAATTGACGGAATTGCTCACGCAGGCGGGGTTTTCGATCGAGGGCGTTTTTGATGCGTTCACGAAGGAAGCGCCGACTGCGACCAGTGAGAGAGTACAGTTCGTCGCGCGAAAAGAATAGTGCATTTTGACAAGCAAAATGGCAAAACGAAAAACAAATAACATATAAGTAAGAAAGAGAACCAGAGTATCAGATGAAAGACAATGTATTACGATATAGACCGGAACGAAACGACCGCCTGATCCAATGCGTGGCGGCACAGGGCATGGTACGCATCGCGTTTATCGACGGCACAGACCTCGTGCGGGAGGCGCAAACCCTGCTCAAACTCTCCCGCGTGGCGACCGCGGCGCTGGGCAGACAGCTGATGATGACCGCTATCATGTCCGCCGATCTCAAGGGCGAACGTGATTTGGTTTCTACTATATTAAAAGGCGACGGACCTGCGGGCAGCATGATCTGCACCGGCAACAGCCGTCTTGAGGTAAAAGGCAGCGTGGCGAATCCTGAAATCGAGCTGCCGGTGAACGAAGCAGGTAAACTGGACGTCGGCGGGTTTGTCGGCCACAGCGGCAAGCTTTCCGTGGTCAGCGACCTCGGCCTCAAGGAGCCGTATGTAGGATTGAGCAACATCGTCTCCGGTGAGATCGCAATCGACTTTGCCAACTATTACGCCGCGAGCCTGCAACGGCCGGCGCTCGTCTACCTCGGCGTGCGCGTGCGCGCGGACACGGGCGAGGTGCGCGCGGCTGCGGGCGTATTCGCAGAGCCGCTGCCGGGCTGCCCGGAGGATGTTATCGACCGCCTGCAGGCAAAGAGCACGGAGATCGCCCACTTTTCCGAACGGCTGGACGCGGGCGAAACGCCGGAGGAGCTGCTGGAGAGCACGTTTGGCGAACTCGGCCTCGTCTACGCGGGCGAGCGGGAGCCGCTCTATCGCTGCGACTGCTCGCGCGAGCGGATCGAGCGTGCGCTGATCTCCACCGGATACACGGAGCTCAGCGACATGATCGCGGAAGACCACGGCGCGGAGGTGACCTGCCGCTTTTGCGACAAGATCTACGTGTTTAGCGAAGAGGACCTGCGCGTGTTGCTGAACGCGGCGGGCGAACGAGACGATGAAGACGAATAAGACAGGAAAAGTGATTCCCTTCACGCAGAGTGCGACATTTTATATGAAACGCGGCGCGAAGGAACTGGAAAAAAATGATTGGATCGCGGCTGTTTCCAAATACCGCGAGGCGTATGAACGCGCCCCGGAGGACGCGGAGATCGCGGTCGCGCTCGCGGAAATTCTCAGCCAGATGCAGCGCTTCGAAGAGAGCAACCGGATTCTGTTCCGCCTGCTGGCGGACCAGACGGACGCGCCGCCGGAATGCCACTTCGGCCTTGCGTGCAATTACTTCGGTCTGCAGGACTATGACCGTGCGGCGGACAGCCTGGAAGACTATCTGGAGCTGGAGCCGGACGGGCCTTTCGCCGCCGACGCGGAAGATTTTCTGGATCTCATCGACGACGATGAGGCGATGTTTGAAGCGACGGGGCTGCGCGGCGACGACGACTACGAGGACAACGCGGTCACGCACTATGCGCGCTCGCTTCTTGCGAGTGGCGAGGTTGGATACGCGGTGGAGGAACTGGAGCACCGCCACAGCCAGATGCCGAAGTCGGTAAAGATACGCGAGCAGCTTGCGGTCGCCTATTTCGTTGCAAACCGCAAAGAGGAAGCGCGCAAGATTGCAACCGAACTGCTCGACGAGGACGCGGGCAACGTGCTGGCGAACAGCACGCTCGCGCTGGCCGAAATTGAGGAGGGCAACCGGATTTCCGCCCTCGCTCGGCTGGACGAGATGCTCAAGATCCGTTCGCTGGAACCGGAAGAGCTACACAGCATCGCGGTATTGCAACTGGATCTGGAGCAGCATGCGGATGCGGAGAAAACGCTCAGCCAGATGATGCACGTCATGCCGTACGACGAAAACGTGCTCCACAAGCTCGCCTATGCGCGCTTCATGCAGGGCGACGCGGAGGGGGCAAAGGCATATTACCAGAAGCTCCTGCGCATCGACCCGCACGATACCGTCGCGAAATACTACCTCGGCCAATGCAAGCATGCGGACGCCTCCGGCAAACGCTCCGCCGCAAAGTGGATCATCCCGTATCAGGTGCCGTTTTCCGAGGCGTTCCGGCGGCTCAACCACCTCAACCGCGTGCTCGCGCTGCCGCATGACGAGCTCAGCCGCGTCTGGGGCGAGGACGCGGCGTTTCGCGATCTGCTGGTCTGGGCGATTTCGCTTTCCGACCTGAGAGTAAAGCGAAGCATGCTCTCGCTTGTCTTTACGTTCGCGGACCGAAACGCGCAGCACATCCTGCGGGATTTCCTGCTGCGCACCGACCAGCCGGACGAGCTCAAGCGCGCGGTATTCGGCATGCTCAAGCAGCTCGGCGCGAAGGAACCCTATATGGCATATCTCAACGGGCGCTGGATCAAAGGCCGCGTGAGCCTTCTGGAGCTCGACTATAAACTGCCCGCGTCTTACGAGGGCGTGATGCAGATTGTCATGCAGTATATGCTCGGCAACTGCCGCGAGGAATGCACCACGGAGGCCGCGCATATCTTCCAACGATATGTCGACAGCCTGAAGAAGAAGTTCCCGCGCATCTCCGCCGCACAGGAGATTTCGTTTGCTGCCGCGCTGGAATATCTCGGCAGGCGCAGCTGCGGCGAGAGCGTCACACAGGATGAGATCAGCGAAATCTACCGCGTCACCAAGCCGCGGCTGAGAAACGCGCTGGTCAAGCTGGAGCCGTTTGCGGCAAAGCCGGAACCGGAGCAATGACGCGCCCGACAGAGACCGCATAGCAAAAATGGCGGAACCACGATTCCGAAGGAGAACAGATGAAGTTTATCGCAACCTGCA
>CAYPEV010000011.1:0-22981 GCA_964409605.1 uncultured Christensenella sp. | reverse complement strand
GGGTGGCATTTGTTTTTTTAATCGATTGTGTTTGATACACGGACGATTCAATCGATGCCGCTCAAAATGGCTCGCCGTCGACGGTTCGTTTCGTTTGAATCAGGCTATCTGAGGAGCGGCCGAAACACAGACACCCCGATCAGCCTAGCGGAGCAATTTCAACTTTTCCGGATGCTATTTTGCGGAATCCAGTGGTGAATACATGGATTGCTCCCTGCACGCCGACCTCTTCGGGCGAGATAGGAACCCCGTCGTCGCTGTACACATCCAGGTGGACGATGCTCGCAGATCCGGGCGCTACGATCACATTCGAGGACAGCCACGGGCGCGCATCCCCGAAGGTCAGGCTCTGCTGCGGGGAAATCATGATCGGCTTGTCGGCGGTTTTGTTGATCAGCAGCAGTTCGAGCTGATAAAACCCGTAATCCGATGGGCTCGCTCCCCGATAGATCAATTTGACGTCTTCGGTATCGATCCAGACCTCTCCCGTTTCATCATAGGCGGGGAGGTAGGCATCATCTCCGTTTTCAACCGGTATGCCAAAGGTGAATTCACGGCTGTATCCAATGCCGAGATCGTTTGACCAGTCGCCGGAAACGGCAAGCTTCTCCAATTGATCCATGCCGGATTGTTCCAGCAGGGCGGACAGGTCAAACATCAGCATCGTTTTCCCATTTTGTGCGGGCAGGAACCCGTTCAAGACCAAATCTTCGGAACAATAGCCGTTTGCCTCCGGGCAGAAATTCGTCAAGAGGACTTCTTTTTTGCCCCGATTGTCCACATAAAGATACGCGGTGTGGCTCTCCAGATCGAGCTTGGCGAGGCTAATGTCCATTGTTTTCGACTCGTACACCTGCGTATCAAATGTGGGGTATTCCTGAACATACTCCGGCGAGCAATTTTCATTTACGGTTAACGGACATGTGAAGGTTGCGGACATGCCATCATAGGAGAAAGCGCTGGAGGTAAGGTATACGTTTTGCAGGTCGCTTATTTTCAGCATCTCGTCCAGCGTTGGGCTAAGCGGCGCGCTGATGCTAAAGCCTTGCGTGCCGGACGGAACGGCCGTTACGCTTCCGTCCGGAATCGCAAACGAAAATCCCCAGCCGTTTACAGAACCAAAGAAAGAATAAATTCCCCAGGTGGCTGCACTGTCATTCACAATGGTCAGGTGCAGATCGATCGATTGATTCTGTGTGTAGGAAACGGAATCCAGAATCATCGAAACGGAATCGGTCTTGCTCATTTCGACGTTCGGTGAGAACACAAGGATGCGAGGCGTCGGCGTGGGCTCCGGCGTCGGCGTTGGTGTTGGCGTCGGCACAGGCGTTGCTGTTGCCTCCGGGGTAGCGGTAACCGCCGCTTGCAGATCCGATTGCGTGGATGTTTGAACGGAGCAAGCAATACACACCAAAAAGATCGCAACGCAAAAAAAGACGATGGGAAATCGTTTCATGTGGCATCCTCCTCTAATTTTTTCCATGCGAATCACGGGATACGCTCATTATACAGGAACTATTCGAAATTGTAAAACTCAGGATGGTTTTTTGACCGGCTCCGGACGAATGACCACACGATCGATCGGGATACCGGCGGGCCATGTTCAAACGACCGCGGGATCTGATTTTCGCGCAAATTCGGCCGGTATGAGGCATATGAATGCGTCATGCGAACGGGCAAACCGTGCGGCCCTTTGATCGTCGCTCCGCTTCGTCTTCGGCTTCTTTGTTTGCCGCGTTGTCAGTCAAGCAATTCCTCTCCGATTTTCTCAAGCAGGATATCGGCGTCGAATACATCCATGCGGTTTTGAATGCAAAAAAGAATCGCCGCATCCCGGCGGGCCTTCGGGTAGAGTTCGCCGCGCTGTGCAATCTTCAAAAGCCGCTGCGTTTCGTCCAGCGATAAGCCCATGGCAAGCGCGAGACGAAGCAGCGCGTTTCTGCTGGGCTTGCGATAGCCGTTAAAGATTTGGTAACCCAACGAATAGTCGAGATTTGCGGCCTTCAGTGCGTCCTGTTTGGACATGCGGTGCTGGGTCAGCATCTGGCGCAAATAATCGGCCGGATGCAATTCGGAAAGATCATCCCCGTGCTTGTCCAGAAAATCTTCCATGCGAGAGGTCTGCGAAAGAAGCCGGAGCAGCTCGTCTGTTGTTTTTGATTTTTTGTCCTGTGTCATCCATCACTCCCTGGGCGTTAACCCAACTATCGAAATATTACCACCCGCAAAAATACAATGTCAACAAGAGTAGATTTACAAAAATCGTCTTTTTCGCATTTTGCGCACTATGGATCACCGGGATGATCTACAATAACATAAATGTGTCTTGAAACAGGTTGATTTTTTGTACAGAAGACGAAATTCGCAGTGAACGGAAAAACGAAATAGAAAACGGCAGGAGGCCAAAGCACAATGAAACGGTTTCTTTGTATTTCATGGATGCTTCTCGTTTCGATCAGTCTGCTTGGCTGCGGTCTGTTTGGCGCGGAAGACGGAGGCACGCAAGCGGCATCCTCCGATTCCGGCAATGCACCGCTTACGTTCAGCGACCCGGAACAGCAAACGAAGACGGGCGGCAGCGTTATGTATCTGTCGATCGACGGCGAAACGCAGGAGCTGGAGCTCGTCGGCCTTGTCCAGAGCGGCGGCTTCTACAGCGTGATGTATTGGGCGCGCGATGTGCGAAACAATCTTCTCGCCAGCGTATCGCTGCTGATACCCGTACGGGGACAGGCAGGAGATCAGTTTACCGAAGCGGACGCTTATTCCTCCGGCGGCGGGGCGAGCGTGCAGTATACGGATCGTCATGGCAATCAGTACGCCATGTTCACCATTTCACAGGCGGAAAAAGCTGCGGAATATGGTATGTCCGGCATGGAATATCGCGAGGGAAGTCAATTTGTCATCGCGATCGATGACGTCAGCACAGACGGAAATGTCATATCCGGCCGATTGATCGCAACGTTCAGCGGAAGCAACAACAACAAAAGCGACGATACCATCGTGACGATAGACGAAAGCTCATTTGTCTTTGATGTTCGGGAAGGCACTTCCTATTAAAGACTCCGCGTCCCGTTCGGTGGGTGTTCGCGGTAAAACCGCGGAGTCCTATCACGCACCGTTGCCGGTGGGACGAGACCTTGCGGCAAAAAAACCTGTAAAGGCTTCAATATGGAAAACAACGTAAAAGCGACAGAATATCGGCTGTATGAGAACCTCGTTCGCACGCAGGAGATGATCTCGTTACTGGGGTTTGACGAAGCGCTGAAAACAAGAATCGTAGCGTGCAAGGAACTGCTAAAGACGCGGAAATACGTCGTGGCCGTGATGGGCGAGTTCAAACGCGGAAAGAGCTCGCTGATCAACGCCTTGCTTGGTTCAAAAGTGCTTCCGGCGGACGTCACCCCGACGACAGCGACCATCAACCGAATCACCTATGGAGCAGAACCCGGTGTTCAAGTCCATTTTCTCAATGGAACGGTGGAGCGGGTGGGGATCCATCAACTCCCGGAATACGTCTCCAAACTGACGCCCGAAGGCGCCGGCATGGCGCGGCAGATTCGGGAGGCTGTCGTTACCTATCCCACCGTTATCTGCCAGAATGCTGTCGATATCATCGATACGCCAGGGCTGGACGATGATGAGGAGATGACGCGCGTCACGATCGGGATGATTGCACATGCGGACGCGGTGATCATCCCGATCCTTTCGCGTTCCCCGTTCAGCGAAACAGAAAACCGCTTTGTCTGCGATCTGATCGAGCGGGAAAACATCGGCCACTTGATGTTCGTCGTGACGTATATGGATCAATTGGATGAGGATGATTATGTGTATGATGCGTTCATCCAATTCGTCAAAACCCGCATTCTGAAAGACGTATTTGAAGAGCTGGACAAGCGGGACTGTACACCGGAGATTCGGAGAAAGGCGCATCGCCTGCTGGACGGAATCCACGTGCATGGCATCTCCTCCAGTCTGGCGCTGGAGTCCTTCCTGACCAACGACCGCAAGAAGCGGGAGGAAAGCCATTTTCAGCCATTCTATGAGGATTTGCTGCGCTGCGTGACGGCCGATCAGGTTGTGCACACCGCAAACAAGGTGCATCTCGAATTATGTCATATCGTGGATCAGTTTGAAGAGCAGAATGCCCGGCGAATGCAGGAATGTGATCAGGAGAGCATGCATCTGAAGCGCTGCCATACGATGTTTGACGCGCTGACCGACATTCTGCTGAAGGACTTGAATTCGAAGTTTCTGGCGTTTGACGGCTTGCTCAAGGAGACAACCAAGCGCGTGAACGCATACAAACCCACGATGATGCGCGCTTTTATCGCGAGCCTTACGACCGTTCGTGTCAACACCCACCAGTGCATTTTTACCGTACTCAACGAAGCGCAGACGCGCATCCGCCTGGAGTATGCCGACGCATTTTCAAGGGAGCGCGACACGCTGATGCACGCGCTGCTGCAGCTGCTCCCCTTCTTTCGCGCACAAGCGCTGCCGGGGCAGGGGCTGAAGACTCCCGTTCTGCCGCAAAACACGTTTTTTCTTCCGCTGGAAAGCAGCATGAAAGAGTTTGCGCAGGCGGAGCTGTCCAAACTGAGGTTCGTCTGGACGAAGTTTCCGATTCCGCAGACAAGCGATCTTTCACGCTGCAATGTGATTGTGCAAATCACCGCCGCGGTTGAAGAATCCGTTGGAGACTTGATTAAGCAACTCGAAAGCACCGTGGTTGAGGTTCGGAAAAACTGGTTTTTGCAGGCGAGAACATTTGCGGAGACGGTCAACGCCGCGGCGCAGGAATCGCTCCGCAAGGCCGACGAGGCACATGACATGCGGTATAAGGTGTATCAAAGCAATTACTATGAGCTCTCGGCGCAGTCTCGCGCCATCATTGAACAAAGCAAACAACTCAATGAGTCGGTGCTGTATGCGCGGGATGGGAACGATTGTGTCTAATCCTCGCGCCTGCGCGTTTACGCGGCGCAGAGCATGGGATCGATCGGCGCAGGGCGAACGCGGCGGGAAGAATCATTCTATGGATAGCTGAAGGAGTGAAACGAAGATGAAGCAGTGCCAGAAGTGCGGCGCAAACAATCCGGAGGTGTACTCGTTTTGCGGTCGATGCGGGGAGCGGTTGCCCCCGCCCGCCGATCAGCGAATTTGTGCCAAATGCAAGAATGTGTTGCCCAAGGATATGATTTTCTGCGACAAGTGTGGGGAAAAATGGGAGTCCGCTTCGGCGCCAGCCAAACCGACGACCAGCAGTAGCAGCAGTAGCAGCAGCGGGTCCGGCTGTGGCTGGGTCATCGCGCTGATCGTTATCGGTGTGATATTAGAGCTGATTCTAAATTGAAGATCTATGCGAAAGCGCGTTTCGCAAACGATGCAGGTTGTTTTCCGATAGATTGTCGGCGCGAATGTCGAGAATTTGCTTGCTGCGGCGCAGTGATCGACGCGCGAAACAAACGATATAATTTATAGAAAAGGATGATTGAATGATGGAAGAGAACAAGATCAACAGCTTTATAAACTACAAGCAAACCGTGCTGAACCTGACCAGTGACCTCAAGCAATTGAGCGACTATAGTCAGAAGATGCAGCTTTCAGGCAGCCGGGCTTCGATTCAGGACGTGCTGCAGCGTCTTGCGGAGGATACCTTCAATGTTGCGGTGGTCGGCGAGTTCAAACGCGGCAAGAGTACGCTGATCAACGCCCTGCTCGAAAAGGACGTATTGCCGACGGATGTTTTGCCGGCGACCGCAACCGTAAATCGCGTGACCTATGGCGTAACTCCGCTGGCCCGGATCGAATATCATGACGGTAGAATCGAGGATATCGACCTCGATCGTCTGGAAGAATACGTGACGAAACTGACGCCGGAGAGCGAGAGAATCGCGAAGACGATCAAGGTCGCGACCGTATTCTACCCGATCCACTACTGCAAAAACGGTGTGACGATCATCGATACGCCAGGCCTTTGCGACAACGAGACGATGACGGAAGTAACGCTCTCCGTCCTGCCGCAGGTGGATGCCGCGATCATGGTCATCCTGGCCGGCTCGCCGTTTTCTCAGACGGAGCGTGAATTCCTTGAGAGTAAGATCATCGCAAGCGACCTGGGGCGCGTGCTTTTCGTCGTGTCCGGAATCGACTTATATGACGAGGAAGACGCAGGGAAGATCCTGGCCAACATTCGAAAGCGCATCGAAGATTCGGTCTTGATCAAAACAAAGCGGACGTATGGAGAAGACTCCGCGGAATATGCGCTGTATAAGAATAAACTCGGAAGTTTGCGGATCTATGGCGTTTCGGCTAGAAACGCGCTCAGAGCCAAGAAAAAGGGCGACAACGCGATGCTTGAGCAGAGCAACTTCCCCGTGTTTGAAGCGGCGTTGGAGCGCTTTTTGACGGAGGAGCGCGGTGCGATTTCGCTCTGCGTTCCGATCAATCGCATCAAAACGGCTGCCCTGGAAATTGTCAAAGCCGCTAAACTGCGCGAATCCGCGCTTTCGATGGAGCGGGAAGAGTTTACGGCAAACTATCAGAAGGCGATGGTCGAGATCGAGAAGATCCGCAAAGAACGCCAGATGGAGTTCAGCCGCATCAACGAAGCCATGCAAAGCGTCTATCTCAATCTGACCCCCGCGATTCAGGACTATTGGCCCAAGTTGGAACAGGCGGCCGAGCGGGCGATCGACGATTATGTGATCTCGTCGGCAGACGAATTGAAAGAGCCTGCGGAAAAAACGACGAGAGAGAACCTGATCAGTGCGGTACGCAGCGCAATGACCGACGAAAGCCAGATTCAAACGGAAAAGATCCAGTCCGTGATCAGCGCGGCGCTGGAGAAGGAAGCGGTACGTCTCTCCGGGTTTGAAGAGAAGTTTTTTAACGCGACCGACGCGGTGCAGAATCTATTTATTCCTGCTTCCCAGCAAAAATTGAGCAACTGGGACACCGCAATCGGCGTTGCAGGCAATGCGTTCCTCTTGATGGGCATCGGTGGCGTCTACACAGGCTTTAAAGAGGCCGGCTGGAAGGGCGCGCTTTTGGGCGGCGCGACGGGAGCCGCGGGAACCTTCGCGGCATCGGCTGGCGCGGGCATACTGCTCGGTCTTTTGGCAATCCCCATCACCTGGCCGGTTGCAATCGTTGCGGCGGTCGGCGCCGCGCTGGTTGGGACCTTTACCAGTAAATGGGCCATCGGGAAATTCCTGCTCAAAGATACAGCGCAGAAATACAAGAACTCCTTCAAGGAAGCGACCAGCAAGCAGCTGAAAACCATGAAAGCGGAGAGCGACTTTGGTATGAAGGTGCGTGAACAGGTCACGACCGCGTTTGAAGCGCTCAAGGAACGAATCCGCACGGAGACGGAAAAAATCCTGACGGATGTGCAGACGCAACTGGATCAGCTGAACGCGGACATTGCGAAAAATGAGGGTTTGAGCGAACGCGAGAAGCAGGAGATCGACGATATCCTGAAGCATGTGGACTCGATTTGCGTTCGAGCGAACGAACTGGACAAGCAGCTTTCAACACTGGCGCAGTAAAGGGCGACGATATGGAACGAATGAACCCGACCAACGCCCTGGATGTAGGCCTTACAAGCTACATCGAAAAAAAGAAAACGCTCTTTGGTGCGCACATGCAAGGCGGTATTCCCGATTACGCATACGGCCTGGATTTCACGCTTCGCCAGAAGCTAAAAGCGATACCGGGCTTCTATGCGCTCGCAAGAGCGATTACGAACACCTTCGTTCCCGCGATGAAACAGCAGCTCAATCTGGATGCCATTCGGGTCGGCCCCTCTCAATTTCCGGATATTTATGAGATGAGCGTGGACTGCGCAAGGACGCTGGGGATCGGGATTCCGACGGTGTTCATCAAGCCGGAAACGGCCGTCATCAATGCGGGCGCACTTGCGGTTGAGGACGATACCCCATTGATCATTTTAAACTCCGCCCTCGTGGAGCGCTTCACGCCGGGCGAAATCAAGGCTGTATTGGGGCATGAATGTGGGCACATCCACAACAATCACGGCATCTATAATACCGCGGCGGAATTGATTCTGAATGCGCTGCAGGTTAGCATTCCCGGCGTCAATCAAATCCTGCAGCTGGTTTCGGTGCCGTTGCGCTGGGCGTTTAACAGCTGGAGCCGGGCGGCTGAGGTGACGTGCGACCGCGCTGGCGTGATCTGCACGGGAACCGTGGAAGACTCCCTGCACACGATGGCAAAGTTCATGTACGGCTCGATGATGAACCGGACAGACGTGAATATCGAAGACGCGATGAAGCAGTATGAAGCGCTGCGCAGCACGCCGGTACGTATTCTGGAGCTGGAATATGATCATCCGGTTCCCATCCGCAGGATGTTTGCGTTAAAGGAATTCGTCAACAGCGAAACGCTTTTACGCTGGCACCCGGAGATGCGTACACCGGACATGCAGCCGATCTCCAAGCAGGAGCTGGATGAACGGTGTGAGAAGTACATCGGTGTGATCAAAAGCGAGAAGGCGAGGTGACGGTGATGGACACATTCCGGATCGATAACCGGGTGATACGGGACAGCGCGGCGGAAATCGCAGATGTCGGGATCATTCTGGACGAATTGCGGGAACTGCGGTCCGAGCGGCAGTTTTCGAATATCCTCGGAACGGCGTTTGCGGAACATTTGAAACGCAAAGAGCGCAACGTCCGCGAGCATCTTGCCGATACGTTTAAGATCATCGTGGTCGGTGATTTTAAGCGTGGCAAGAGCACGCTGATCAACGCCCTGCTGGGGGAGGATGTCGCGCCGACATCGGTCACGCCGGAGACGCTCACCATCAATCATATCTCCTACGGGGAGACGCCGCGTGCGGAGATGATCCTGGAGGACACGAAGCGCGTCGTGCTGGAACAGGAGGAGCTGACACGGGACGCCCTCTCAAACATTCTCGCGCAGGTTCCAAGCCCGGTTCGATATCTGGATATTCGCAGCAACGCGGAGATCTTGAAAGAGATTACGATCATCGATACGCCAGGGCTTGGCGAGCTCGATCATTCCTTCGACGCGCAGATCAGCGAATATCTGGTTCATGCGGATGCGATCTTGTATGTCATCTCCGCGGGCGCTCCGTTTTCGAGCGCGGAACAATCGTTTCTTTCTACCTATGTGCTGCCGCAGAACTTCTCCCGTATCTTCCTGATCGTCAATATGGCGGATTTTCTGGAGACGGAAGAAAACATCGAGAAGATACGCTCGCGCATCCAGGAGCGCGTTTCCATGATCGGCAATCCTTGCAGCGTGTTTATGATCAGTGCGCTGAATGAGTATTGCAGGAAGAAGGGCCAAAAACGCCCGAATCCGGATCTGGCGGACAACTTGGATCGGGAATTTTATGCGTTTGAATCGGCATTGCGCGACGACGTCATCCTGCAGAAAGACATCATTCGTTCCGCGCGCGTCGCAGCGCTGACGGAAGACGTACTCAACGATGTGCTGAATCACGTTCATTTGCTGAAAAACACGCTGGAGCAAGGCGCGCAAAAGCGCACGCGCGAGAAAGACGATTTTGAGGCGCAGGAGCAGACGCGCATCAGGGATCTTGAAAAGCACAAGGAAGAGGTTGTTTCCGCGATCCGGGATATGCGTACAGAGGCCGGCGCGTGGATGACGGAACTTCTTTCGCGGATACGGGAGGAACTCAAATCCGCGCAAACGTCCACCGCGGGGAATGACCTGGAGCGGTATCTGCAGTTTTACCTGACCGACACGGTACGGGACGCGCTGGCGCTCTGTGTCGAGCGGCATCAGGCGGATATTGTGGATCTGCTGTCCTCCACCGCAAAGACGATCGCAAACGAGATCTACGCGGACAACTTCGGCAAGGTCAACACACAGGTTGCGCTCTCCATGACAGATATCAGCTGGACCAAGGTGGACTCGGCGCTCTTTACCAGCGAGGTGGTTTTGAACCTGACGAACCTGTCGGCGATTGTAGGACCGCTGTATTTGGTTGCGCAGACCATTGCGGGATTTGTTCGCCAGCGTGTCGTGAGTAAACAGCAAAGGGAGTTTATCGCGCCCGTCTTGGCGGAGTTTGAGTCGCTGGTCAGCGAAGTGCTCCGCAGTGTCGACGAGGTATACAGGAACATGATGCGCAATGCGGCGCAGATGCTCGATGCGATCTATGAAAAACAGCGTGACGCCGCGAGCGAGGCGTTTGATCAGGCGTGCAAGATCATGCAGGGGGAAGAAGGGCTTGCAAAACAGGCGATGGAATACTTCCAATCGGTAGCGGGCGACATCGCCAAATGGAAGGAAACGCTCAGCCAATATCGCTGACGCGCGATAACCCAAAATCGGCGCTGCTCGCTTGCCGGCCTCCGGCAAAAGCCGGCCATCCCGCGGGCGATCGCACGCGATACAGAAACACAAAAAAGCCATCCGTCGGTTTTGTGCGACGGATGGCTTTGTGCTGCTTTGCTTCACCGCGTTCCTGCGCTGAGCTTATGATCGCCGCTTTACTGGTGAGATGTTTTGCGGATCAGCCCATAAAAACAGTCGGCTTTTTAGGCGTCCGCGCTAAGTTGGGAAGGATTCGCTTACGCGCGCCTTCTTATTGACCCTGTTGTATGATGGATCCGTTTAACATGTTGATGGCGCGTTCTGTTATCTCCATTACGACCAAATCCGGTTGAATCAATTCGATCGTTTCCTGATAAGCGACAAGGCAACGAACCAAAATCGTTTTTTGATAGGACTCGGCAAAATATTCAACCATCTTTAAGGATGGCTGGAAATAAGAATCCCCAAAGATCAATACGGTTCCTTCCTTGCCGGGATTCTCATAGATCTCGGCCGCCCCTTGCCAATTGCTTCCGGGTTTGTTTTGGTATTCTTCGATCTTGGACAGTAATTCCGGATCATCGGTTTTTTTTGCTTGCGGTTGAACGATTTCACATGTTTCAATGGTCTCGTCCTTGAGAAGCCCCTTTGCGTTCATCATGCCATACAGATCTCCCTGAAATGGCATCTGTGTTTTTTTAATTTGAAAGCTTGTAAATTGTTTGCCGTATAAAGATGTAATTGAATCGCTGATACTCTGAAATCCCACATACGCGCCGTATGGACTCCAATGCGTATCGGATTTATAAAAGACCTGACTTCCTTTTTCTTTTTCCGCCAGCAGCGCAGCCTTTACATTTGCGACAGGGACGTCGGTATGGTTCGCCAGATAAGCGGAGACGATATCGACCGGTGTTTCTCGGATCGGGATCTTGCTGCGGCTGATAAACTCCGGATATATGCTAGGCTTGCCCGGCGTCAATACAAGCAGATAACGGATTCCCATTCCATCGAGCGCTGTCTTTATGCCCTGCTGCGCCGTAGCGATTCCGGAGAGAGTGCTTTCGTTTAAGGGGAAGTCGCCAAGTGCAATTTGTAAATTATACCCGGGCGTATAGTAATACCAACCGTCCCTTCCGACGCGAACACTGCTGGTAGGGGAAGTGTGGAAGATCTTCAAATCAACCCATGCGGCAATACGCGAGCTGAGGGAGCGAAAACCGATGTTGTCGTTGAGCCAAGTTTCAAACTTGAAGATTTCCGACGCATGGACATGACCCTGCGTGTCTATCATACTTGGGAAATTTTCTAAAACCCTGTTCTCGTATACTGAAATTTTATTCTGCTCTAAATTTACCATACTGATGGGCGCAATCAGTATGACACAGAACAAGAAAATCATGATGCTCAAAGTTATCTTTGTCTTGTTCACAGGCAAAATCTCCTAAAAGCGGAAATAGATCGACGGAGTGGAACCAGAGCTCTGGATATACACGACGCTTAGTATAAAAAGCGCCAGCAAAAGTACGTTTTCACCGATCGAGACAACGGGCGATGCAGCTTTGTCCCCCAAGCGAACCTTGACGGCTTGCTTCAGCGGCATAGACAGCACGATTGCGCATAAGAAAACGCAAAGAGTTTTTAAGGTAAAATACAGATCAATCGGATAGGCCGACAGCACCGACTCGCGGAATCCGAACATCGTGGAGATATAGTTTGCCGCGTAGCCAAGATCCGGCGCGCGGAAGAAGACCCAACCGACAACGACGACCAGCAGAGTATAGAGCGTACCGATTATACGGGGGATTTTTATATTCGGCCATCTCTTCTCCACAATACGTTCCGAAATCAGAAACACTCCGTACCACATACCCCAGACGATGAAGTTCCACGAAGCGCCGTGCCACAGACCCGTAGCCAGAAACACGATGACGAGGTTGAGGTATGTATTACCCTTGCGGCTGCCGCCCAACGGGATGTACAGATAATCCCGAAACCAGCTCGAAAGCGAGATGTGCCATCTGCGCCAGAACTCTTTGACCGAGGATGAGATATACGGAAAATTGAAATTCTCCTGAAATTTGAACCCGAACATACGCCCTAAGCCGATCGCGATATCGCTGTAACCGGAAAAATCATAATAGATTTGAAGCGTATAGCACAAAGCCCCGGCCCAGGCAACCAAGGCCGTATGCTCCGAAGCGGGCTTTGCAAAAATCGGATCGACGATAAGCGCAAGCTGGTTTGCGATGAGCACCTTTTTTGCCAGACCGTAGATAAATCTCTTCGCGCCTCCCCAAAAAACCTCGGCGCTGTACTGCCGGGACGTCAGCTGCGCCTCAATATCCTTGTACCGTACGATGGGGCCGGAAAGCAGCTTCGGAAACAATAAAAAGTACAAGGCGAGCTTGAAGGGGTTTCTCTGCGCTTCGATTTGGCCCCGATAGAGATCGATGAGATACGATAGCCCTTGAAACGTAAAAAACGAAATCCCGAGCGGCAGCGCGATTTGCCGGATCGCGAGATCGCTGCCGAAGATATGATTGATCGTCAATCGCGCAAAGGAATCATATTTATAGAAAAAAAGAGCGGAGAGATTGACCAGGATAAAGATTGTCAGCACGGCCATTCTCAAGCGTCTCTGTTGGCCAGCCCAGGCGAGCAAAAGCCCTCCGGCATAATTGAGCAGAATCAATAGTGCAAGAATGAGAATTGTATTTCGTCCGCCCCAATAATAAAACACACAGGACGCAAATGCGAGAAAGATGTTTCGATAGCTCTCTTTCAGCAAATAGTAGCCAGCCAAAACTATCGGAAAGAAGAAAAACAAAAACAGGTTTGTCGAAAACTCCATAGTCATCCTCGCTTTAACGGTTTTTCGCAGTCTCGCTGCTATGCTTTCTTGGGTGCGCGCGTGTTGATTTTGCTGATCTTATGGAGGAGATGCTGACACAGATGCATGAATATGATCCCGAAAAATGGTGACCGGCACGCGTATCTCCAGAAATAACGTCCGTTTATCACGCGGGGGCGATAGCAGGGGATCGTGTGTCCGGCATAGTGGATAATCTTTGGTTTGCTTTTTTGCTGATAGGGGTAGCCGAGTTGTTCAAAAAGCAGAGCGCGGTGTTTGTCCTCCGTGCAAGTCATGAAATTCCATGTCTGATCGAGGTATAAGACATGATGATAGAATACTTGATTCAATATGTCCTGATCAAGCCAAAGCCATTCCCGCGATGCTGCTTTCTGGAAGAAAAAATCGGTCGTATATTGTGCGCGCCAGCGCTTCAGATCGATCAACATCACACCCGCGTTGAAATACTCTCTGCAATCGGCAATACCTAGGCGGGCCAGGTTCTCCAGCTCGGACGCCCTTTGCTTCCCGATGCACCAGGACGTCATCATCGGATCACGAACCGCGGCGAGGTCGTTTGATAAAAGATCGATCGAGTACAGCTCGGCCGGATCGACATTGACAATGGTATCCGCATCCAGATAGAGGAGCTTGTCGACTTCCTCCGGCAATTCAAGTAAAGACAGCTTTGCGTATGTCGTTCGGCCAATGTGTCCGTGCGTATATAGGTTTGAGGTGGACAGATGACGATCAATATCGAAAAATTGAATCGAAACATTCGGGAGAAACCGAGCCATGTTCTCGATCTTCTTTTTGCGCGGGGGACGGATGCCATCATCCAAAACGAAGATAGCGTAGCGATGATCGTCCGTTATATGATCCAATATCGACCGTAAGAGCACGCACAAAAACGGGGCGTACCCGTCGCTGGACGCGGTTGCGATGTAGACGGTTTGGCGCACCTTATTTCACCCGCAGTTTTTTGTATTGCCTTTTTATTGTCTCGCGCAACTCGGATCCCTTTGGCGCAAACAGCCCGATGGGAGCTAGGACGATTGCTTTGACGAACTTTTTCAATCTTTTGGAGATCGATCGTTCACTCAGTACGTAATAGCATACGTCAAACTGCATCTTCTTCAACAAAATCTCGTAAAAAGGAGTCTTGCGTGCATGCGGCCAATAAAGCTCGGCAAAATCGATCTCGGGGCGGTAAAACGGTATGCTGCGGCCGACGTAATGGATGATGCCGGGGTTTTGCCTCGCGTGGAAATATTCGTCCAGCAACGGTTGCGGGAGGAAGCGTTCCGATTCGATTTCGTCGTTGAGAACCATAATATTCCACCGGTTCGGCAATTGCTGGATTCGTCCCCTGCACCGCTTGTTCAACAGATCCTGATCCATCCAGGTGTATTGATTTGCGCTGGCGTCCTTGACGAGGAAGTTATCCGGAAAAGCTTCCCGCATCGCTTGAATACGGAAGAGCGAAACGCCGCATTGAAAATAAGGCTCTCCCTCATCGATTCCCAGACTACGACAATTATCTATAAAATTTTTATTGCCGCGCGCGCGGTATGATTCGACGTGCGTGTCTCTGGCAGCGGCGAACAGGAACCCATCCGCAATCTCTGTACGAAATAGCGCAGCGATGTCATCGCAAACCACGACGTCGGAGTCGAGATACAACACCGTATCATACTTTGCAAAGATTTCCGGAATCAGAAGGCGGTAATATGTGTTCGGTGTAAAGTGCGCCCAGGTATAGAAGGCAATATCTTCCACAAGATGTTTAATATTGCAAAACCGAATGGACACGTTTTCGACGTCCTTCGCCATGAGCTGCAACAAAGATTGCGTCCGGGGCAACATATCAACAGTACAGATCACGATGTCATACAGATCATTTTCGTTGCGATTATCCAAGATGGATTGTATGACCACGGATACAAAAGGTGCGTATTCTTCGCTCGAAGAGAAGCAAATGTTAATGCTACCTTCTTCATACGCTGGAAGAATCGTTGAAGAATCGGATTCTTTAAACTTGGATTGCATTTCTGCGTTTAGTAAACTCATTCTGGTACGTGGTATTCCTTTCAAATATTGACTGGCTGCAGATTTATATTCACTCTGAGATAGTCCGTTATCGACTGATTTTCTTTCGGGGGAACCCATGTTGAGCAAACCGGCAAAAAACACCTTGTTCGTCGAGCACGATTTGCCAAAAATAACTACCGATTACTGTACTCGTCAATGGGGAACACTGCAGTATAATTTGGATAATGCCCATCCGTGTTAATCAGTAAAATTTCAAAGCCGAGAGATCTATGCCCGGCGCAGCTCAGCAGGGCTCTGTTTTGAGCGAAAAACTTCGATCCAATCAGTATGTTGATCTTGTAATGTTTTTTTACTTGACGATTGAATCAATGAAGCAATCGTTACATAGCAACTATACGTGTATTCGTTTGAAGTCGTCAGTACGATTTAATGGATCATGTATTCTCCTTGGCTTTATGTGAAACAAATAAAAAGTTGGTTAAATCGCTCCTCGAACCATAGAAAAAGTAATCATCGATTATCATATTATTTTTCCACATGACATATGCCAAGCTAAGCTGATCACGCTTCGAATATTGAACAATCATATTCCACCAGTCTTCCATCAATTGAATCATCTCAGGAAGATTGTGCTTTCGATATAAGATGTTATTTTCTCCCAATCCGATGGATTCGGGGAATCCTTCTTTCACATAAAATTGTTTTTGCTGCTGCAAGATCTTCTTGTCATCTATGCCGCTAGCCATTGCCCAATGAAAATGTTCATAAATGTTGGGTGCGCTAAAATGCTTTGGCAATAAAATCTTTTGATTTCTTGACGACGCCAAATCATAGAGAAAGCGCGTTAAAATATTGATATTCGAATCAATATAAATACTCTCCTCATATTCGGGAAATAGCAAATGCGGATGCACCTTGTACCATCGATTCAACCGCGTTGGGTCTAAATTATTTGGATTATCTGCTTTGTGCATTTCCCAACCGTTATAGAACTCATTGCGCAGAAGAGCGTCATCATCGGTGAAACAAACGTAATCCCAATCCGGCTCCATATGATGGATTGGCATTAATTCATCATAATCCTGAATTAAGCAAGTATAGAGAACTTTCGTGGCGCGGCGTCTTTGTTTCTGCTCCAGATATTCATCTATACATTGCTTGGAAAGCGGATATGGATTCGAGGAAAAGAAGTAGAGAGCACGGTTTTTCCCCTGCAAGAAAAAATGAATAATGGGGCATATCTCACATTTGCTGATCTGAATATATCGGTCGTTGTTTGTATGGGCAGATGGATTGTACCCTAATTTCCAACCGTACTGGAAATAATGATCAATGGGAGACAGGCCGTAATGAATATAGTCGGGATAATTTGATGTATAATAGCTTTCGTCAAACAAATGCAGCTTTAAGGCTTCCTCTTTGTAAAGAGGAAGATTTGCGCTCGTCAGCATTTCAAGCAACTGATTTGTTAATCCGATATTATGATGTATCGCAACATTATTCAGAATCGCGGTTCTTTTTGGTTCATCACGATCGGTTGATAACGCATCGTTTGAATTTCTGTGAGAAGACGATGAGCCGCTTGATGCTTGCCGTTGTTTGAAAATACTCACAATTATCCCTTTCAATCTAAAATCCGCCAAAGAGCTGTATAAATTCTTTGAACCCGCGCAAGTGCATATCCTTATCCGCTAAAATGAGATTCTGTTCGCCCCCGATGCGCTCCATCGGCCAGTCGATGGCGAGGTCCGGGTCGTTCCAGAGGATTCCGTCGTCGTATTCGCCATAGAACTTCTCCGCGCATTTATAGGACACGATGGACTCCTCCAGCACGAGATACCCGTGCCCGCATCCGGCGGGGATCAGGATCTCGCGCGGCTGGTCTCCGCTGAGCTCAAACGACAGCCATTGCCGGAAGGTCGGGCTGTCCTTGCGCAGGTCGACGACGACGTCATAGATGTGCCCGTGGATGCAGCGAACCAGCTTTGGCTGCTGCTTGACGCGCTGAAAATGGATCGCGCGGATGACGCCCTTGTGCGACGTGGTGTAGAATACCTCCGCCAGGTCATACGGGATGCCGTTTTGCTCAAAGACCGCCTTGGAGTAATCCTTCGTAAAGAGGCCGCGTATATCGTCCGCCTGAAATGCCGATATTTCGTAGAGGCCCTGTATACTTGTCTGTGTGAATTGGAATGGTTGAATCAATTACCTGTCCTCCTCCATGCTCTTCCACCAGTCATACGTGCGCTTGCAGCCCTGTGCAAAGCTGATCTGCGCGCGAAAGCCCGTGTCCCGCTCGGTTGCGCTGCAGTCAAACGTTGAGAGCGGCATGTCCACGCCCGTGAACGGAACGCTGCCGAACTGAAACGCGAGATCGGGCGCGATGGCGCGGTTCATCTCCAGCAGGAACTCCCTGAGCGGCTTGGCCTCCGAGCTGCCGATGATGTATTCGTGAAACGGCTTGCCGTTCTCCCCGATCAGACGAAACGCGTGCGCAACGTCGTCGATGTATACAAAATCATAGTTCTGCGTGCCGGCCGTAAATTGCGGCGCCTCGTTGCGTAGGCACTGGCGAATCGCGTTGTTGACCAGCCTCGGGCTGCGTTCGCCGACGCCATACGCGTTTGTAATCTCCGGCCAAACCAGCTCGATGCCGAGATCCGCGGCGATGGAGCAGCACATGGTGTGCGCGACGACTTTTCCGCTGCCGTAGATATACCCAAGCCCCGGGCGGTTCCCCTGCGTGTAGCAGGCCGCGATCGTCTCGTGCTCCATGATGCTGCCTGCGGCCAGAAAGCGCTTGCAGTCGAGCGCCTTTGCGGCGCGCAGTGCATCCACCGTCCATTGCGCGTTGTGGAGCTGAACCGAGGTATCCGCCCGTGCGGGGCCCGCGGAGCCGACCCAGGCAAAATGATAGAAAAGATCAAATCCGCGTTCCGAAATCAGACTTGTCAGTTGATCCATGCGGCTCAACTCGGAAGGGATAACGTGTACCTCGCTTGAGACAGGCAACTGATCGGAGTGCCCGTCCAGATCCAGCGCCCACACCTTATAGTCATTTTGCAGGAGTTCTTTGACCACCGCGCTGCCGACAAATCCGTTTGCGCCGGTTACAATCGCTTTCCTCATGTGCTCTCCTTCAGGTATGTTTCCATTTGCTGATGCATCGCGTCCGCAACCGAGGCGCCTGCTTTCCATGCCTTCGTCCAGGCGACGGTCTCGGCAACGGCGCGATCGATATGCCAGACAGGCTTCCAGCCGAACGTCTGCTTTGCTTTCGAGCAATCCAGCTTTAAGAAGTTCGCTTCGTGCGGGCCGTTATCCGGCCGCGCTTCCCAGCGCGCTCCCTCGCCCCAGGTTTCGCAGAAGAGGCGAACCAGATCTCCCGTGGTGACGCAGTCCTGATCATCCGGGCCGATGTTATAGCTCCCCGCGAGGGATGCGTCCTTATACTGACGCTCGGCGATCATCAGATACGCCATCACCGGCTCCAGAACATGCTGATAAGGGCGCGTGGAATGCGGATTGCGCACGACGATCGCCTGATTGGACAGCGCGGCGCGGACGCAGTCGGGAATGATGCGGTCCGGCGCAAAATCGCCGCCGCCGATGACGTTTCCGGCGCGCGCCGTCGAGACCGCGACGGATTCTTCCTCCAGAAAACTGCGGCGGTAGCAGTGCGTAACCAGCTCGGAACAGCTCTTGGAGTTGGAATACGGATCGAATCCATCCAGCGGGTCGGATTCGCGGTACCCCCAGGTCCACTCGCTGTTGAGATAAACCTTATCGGTGGTTACGTTGACAACCGATCGGACGGAGGCAACCTTTCGCACGCTCTCGAGCAGATTCACGGTGCCGAGAACGTTGACCTCGTATGTCTCAACGGGATTGCGGTATCCGATGCGGACGATCGGCTGCGCCGCAAGGTGAAGGACGATTTCGGGCTGGAATTCCATCATCGCGTCCGAGAGCGTTCGAAAATCCCGTATGTCATAAAAATAGTGGCGCATTTCGTCCAGCTCGGCAAACGAAAACAGGTTCGGGTCGGTCTCGGGCGGAAGGGAATAGCCGGCGACCACCGCGCCCGCGTGCAGCAAAATCCGACTGAGCCAGCTGCCCTTAAAGCCGGTATGCCCCGTCACAAATACGCGTTTTCCCTGATAGAAAGACAAATCCATCTCGTTCACCAGACTTTCCAGGGGGCTTTGCCGGAAGCCCAAAGCCTCTCCAGCATCTCTTTTTCACGGATTGTATCCATGCATTGCCAGAAGCCATCATGGCGATACGCCATCAACTGCCCCTTTTTCGCGACACCCTCCAGCGGCTCTTTCTCCAGCGTGATGTGATCGCCTTCGATGTAATCGCAGAACGAAGGCTCACATACCATAAAGCCGATATTGATCTGGTTGCCGTCGCCCTGCGTCTTCTCGCGGAACTCCTTGATGGCGCCATTCTCACCGATATCAAGGACGCCGAAACGCTGCCCCGCGTTGTAGGAACTCATCGTAACCATTTTACCATGCGCACGATGGTAGGCGAGCAGCTTTTGAATATCGACGTTCGACACGCCGTCGCCATAGGTGAGCATGAACGTTTCATTGCCGATATAGTCCTGAATCCGCTTGACGCGGCCGCCGGTCATGGTGTTGAGACCGGTGTCGACGATGGTTACCTTCCAGGGTTCACAGCCGTTGTTGTGGACGCTCATCGTATTGGTCTGCAGGTCAAAGCTGACGTCGCTGTTGTGCAGATAATAGTTGAAAAAATACTCCTTGATCACCTGCTGTTTGTATCCGGCGCAGATGATAAACTCATTCAAACCATAGTATGCGTATAGCTTCATGATATGCCAGAGAATCGGTTTTTCACCGATCTCAACCATGGGCTTGGGCTTAAACTGGCTTTCTTCCGAAATTCTGGTTCCAAAGCCGCCCGCTAAAATTGCAACCTTCATACTGTCCTCACTCGCTTGTTTGATCTATAGGCAGCAGGCGTCGATTTCTGCTGCGGAATGATGATCCTGTGGCGTGCGCTATTTACTCGATAAAAACGCGGTATATCGATCACAAATCGGCAAGGTTTCCCCGAATTCCACCTGCCGCCCGTGATCCATCCAGAGCACCTTGTTGCACAAGCCTCGTATCTGCTCCAATGAGTGCGAAACGAGAATCGTCGTAGCTCCGCTGTGGATGATCGATTTCATCTTATCCTCGCTCTTTTGCCGAAAGCTCCCGTCGCCCACGGAGAGAACCTCGTCGAGAATCAGGATATCCGGCTGGACGAGGCTCGCGATCGAGAATGCGATACGCGATTTCATTCCGCTGGAAAGCTGGCGGAACGGCCGATCCTGAAACTCCTGCAACTCGGCAAACGCAATGATCTCGTCATACATTTCGTTCATAAACGCGCGGGTATAGCCGAGCATCGCCCCGCGCAGATACGCGTTTTCCTTTACGGTCAAATCGCCGTCAAACCCGGAAGCGAGCTCCAGAAGCGCAACGACTTTCCCGTTTGCGGTGATCGTTCCCTTCACGGGAGCCATTACGCTGCTGATCGCTTTCAGGAGCGTCGATTTTCCCGCGCCGTTTGTACCGATGATCCCGAGCATATCGCCTTTTTCCAGTTGAAACGAGATATCGTCGACCGCCCAGAACTCCTTGGACATATATTTGTGCGTCAGCTTGCGCATCACGTACTCTTTGAGTCCGATGTCCTTGAAATCCCCTATTTTATACAGGATGGATACATGATCCACATCCAGCATGATTTGCTCAGACATAATACATAAACCTCTGATTGTTCTTCTTGTAGATCAGCCCGCCGATCAGGATTGCGGCGATAGCCCAAAACAGTGGAAGCAGGTTGAAGGCAAGGCTCGGGATGCTGTTTTCGATGACCACCAGGCGGAAATATTTGATGTATACATACACGGGGTTGAGTAAAAACACCCGCTGAATTTCAATCGGGAAGGACGTGACCTGATAGAAAATTGCGGACACATACATCAAAAGCAGCGTAAAGACGCTGTAGAGATATTGCGTATCCCGGAAGAACACAAACATGGCGGAGAGGATCAGCCCGACGCCGATATTGAACACCAGCAGGCACAGCGTAGGATAGATCAAGATCAGGAAGCGCCAGGAGAACACGACGCCGTCGAACGCTGCAAAGAGAAAAAACACAACCAGCGTGACCAGAAAATTGATCAGGGAGGAGATATTGCTGGACAGCACAAACATATACTTCGGTATATTGATCTTCGAGAAGATATCCGCGTTACCCATCAGGGCAGCCATGCCCAGCGTGGTGGATTCACGAAAATAGGAGAAGATTAAGTTGCCCGCAAACAGATATGTCGTATAATGCGGCATATCCTGACCGAAGAAATTGCCAAATACCAATTGCATGACAAACAGCGTCAGCAGCGGAGACAGCACGCTCCAAAACACGCCAAGCACCGTTCGCTTATACTTTTTCCGAAAATCCCGCTTCGTTAATTCTTCCAGCAGGAACTGATATTCTTTCAATCTACGGAACATTTTTCCTCCAATAGATCCATGCTGCGATCAAAATATTCACCACGGCGCACCATGGCGCCGATGCGCAAAGCATTCTGCCGCATCATAGAATACGCATCTTCGCTCACGGAGTCAAGGGTTGCGTTCAACTCCCGCAGGGATGCGACGCAGATACCAACCCTGTTTTGCATGACAAAACCGGAAAGCGCGGCGCCGCTCCAGAGGATCACCGGTATGCCGGCGCAGAGGTAGAGAGAGAGCTTGTGCGGGTTGTTGATCGCCAGATATCTGCCATAGTCCCCCGTACAGGTGTCTATGCTGTCCCCATCCCAAACAAGGCCGAACGCACCCTTAAGCCGGGCGGGAAGCGCGTTTGCCGGTGCGAGCCCTTCATATTGCGCGGCGGGCCCGCATTCGGCCAGATCCAGCCCCGCACCGTAGAGATGGAAGCGGAGCTGCGGGTGGGCGGAGACCAGCGCATAGACGTACGCGCTCTTCTCCCGGCTGAGATTGCCCGCGATGTTGACGCTCGGGGAATAGGCCCGCTCCGCCGGGAGATCGATATCGTCGCTCAGATAGTCAAACACGCCGAGAGGGAAGAGGCGCTCCGCCTCAAACCCCTGTGAAACAAGATAGTCCCGCATGCGTTCGTTGTGGCACACGACATCGTCAAACTGCCGCAGGAATACGGAGTCGGAGTATTCTGCCGCGGCTCCGAACGAACGCCGGACCGAATTGAGATCGTGCACCAGCGCGACGAAGCGGACACGTTTTTTCCGCTGAATGCGGCGCATCATCAGGCGGGCGAGGACCGCGCTCTTCATCGGATAATGCGGATATTGAAACAGGACGAGCGCCCCTGGTTCAACGGCTTTGGCGAGCCGGATCCAGTTTTTCAGCCCGTGCCAGATCAAGCGAACGCGCGCAGATAGATTTCGGTTAGCCGTGTTGCTGCCGCGAAATTCGATGCGTTGCATTCCGCGGCGCGCGGCGAGCAGCTCGATATCCTGGCGCGCCTTGGTTCCGGCGAAGTTATCCGGCGAGATGGGCGTGGAGATGAAGTATCGCTGCATCATCGCTCAAACCTGCTCTTCTCGGGTAATAGTTGATCGAACGCGCGCTGCAGCTTTGCCTGCTCCGCTTCAAACGCCGCGCCGACAAACGGGCTGTCGTTGAGGCAGACCATCGGCAGTCGTTGATGCGCAACCACGTCAAAGATCTC
>CAYPEV010000010.1:930-23014 GCA_964409605.1 uncultured Christensenella sp. | reverse complement strand
ATACCGCGAGGAAAAGAGCACCTATCACCAGAAGAATGCAGTCTTGCGGCAAGGGGTTCCCTTGCTGGAAAGAAAGACAGACCCGACCTTGATGAACCGGTTGATCACATCGTACCAATAAAAACGCGCGGGAGAATGCCGGATGCTGTCACATGCTTTCCGCGAGATTCCCGTACCGAATAAAATCAGGATCCATACAGCTGATCCCTTTTCAGCCAAAAAGCTAATAAGGAGCACGTTTTTATCGTGCTCCTTTATATGTTCCCGCATGTTCAACGCTTGTGGGAATCCGGCGATCCTTTTGACTTGTTGATCCGCTTCTTCGCGAACAGAAAACGCGCAACGGCTTAGTATCCGAGTGATCGATTGATGGTGCTTCCATCGATTGCATTGATTGTAAGCAGCGAATCATACTTCGTAAACAAATGAACATCCCCTTTTTTATTTGTTATGCTGATACTTCCAAAAAAGTCCCAAACCGGCACCAATAACCCCTGATCGCGTACATTGGGTTCCGTTATTCGCGCAAGGCCAAACCGAATCTCGGAGATTTGGACGACCGCGCTTACAATATCGCTCGATGCATCGATCCAGGCATAGTTTGCCAAAAGCATCGTCGATAGAGCAGCTTGGATGTCTTGAAACGGCAAGAGCTTCGCATCCTCCGTGACCGATTCGACAACCTCGTAAGGGGATAGATACAAAAAGCCAATGACGCCGCTACCGTCCACGATAAGCTCAAGTGTTTCATATTCCCATGGCTCCGCGTAGTTTACCTCGTCCGCCACGCCAGTTCCGTTATCCTTTGCCAACGTGATTGGCACCCCGTTATAGCTTCTGGCGTATTGAAATTTATAGGCCCACTGAAACTCTTCCGCCTCCTCCGAGCGGAAGGTCTTGCCCGGCCACATCGAGCCGCTCAGCTGCGCGCTGTCCGGCATGACTACAAAACTCACCCTGGCGCAAACCATGTCCTTTATTCCCAGCGTTTCCAATGCACGATTGGCAGCGCCCAAAGCATCATCTTTTGTGAGAACGAATTTCCCCGGGATCCTCGGGGATTCTGGATCGCTCAGCTCATAATAGGGGGCTGCGTTATTAAATGTCATGCCATCAATCGTTTTCGCTTTGATATAGACGGCTCGAACTATATTGGGCAAAGGGTATGAATTTCTTATACTGAAATAGACATCCGTATCGTCTTGTCTCGTAACGCCTTCTATTCGCTGCGCGCTGCTATTGTCGGCGTCCTTTGGCTTCTCCAATGTTCGGCTGGCGAAAACCAACACGGGCGTGTCGGTCGCTGTTTGCAGCGCTTTTTCGTAGGACGCTATGATTTCATCCAAGCGCTCAACGCTGCTGCGGTCTTCGCCGTCTACGTTAATTGGAATAGACCCGTCCCGCATGCCGTAATATTCGATCAGCTTTTCTTCGATTTGTTCCTTCGTCATGGAACTGGGGATGGTATACAGCGGATCATCCCCGAGAAAGAGCCCGATCATTGAGTCTGCTTCTTTTTGCGTGAACAGATGCTTCCTCACCCGAATCATGGGAACCGAATCCGACGGGGGCAATCTGACATTTGCATCGATCACAAATTCGGTTTTTCCGCTTTGCGAAGCAAACGTCTCTTTGAGGCTGCTTGGAACATTTAGTTTTTCAGCGAGAGTCTGAGGAAATACATCGCTCGTATCCTCAGCCTCCATCGCAGCAGAAACCATTCGGTCCATATCTTTCTCAACGATGATTTCATTTTCAGGTGTTTGCTGGCAAGCCGCCAACGTCAGCGCGAAAACAAGCACCGTACAAAGGATTATCCTTGTTCTCAAGAGGGTTGCCTCCTTTCGTATTGGCCCATTGCTCTAAAGATGGAGAAATCAGTAACCGATTTTCCTGTCGATGATGCTTCCGTCGACGGCGTTGATCGTCAGCAGCGATTCATATCCGTCATATCCAATCGGGTAGCCGTTTCCCTCGTCATACGTTCCGAAGAAGTCCCAAACGGGCACCAGCAAACCATACGTGTTCTGATCCTGCTCCGTGACGCGGGCCAATCCAAGGCGGACTTGCGTGATATTGATTGCGATGTTCTTGGAAGCATCATCGCCAATGTAATCCCCGTATTTCACCAGAATCATGTTTGCAAATATCTTTTTGATTTGATCAAACGGCAGCAAGGTCGCTTTTTCATTCACGATCTCCGTTACCGTACTCGGCCCGTTCCACAGAAAGCCATAGATGCCATCGTCATCCACAAAGATTCGCAGTTTTTCGTAATACCATCCTTCCGAAACCTGGTCGGAATTTTCGATCGGCCAGGAAGAATTGTCATTCGTATAGGTAACGCTTACGCCGTTTACGCTTCTTGTATACAGAAACTCATATAGGCTTTTACATCCGTCCTTTGGATTCCCTTCAAACAAAGGCGCAATTCGCTTCCCCGTACAGGAAAAATCGGTCAACCCCAACGTGGAGACGGCTTGGTCTGCTATGGCCTGCGCCTCCTCCTGGCTGATGGCGGGGGTTGTGAGGGCGATATCCCTCGTCAACCCGTAAGAGGCGATTGCGCCGCTGCCATAGATCGATTGGCTCGCAAACTCGGCCCGGCAGAAGATATCCCTGATATAATCCGAATACACACCCCGGCCCGTTTGAGTGGAGTTGGTCACAAACAGGTCCGATACCATCTCGTTGCGCAGCACGCATAGAATTCTCGCAATGCCTTCGATACCGGACGAATCAATCGAGAAATTCAGCGAAATCGGCTCCGCCTGCTCCGGCGCGGAAGCGACCTGCGCCATGACTTCCTGAATTGCGGCGTTCATCTCCTCCAGGGTGTCGTATTTATCCAGGTTACCGGAGTCGCGCAGGTTTAAAAGCGTGTCCAGGGTATGCTGGTAGAAGAACTTTGGCATCGGCGCGTCCTCGTCCACCTGCATCGCACCCTGGCACACGGCATGATAAATATTCTCCACGTCCTGGTCGGTATAGCTTCTCCCTGTCACCCGCGCGATGGGCAGATAGTCCACGTCCGGCGTGATCATCTCCGCATCAACGCTGACTTTGACTCTCCCGCTGGCATCCGTAGTTTCAAATGTATAATTGCCGTCGGGCAATCCAAGTGCATCTGCCACCGTTCCGTTTTCATCAGAGCTCGCCTTTTCCATCATGCGCTCGGTGTCTTTTTCAATGGCAAACACCTCCGTCGGCGTCGGCTGGCAGGCAGCCGCAGCGCTCAGCAGTACCAGAGCAAGCAAGAGCAATCGTTTCATGCAGGAAACCTCCTTTGTTTTGCTGAACGCATTATCGCAGATCCGCCGGAAATACTTGTCAACAAGATGTAATTTAATTGTCATCATTCAAAAAGCAAATGCGTACGGTCGTGCCGACCCCGAGCTCGCTTTCGATCTCCAGCCTTGCGTGATGTGCCTGCGCAATTCGTTTCACCAGCGCAAGCCCTAGCCCGCTTCCACCATTCTTTTTGCTGCGCGAGCGGTCGACCATATAGAACGGTTCCATCACGCGGGAAATCTCGTCCGGTGGAATCCCTTTGCCGTAATCTCTGACAGCGATGCAGCCGTTTTTTGCAGTAAGTTCGATGACAGCGGCTTTGGGGCTCGCCCTTCTCGCGTTTTCAACCAAGTTGACCAGCGCCGAGCGCATGAGGTCAACATCCATGGCCAAAGAATCCATCTCACAGTTCATCTCAAGTCGTATCCCGCTCTCTCTCAGCACGTCGGTTACGGTTGCTTTAACGGATTCAAACAATTCCGTCACGCTTGCCTGCCGCATTTCAATATTCCCGTCGAGCATTGTGAGCGTCATCAACTTGCCCGCGAGCCGCTCCAGCCAAGCGGATTGGTCATAGATCCGTTCGAGCGAGCGCCGTTTATCCTCTTGCGAAATATTGCGCATGAGCAGCGTTTCCGCCCGCGCCATGATCGAAGAAATGGGCGTTTTCAACTCGTGGGACAGTCCGTTGATAAAAATCCTCTGGCGTTCCGCCGTATCGCTGAGCTGACAAACCTTCTCGGAGATTGCCTCCGCCATGCCGTTGAACTTCTCCGCGAGCGCTGCAATTTCATCATGTCCTTTGACGAAAATCCGCCGTTCGTAGCTGCCTGCCGCTATTTCCGAAGCGCCTTTTTCCAGCGTTCCGATGGGTTTCAGCGATCGGCGCGTCAGAGCCCATACAACCGCCGTCGCCATGATCAAGACGCCCGCACCCGCAACTGCGCATTTTGCTGCGAGTTCTCGAACGGCGTTCATTGTCTGCGTGATATTGCGCGCAAACGAAAGAACGAGAGAGCGCTCCAGAATATTGATCCCGGCAGAGATCAATAAGTAATCCTGCCCGCCTACCTTACAAATCGCATAGCGGATCGGCTCTTCGAATCTTCCGGCGGTTTGAGTGGCGTACCCTTTTACATCCAGAACGCCCGCCGCGTCAATCCCTGTGTTGTTGCTGAAGATGGAGTCCCCTTGTTCAAGAATGAACTCTTCAAAACCGGGGGTCTGATAAAACTGATAGCGCAGGACATTCTGCCCTTCCATCGTTTCCGGGTCGGTGTGAAACGCGATATTGGAAAAGTCGTTATAAAACATGCAGAAATCCTCGATTCCTGCAGAGATGATTTGTTCTTCGGTATTCTGTTTTACAAACCCTGCGGCGAGCACTGTGCCGATGAGCGCGGCGGCCGCCGTAACGGCTGTCGTAATCAGCGTGAGCTTTGCGCCAAGCTTCATGGCCTACTCCTCCTTCAGACGGTATCCAATTTTCGGTATGGAAACGATTGCGTCGGAAAGTTTCAACTTGCGGCGCAGGCTGGAAATATGCGTATCGACCGTGCGCGTCGCGCCAAGATAATCAAAGCCCCAGATTTCCGCAAGCAGGCGATCCCGGCTCAGCGTGCAGTTTTTATGCCGGATCAGGACCACGATGAGGTCGTATTCAATCGGCTGGAGGTCGATCCTCTCGCCATTTTGCGTGATCGTGCGCGTTGTTTGGTCGATGACGATATCCCGATAGCGCAGCGTTTGGTTCAGTTTGCCCGTACGCGCAAGTATCTTTTCGATTCGTACCAGGAGCTCTAAAACTTCGAACGGTTTGACGATATAATCTTCCGCGCCATCCCGAAGTCCTTTGATTTTTGACATGACGTCAGCTTTCGCAGTTAAAAAGAGAACGGGAATTCGGTGGCTTTGCATATGCTCCATGAGTGCAAACCCATCCAGTCCCGGCAGCATGATATCCAGAATGGCCAAATCGAACGCATCGTCTTTTGCAACCAATTCAGCCGCTTTGCCCCCGTCGTCGATGGCAACATACGAATAGCCGGAGTATTGCAGATTCACGGCGATGATGTCCGCAATGTCGGCATCGTCTTCGACAATCAAAATCCGGTTCTCCATCCTCTCCTCCTTCGCTTGTACAAATACGCCTGTAAGGAGTGTATCATACTTCGGATGCGTCCCAAAGGCGCTGCAAGCGACAAGATGTAATTTTATTGTAACTTCTCGCCCGTTTCGTATCCGCTCATTCAACCAATGATACTGCCGCCTATTGCGTTCATCGCTCGGAAGGATTTGAGCTCATTCGTATAAAATCTTTACGTTCCCTCGCCGGGCCTTGTCCGTTCTACACAACCAGAAAAATCCCGCCAATGATAATCTGTAAGAAATGATCTGCTCTTTCTCTTTTTAAACGAGGAGTCATACGCTCTTGTTCCCCCATTATATTCAAGTCAAGACCACCCGCAAAACGGGTGGTTTTTTGTTCCGCTCGCTTCGCGCTCGGAACGGACTGAAGTCGCTAAAAAAGAAGCCGGTACACCCGACTTCTCTGCGATTCTCCGTATTAAAATTACCGTTTTTTTTCCAGCGCATCTAGCGAACCTAGATTTCGGTGAACTTCTTCTACAACTCGCTTAGATAATTTCGCTTCTTTCGCAAATGTGGGCCATTCTTTGATTGCCTTATCGACATCTTCTAGGATACTGATGATTCTATTCTTCGAGATATTCATACGCTGCCCTGATTCCACCAAATCGTCCAGAGTGATGTGTTCTTGCTTGCCGTTGATGGTCATCTGGTGCCTCGCCAGCCAACGATTGCTTGGATTATATGCGTATGTAACGTCGTATGCCGGAGACAAGCTCCAAACACCTTGTTTGTCCATTAGGAACGAGATGTTCTTGACATGATCGTCCAGATTTCTGGCGAGCTCATTGAAGACCATTCTCCGGAAGAGCTGTTCTACCTCGGTCTGCCCCATGTTAAGCCGATATAGAATACCGGCAGTTTGCTCGTAGCTATGCGCGCCCGGCTCGTTGAAATCATAGTGTGCAATTGCACCGAGCGATTGCATGTGCACTTTTTCGCCAGTTATAGGCTTCCTGTCGAAACGCTTCGTCATAAAGTGGTATTTTCCGGATTCTTCGTGCAGACGACACTCGCTCATTTCAATCCCGGCAGCCTGCGCCATCCGATAATACGCATACTCGATTCGCGTGATCGTTCTGCTCAACAACGCCAATTCTTGTTCCCCACAAATATACCTCTGCGTTCAAACTTCATCCCCCCATTTCCAAGGCTTGCGAAGCGGGTTCTCTTTAGAAGCGATACGAACACGCTTGCGTTTTTTGCCGTAGTCAAGCAAGTCGGAAGGTCTTATTTCCTGTTCCTGAACCAGCAGATCGATGTTGGATAGAAGAATCAATGCACGCAGCGTGTTGAGCACATATTCAAACCGAACGCTTTCTCCGCTCTCCAGGCGAACAAGCGTGCTAAGCGATATCCCAGCCCGTTCCGCTAATTCTTTTTGCGTCAGCGAGGCTGCAATTCTTGTATCCTGAATCCTCCGTCCTAATTCCATCAGGATCGTCTGATTGTTTTCGGTTCCGTATAATCTCATTAGCAACTCCACAAACTAATTATCAGTTATGATAATTAATCAGATATATTACAGTATAATTTGTCAATATTAATTATTTATTTTTTACGATGACTTACGTTCAAATCGCAGCTCAGTATCCAAAACCTTCGGAAAACAATCTTTCATTTACAAGAGATACTATATATTGAGCCCTTATTATTGCCACAATAGCTTGCGAGCTCCTTAGTGGGTGACACGCAAAACCAAGAATTATAATGGGTTATTATCAAGCAAAGACGTATGCCTGAACATGAACTGGTTTATGTCTCTGGAGGACGCCAGAGACAAAATAGAACGCTGGCGAAGGAACTACAACGAGTTCCGTCCGCACAGCGCACTAACATACCTGCTACCGTCTGAATTTGCCCTGAAAACTGTTTCCAAGGGTGGCTGAACATCGATTTCTACTCATTCTGTTATGATTGATATTTGGGGGACACATCATTCCGGTTTTCGGGAACTTGATCGTTCTTGCATTGCAAATACTCTTACTTTTTGTCGCAGCTTTAGCCGGCTATACCTTATTCAAGTGTTGACTATTATATATGTACTTCGGATCATGCCCGGAAAGAAAATCAAAAATACCTTCCGCCGCAGTCTGAGCAACGCGCAGAACGCATTCTTTGGTCAATGCTGCAGCATGCGGCGTCAAAATGAGGTTCTTCGTTTGGAATAATGGTGAATCCTCGTGCGGCGGCTCATGCTCAAACACGTCCAATGCAGCCCCTGCCAGCATACCGTTATTGAGCGCAGCGCAAAGCGCGGTTTCGTCAACAATCCCACCGCGTGAGGTATTGATCAAAAACGAGCTTGGCTTCATCATTCGAATGATATTGTCATCTACCAAATTGCGTGTTTGCGGGATCAGCGGAAGATGGATTGAGACAACATCACTTTGCGCTACAACGGAGCGAAAGTCCTTCAGGAGTTCAACATATGGCTCCGTTTGGATGACATAAGGGTCATATGCCAGAATACGCATTGAAAATGCCGCATTTGCTTTCTGAGCAACCATACGCCCAATATTGCCGAGGCCGATCAAACCAAGCGTTTTCCCGTAAAAGTCAACGGGTAAATTTTTTCTGCGTATTTGAAAGTCCCCTCCGCGCATGTGCGAATCCAGCACAAAAAGCTGCTTCGAAAGCGCCAGCATCAGTGCAAGCGTGTGTTCCGCAACGGAGATGCTATTTGCCTGCGGTGTGTTTAGCACCAGTATCCCCTTCCGGCTTGCAGCCGCGATGTCAACGTTATCCACGCCAACGCCAGTGCGGCTGATTACCTTAAGGCTGGGGCAGTGATCAAGGAAAGACTCCGTCACCTTGACCCAAGTTCCAACTTGTAAACAAACGGCATCCGCACAGGCCGCCAAAAGCGCCGATTCATCATTCCCTGTTATAACTGTAACGCGCGCAATCGACCTTAACCGGTCCAAAATTCCTTCATCCGTTGCCTGCGCAACAACCACATGATTCATACGTCTCTCCTTTTACAAATCATATCCTAGTTGCTCTTGATGCGAACATGCTTCACATGCAAGTACTCGTATAATCCTTCCGGGCCATGCTCGTGCCCGAATCCGCTGTCATACCAGCCGCCATATGGGGCGTTGATCACGCCTGCATCCACGTTATTGATCGCTACATTTCCGGCGTGCAGTTCCGTATAGAGCTGATGCGCCTCTTTCAAATTATCCGTAAACGCGATTGCGGCTAAGCCATAAGAAGTATCGTTTGCGAGACGTATCGCTTCGCCCAGTGTATCAAACGGCATCACCCCGACAACCGGCCCAAATGTCTCCTCTCGCATCACGAGCATTTCATGCGTACAATCCGCCAGTATCGTCGGCTTGAAATAGTTACCGTTCTTATAACGCTCGCCCTCCGGCGCGGAACCGCCCGTGATACAGCGCGCGCCCTTTGAGAGCGCATCCGCTATATGCGTCTTTGCGGTTTCCACACCTTTTGGGGTGCACATAGGCCCAAGATCGCATTTGTCCGTAAGTCCGTTGCCGATCGTAAGCAGCGCAGTTTTCTCACCAAAGAGCTGTAAAAATGGCTCATAGATTTCGCGCGCAACATAGATGCGGTTGACCGCGATGCAAATCTGCCCCATGTTGCGAAAGCTTCTTCTGGTTGCGCCTGCGGCAGCAGCCTCCAAGTCGGCGTACTTTGTGACCACCATCGGCAAGCTACCGCCAAGCTCCAACGAGAGATGCCTGAGTGAGTCTACGCTCTGTTCCATAATCGTCCGCCCGACTGCGGTTGAGCCTGTGAATGCAATCTTCTTGAGCATTCTGCTCGCGGTCATGGTACCCCCGATGGCGCTGCCTCTGCCTGTAACGACATTCATAACACCTTGCGGGAACGCCGCGCGCTGCATGGAGCGCAGGAATGCAAGCGGTGACAGAGGCGTTTCCGAAGGAACCTTCAACACGAAGGTGCACCCGGCTGCCAACGCCGCACCCACCTTCCACGCCATCAACTCCACCGGATAGTTCCACGGGGAAAGCAGCCCGACTGGCCCGATTGGCTGGTAGATCACGCGGCTCTCGATGTACTGCCCCTCCTCATTCGGGATAATCCTGCCGGTGACGCGTTCGCCCTCCTCCGCATAATAGCGGAGGATTTGCGCGCCCTTTTTGACCTCCCCCAGCGCTTCCGCAAATGGTTTTCCCTGCTCTTGCGTCATACGCCGGGCGATTTTTTCCGCATCCTCAAGCACAAAATCATGTGCCTGCCGAAGCAGGGCGCCGCGGGTAAACGCGGTTGTGCTCGACCACGCCGTAAACGCGCGATCTGCAGCCTCGATTGCGGCTTCAACATCCGCACTTGTCGCCGCCGGAACCGTTGCGAAGACGCTGTTTGTCGCCGGATTCACGACCTCCAGCGCTGCTCCGTCGGAGGCGTTTTTGTCTATCCCGTCTATCCACATGGATTCACGAATCCATTCCTGACCTGCCATTGGTGTTTCAACCCTTTCTATCTTTGCCGCGGGCACTATTCCGATAAATGAGTTAATGTGCTTACGAAATCAAGCCTTTTTCTTCGAGTGCGCGGCGAATAGAGTTCTGGTCTGCCTCCTCCAATGGAAGCAGCGGCAGCCTCGGCTGCCCGCCGGCAAACCCGGCCAACTCCATTGCATATTTGACCGCGGCGACGCCTCCTTTGCCGGATACGGCGCTGTTGAGTTGCAGGATTTCACGGTTGAGCGCAAAGCACGCCTCGTAATCCTTCTCGATAAACCGTGCATAGAGTTGGTTCGTAATCTCCGGAAACGCGTTTGCCAGCGAGATCACCCCGCCTGTTGCGCCGCCGATCAGCGCGCTTAAAAAGAAATTTGCAGACCCCGCCATCACACAAAACTCCGCGGGAGCCGCCATGAGGTATCCATCCATATTCCCTGTTGAAGAGTCCTTCATTCCGACGATATTCGGATGCGCTGCGAGCTGCTTTACCAGGGAGTTGGATAACGTGATTCCACCTGTAAACTGCGGCGCACAATAGGTGAGACAAGGTTTATCCACACGGTCTGCAACATCCGAAAAATATCGTAATAGCGCCGTATCCGTCATCTGTTTCTTGAAATAATTCGGGCTCAGCAACGTGACATAATCTGTGCCTATCTGACACGCCTCTTTAGCCAGGCGAATTGTCTCTAAGGTGGACTCCGCAATGCAGCCGGTCATCACGATCTGCTTTGCGCTCTTGTTCGCAACGATGATCTCCAGCACGGCGCGTTTCTCCTCAGGCAGCAGACTCTTGTTTTCTCCATTGCTGCCGAGCGCTAAATATCCCTTGATGGGGCTCTTGGCGTATCGCTCCATATTGCGCTTTAGACCCGCGTAATCCACCTCGCCGTTTGCTAAGAATGGTGTTGTAATCGGCGCGAATACGCCGCTCAGATTTTCCCTATTACCCATAAGACTTTCCTTTCTGAAAACAATTCTATCTTTTTATATTCTTATTTCCGTTTCGTTCTGGCTTGTCACATGCTCTTCGTATGATACCGCCGCTCGTGCGCAGTTTTTGCGTGCCAGAGGCGATCACCAAGCTCACAAGCGCTAGTATAAACGGAAACATCTTGACGATGGAGCTTGGGATTCCTGTGCCAACCAGTTCAATCTGAATGCCGACAGCATCGGCATATCCCAGCAGCAGTGTAACAAGCCATACAAATACCGGATGTGCCCCACCGAACACGACCGCGGTGAACGCGGTAAACCCTCGCCCGCTGATCATATTCTCGGTAAACTCTGAGACCGTGATGGTGGAAATATATCCGCCCGCTAACCCGCAGAGCAAGCCCGCAATGATGATCACCTGCCAGCGAATCCGCTCCGGCGAAACACCCGCGGTGCGCGCCGCATCTTCAGATTCCCCAACCGCGCAGATATTGAGCCCGAACTCCGTTTTGTACAGCAAAACAAAGCACGCGATCGTAAGCAGAAACGCCAGCCACGTGATGGGGCTCTGCCCGTTGAGCGCTTTTCCGATCACCGGGATCTTCTCAAGAAACGGCAAATCCAATAACGGGAGTTTTTCAATGGTCGACGGGCGAATCTGCCCCTGCGTTTCAAAGATTGCGCGGAGCAGATAGGTCGTCATGCCCAGTCCCAACATATTGATCGCAATGCTGGAGATGATGTGGTTTGCACGGAAGCGAACCACCGCCAATCCGAAAACCATCGAGATGATCCCGCCTGCTATCGTTCCGCCCAGAAGTCCCAACCAGACGTTGCCATCGGTCCAGATCACCACGGCGACGCTCGCAAACGCGCCGACAAGCATGATTCCCTCCAGCGCAAGATTGAGCACGCCCGTCTTATAGCAAAGCAGGCAACCGAGCGCCGCGATGGTCAGCGGCGTTGCGATGCGGAGCATGGATGAAAACACCGTACTGCTGAAAAAAACACCCATACTATTCCACCTCCCCTTGCCGTGGAGTTGCGATCTCTTTTTCTGGCTTTTGTTGTTTTCCGAGATACCGCTTCTTCAAGATCGGGAGCGCCAGCTTTGCGGAAATCGTGATGATGATGATCGCCATCACGATGTCAGTAATCGCGGAGGGAACGTCCGTAAATCGCTCCATATTAATGCCGCCGTTATACAGCAGACCCAAAAAGAACCCTGAGAATACAACGCCGATCGGGTTGTTGTTGGCAAGCAACGAGATCACGATTCCGTCGAAGCCGAATCCGGGGTTAAATCCTGCAATGAGTTTGTGCTGCACCGCGCAGACCTCGACCGCACCGATGATTCCTGCAATTGCGCCGCTGATGAGCATGACTGTGATCGTCAGCCGCTTGGGGTTCATGCCGCCATATCGCGCAAGGTTTGCGTTTGCGCCGACGATGCGAATCTCGTAGCCAAGCCGCGTCTTGTAAAATAGAAACATCATGACGGCGGCTACCGCCAATGCAATGTAGAGTCCGACATTTGCCGTAGATGGAGCAAGCGCTCGAAATCGTGGAAGCCACGTATATTCCGGCAGTACGGCGCTTGCGTTATAACGCGTCGCCGCTGCCGGATCGCGCATTGGACCTACGATTAGATAGAGTAAAAAGAACTCTGCGATGAAGTTCAGTAACAGCGTGGAAACGACCTCATCCGTGTTAAACAGCACCTTCAACGCGCCGGGGATGAGCGCCATCAGCGCGCCTCCCAGCATGGCGGAGAGGAAAATAATCGCGAGCGCTACGCCGTTTGGCATGGCGGGCAGCGAAAGAGCAACCGCTGTTGCCGCAGCGGCTCCGACCAGGATCTGTCCGTCTACGCCAAGGTTATACACCTCTGCCTTATAGGTAACGCAGATCGCAAGCCCCGCAAGGATCAGCGGGATCGACCAGCGAATCGTCCCCGCAATATCCTGCGTCAAACTATTCCAAATCCCTTCAAGGATAGCAAACGCATCGTATTTTGAAAACGCTAGAAACAGTGTTGCGAGCAGCAGTGCAAATAGGATCAGCACAATCTGTCTCACTACGATGCCCGCAGCATCTCGTATCTGTCGCCTCGTCTGTTGTGCTTTGGGCATGGTTCGCGTCAGTTCCTGTTGGGAAACCCGCGAAGCCTCGCGACTTCCGTCCCGCTTCATAACATATCCTCCGTAAGTTCCATCCGCTTCGACCCCAGCATGTACATACCGATCTCATGTCTGGTCGCCTCCCCACGGTGAAACTGGGCTACGATCCGTCCTTCATAGATCACGAGTATGCGATCCGAAAGGGACATAATCTCTTCCAACTCCGCGGAAACGAGGAGTATCGCCTTCCCGCGGTCGCGTAATTTTCCAATCTCATTGTGAATATACTCAATCGAGCCGATGTCTATACCGCGCGTCGGCTGGGCTGCGATCATGAGATCGGCGTCCATCTCCGCTTCGCGCGCGAAGATAACCTTCTGCATGTTCCCGCCGGAGAGCGTGCCGAGACGATAACCCGCGTCCGGCGTCTTGACCTGATAGTTTTGGCAGAGCTGCTCCGCAAACATCCCAAGCCTTGCGCTATCCAGAACACCGGTTTTACAATACGGCCGCTGATAATATCGGTTTAGCACCAGATTGTCCTGTATGGTACATGCTTTCGCCACGCCAACGCGCAGTCGATCCTCCGGGATATGGCTCATGCCGAGGTCGCGGCGGCGGCGCACCGGCAGCGCATCGATTCGCTCCCGTCGAAACAGGATCTCGCCGCTCTTAATCGGCGCCATGCCAGAGATGACATCCACGAGTTCGGTCTGTCCGTTTCCCTCTACCCCCGCAATGCCTACGATCTCGCCCTCCCGCACGCGGAAGCTAACTCCGCGAAGAGCGGGCAGACCCCGACGGCTCACCGCACAGATATTGGAGAGTCTTAGGACTTCCTCCCCCGGCGCATAGGGCAAAACATGGATGTTCAGGTCGACCTCTCTGCCTACCATAAGGCGGGAAAGCTCCGTCGGGTTGGTGTCCTTCTTCGCAACGCGACCTGTTACCACGCCTTTTCGCATCACGGTGATGTTGTCGGTAATCTGCATCACCTCGCTAAGCTTGTGCGTGATGAATACGATGGAGCAGCCCTGTTCCTTGAGACGCGTAAGAATCTCCATGAGCTTGTCGATTTCGCTCGGCGTAAGGACTGCGGTCGGTTCGTCAAAAACAAAGATTCGCGCACCGCGATAGAGCGACTTGACGATTTCAACGCGTTGCTTCTGGCCGACCGATATCTGGTCGATGCGCGCGTTGAGATCAACGTCCAGATCATACGTGCGCATGATCGCCTTGATTTCTTCGGCGGCCTTTCGCCGATCGATCAGCCCGAATTTCTTCGGCACGCGGCCGAGGATGATGTTCTGTAAAACAGTCAGATTCGGCATCAACATAAAGTGCTGATGCACCATGCCGATCTGTAGTCCGATCGCCTCCTCCGGCGAGCGGATAACCGTCTCCTTACCGAAAATGCGGATCGTACCTTCATCCGGCCTTGTCAAGCCATAGAGTACGTTCATAATGGTCGATTTACCGGCGCCGTTTTCACCGATCAGGCCGTGAATCTCGCCATCCTGCACAAACAAGGATACGTGATCATTGGCGACGACGCCCGGAAATCGTTTGGTAATATCGACCATTTCAATTGCGTATGCCATATCCTGTGTTCCTTTGCTGTTCATTTCCCCGTGCGCGAGGTCTTGTTACGCGGACTTTTCCCGTTTATCGCACGCGCATCCGCGAGCGTCCCGCCTCGTCCCGCGCACGCAGAATGCGCATCGCCTCACAAGCCGCGCGGCAGGCCTTTGCTTCGCCGCCCGCGTCGCCCCAACGATCCGTGCAGCGGTTGGAGATCACACTGAGCACCGCGCCCATGCGCATGCCGTGCAGATATCCAACCACAAACTGCCCTGCTGTATCCATCTCGATGTTGGTTACGCGCGCGGTTTGCAGATCCGATATGATCCGCTCGGCAAACGACGGCCAGTATCCCGAACCATCCTCGTTTAACGGCCTGCCCTGGCCGATGTAGAAGGAACCGACCGTGTAGGTCAGTCCGAACCCATAGCGCAGACCAAGATTTTCGCAGGCTTCCGCCAGTGCCTGAACCACGTCGGGATCCGCATAGGCTGGATATTCCGCCTCGACATAGGTTGCGGACGTTCCGTCTTTTCGTATGCAGGCGACGGGGATGATCAAATCCCCCAGATCAAACTCCGGCACGATGCAGCCCGTTGTGCCAACGCGAATGCAGGTGTGAACGCCGAGAACGTTGAGCTCATGAATGCAGATTTCCGCGCCTGGGCATCCGATACCCGTCGACGTTGCAGCCTGCTGCATGCCCTCATATTCGCCTGTGACGGTCTTATATTCGCGATAGTGCGCAACCTCTTTCACATTGTTCCAGTTGTTCGCGATGCGCAGCGTCCTGCCGGGGTCTCCCGGTAAAATCACATAAGGCGGAACATCGCCCTTCTTCAGTTGGAGATGATAGACCCCTTCGTTCGAGGCGGTCGGCGCAGATGCCTTGTTGATCTTTTCGTCCATGATCTCTTCGCCCTTTCAAAAAAACATATCTACTTAAATATATCAACCTAAAATAGCTACTAAAATATCTCGCCTTAAATATATCAATTTTTTAAAATTATAGTTCGGTCGAAAGAAAATATTCTATTTATAAATAAACAACCATGGATTCCATGGCGCAGTATTGGCGGAATCAATCGATGAGGTGACAGGATGATCGGTTTGACGGCGCGAAACGTGGGATATCGTTTCGCGCCGTCGTTTGTAGGGTGTAGGAGGAAAATCAGCCGTTCTTAATACGGTCGAAGTTCGGATACTCGGTGTCAAAATCGACCTTCATCTCGCCGGAGATGATCTTATCCGCCATGGATTTTGCTTCCGGCAGATTATCCTTATAGGCTGCTGCAAAAGCGGAGGAGCTCGCAGCAAAGCGCTCGTAGCTTGCCCAGTCCATGAAGTAGCCGCCGTTTGCCAGATCCATAATACCATGTTGTCCGCCCGGATAGGTGCCGGCGATATAGGCTTCGATGGCTTGAACCGCGTTTGCGCCAAAGCCGATGCCGATGATGCCGTTGAATTCCGGATAGGTGCTGTAGAAGTCGGTGATTTCGTTGCCAACCAGCACGCCGCCCTTTTCCTTCGCCGCGTCAACCATGCCGGCATTCGAACCGCCGGAGTCACCCTGGATCACGTCCGCGCCCTTGTCGATCATCGCCATCGTGTACTCATATGTGGTGGCGGTATCTTCATAGCTGTTGATGCAAGCAAACTCAACCGTTACGTTGGGGTTCGCCGCGAGTGCGCCGCGCATGAAGGCATTGCCTTCCGCGTTCGGGCTGGGTTCTTCGCCGCCAACCTGGAAGCCAATAGTGTTGGTCTTGGTCGCCTTGCCGGCCAACCAGCCTGCGATGTAAAATGCGCCTTCACCGTGATACTCGGTGTCCCAAATGTTTGCATAGGAGGCATCGCCAACATTGATAAACTGATAGATGGCGCAGAACATCGTATTCGGATATTCCTTGGCAACGATGGTCGTGGCTTCGCTCATGTATGGGAAGGTCGTGATGATCAGGTTATAGCCAGCCTTCGCCATTGCGCGAACATCCTCTTCAAACGTTTCGGCGGAGGACTCGAGATACTTGGCTTCGATGCCATGCTTCGCGACCATGCTCTCTACGCCCGCTTTGAGGTTGTCCATGGGACCGTTGTCGCCGAACTTCTGGTTTGCAACGACGGCAACTTTGATGCCTGCGCCGTCTTTTGCCGCGGCAGGTGCGGCGGCTTCCGTACTGGCTGCCTGCTTTGCACAGCCGGTGGCCAACGACGCGACCATCAGCAGGGCTAACAACACACCAATGAGTCTCTTTTTCATGTTCGTTTCTCTCCTTACTTATTTTTGTTCTATACAAACCGCACGCAACGGCTTATATCCTTCTGAATATGCTTTGAATCTCCTTGCCACCTTGTACACTTTCATTGGAGCGAAGCAAGCGGTTATGTGAGCTATAGTAGTCCGGGCCCGTTTCCGCCGCCGATCCAGGCAAATACTTCCCAGATGTTTTTCTCATAGTCGAGGTAGTACGCGCTCCTCGCGCCAAAGGGATAGCTCTCCGGCTGACGCGCACAGGTCACGCCGCGCCGCGTGAGCTCCTCGTGGATTTCATCGACCAGTTCCGGCGTGTCCACGCGAACCGCCATCATAAAGTGATGCCCCAGCGTTCCCAGCACCTCCTTTTCCAGCAAGGCACGTACGCCGTCGATCTGCCACATCGTGATCGCAGTGCCATGAAAATCAAACTCCACATAGTTGGCGTTTTCCGGCGTCGGTTGCAGTCTCTTCACCCGAAACCCAAAGCGCTCCACATAGAATTTCAAGCACTCATCAAAGTCCTGCACATACAGGCAGATGTCGTTTAGCCTTGTGAGATGTTCCAGCGCGCTCATGCCATATGCTCCAATCCTGTAACGATTTTTTGTGACGCTGTTTCGAGTTTCTGAATCAGATCCTGCACATTCAGCGTCGTAAGTTGCCGCTGATTCACCACGCGGCGCCCTTCCACAAACACATCCGTAACGTCCCGCCCCGTTGCGCAAAATACCACAGCGGAGGTGACGTTCTCATACACGCCGAGCCGCAGCGGCGCCATATGCGCGCCCGTTGCGTCCAAGAGCGTGATGTTTGCGCGCATGCCTTTCGCGAGTGTACCTGCATCCGGAATCCCAAACGCACGATAGCCGTTGACAGTCGCCATGTTCAGCACGTCGCGTGCGCTGAGTGCGCGCGGTGAGCCGTGCAGCGAATGCAGAAGGAGCATTCCTTTCATCTCAGCGAAAATATCGTTTGTATTGTTCCACATCGCCCCGTCGCTGCCAAGGCATACATTGACGCCATGTTTGAGGTAGGTTGGAATAGGAGCAACGCCATCGCAAATCTTCATTTCGCACAGCGGCGTGTTTGCGATCGAAACCACCGCCTCCGCCAGCAGGGCCGCCTCGTCTTCCCCGATATAAACTCCGTGCGAGCCGATCATTCCGCGGGTCAGAACGCCTTCGTCCGATAAAAACCTTACCGGAGTCTTTCCAAACCGTTGCTGCACGAGCCGTACGCGCCAGTCGTTCTCGGCAAGATGCCTTGTTTCCGGCATACCAAGCTCGTTTGCCTTTTGCCGGATTCTTAGCAAGGTCTCCGGCGAAAAATCCTCCTCCGATATGCTGCCAATCACCGGCACCAGCCCGTTTTTTCGGCAGAGATCGCGAAAGCGAATCAGCCAGTCGTCGCTGACAAACTCGTCCGGTCTTGAAAAATCCGCGCGGATATCCTCGCATAGCGCCCCGGAAATGCCGCTCTGCGCCATCGCCTCAATCGAGCATTCCTTCAGACTCCAATACATATTCTCGCAGAGAAATGTGGTGCCGGAGAGCAGCGCTTCGGCATACGTCAGTTGACGGGAGACAAAGCGATCCTCATCGTCGAGAAACGCAGAGAACCAATTGTGCCCGGCAAATGCCTCTATCTGCTCCAGCAGCGTCATCCCGTCGCCCAGTCCGCGCGCGACGGTCATGTCACCGTGACAATGTGCATTCACAAGCCCCGGCAGGATGATCTTTCCGCTTGCGTCAATCCATTCCTTCGCCTCTGCACGCGCGATGGATCCGTGCGCTACCTTGACAATTCGTCCGTCTTCCAACCCAAGCGAGCCGATATACGGCTGATAACCATTCTCTGCGGAAAGCAGAATCCCGCCGCTGATTGCAACGTCCATCGCCATGGCAACCTCCCTAGAACGCCTTTTGGAAGATTTCCTCAATTTCCACGGCGCCGATCGGGCAGATGCTTCCGATGCGCCATTCGCCGATCGCCATCTTCGCAAGAACGCTGAGTTGCGAATGCTCGACACCCAGTTCCGAGAGCGAAAGCGGCATGTTCAGCTCGCGGTAGAACGCTTCCAGCGTTGCAATTCCGGCCTTTGCGGTTTCCTCATCGTCCGCTTCCTGCGGTACGCCGAGCGCGCGGATGGCAAAGCGCGCAAATCGCGCAGGATCTGCCCTCATCACATACCGCATCCAAGACGGTATGAGCGCGGAAAGCGTCGCAGCGTGCGGGATATTATATATGCCCGAAATTGGCGCGCCCATCACGTGGCAGCTCCAGTCCTGGTTGCGGCCAATGCCAAGCAGACCGTTATGCGCAAAAATCGAAGCTACCATCAGCTCGGCGCGTGCGTTATAATCCCGCGGGTCTTTCAAAACGCGCCTGCCTAAGGCGATCATAGACCGAATGACGGCTTCGCTCATTTCGTCCACCAATACGGTATCAACGCTTGAGGTAAAATAGCGTTCCATAACATGCGAAATCATATCCACGATGCCGTAGGCCGTCTGAACCGGGGGTAGCGTAAATGTCAGACGCGGATTGATCAGTACGAACGCGGGTCGGATTCGATCGCTCATCACATCGCGTTTTTCATGCGTCTCTTCGTTGGTCATCACGGAACCGTTGCTGCCTTCGCTGCCCGTGCTCGCGGTCGTCATGATGATGCCGCTCGGCAGAGCCTCCTCCGGCAGAGCTTTTCCGCAAAACAGATCCCACAGATCGCCGTGATATTTGACCCCGATTGCGATCGCTTTTACGGTGTCTATCACGCTTCCGCCGCCTATGCCGAGGACCAGATCGACGCCGTTCTTGATCGCAATCGAGACGCCTTGCTTTGCCAGCCCGATCAGAGGGTTTGGCTGCACGCCGGATAGTTCCCAGAAGGAAACGCCGGACTGCTTGAGTGAGTCGGTAACACGCTGATAGAGGCCGGATGAATAGAGAAATGACTCTCCGTAGTGGACTAGCAGCACCCGGGTCCCATAGTTTTTTACGATCTGGCCGACGCGCGATTCCGCATCCGGTTCCAGAATGAATTCCGTTGGGGTTCGCAGTTGAAAATTATCCATATATGCTCCTGTGAAATCTTTCTTGCGATTATTGTTTTCCGGAGAAGTTTTCCATATTTGCAACTATGAAATCTGTATAGCAATTATTGTTTTGTTGACATTCAAACAGCACGGTAGAGCGCGGCCAACTTCGGCGTATTGAGAAATTCTTCCAATGTTAACCCGCATTCTCCAAGCTCTCTTGGCGTTTTCGCGCCCTTTTTCGCGTCGTTGTGATAGTCCGATCCTCCGGATAGAAACACGCGTCCGGCGATGCGCTCGCGCACCTCCTGCCAGATCTCCTCGCGCGGCCTCTTATCTTTGCAGATCGTTTTATCGTATGTGTAGCGCACCTCCATACCGTCCAGCCCTTCGGAAATCATGGCGTCCAGCAGCGTCCAGCGCTCGGCTTGCGCTCCGTTCCATTCGATCCTTTCGTCGATCAAATACGGATGCGCCAGAATTGCGATTCCGCCGGCGGCATGCACCAACGCAATCATATCCAACACGGCGGGCTTTCTCCGCTTGACAGAAAAATACGGATCGTCGCGCACCATGAGTTTTGCGCTGCTCCAGTCCTTTGCATATCCTTTGAGCGCCATGACATCGAAAATTCTCTTTTTTTGAAGCTCCGACAGTGGAATCTTTTTCTCTCCTATCGTCAGCACCTCGTCCAGCGTCATGGTATATCCGCGCTCGTTCAGCCTTCGGATGGTTTCGGTATATGCTTCCTCTTTGCTGTGTACGACATCCTCCGCCATCTTCACCAAGCCCGGGTGGCTCCAGTCGCACCCGAGCCCTATCAAATGAACATCCTCAATCTGCGTTTCGCAGGATATTTCGATGCCGCGCAGAAGGCAAATTCCGCGCTCCGCCGCATAGGCTTCAAAATCTACGGATTTGCCGGAGGGCAGCTTGATCATTTCGGGCGGAATCACGTCGTGATCGGTCAGTGCAAGCACGCGTATGCCTCTTTGGCTCGCATTTTCTATCAGCTCATACGGCGTATCGTTTCCGTCCGAGCAGATAGTGTGGGAGTGCAGTTCGCATTCAAACGGCGCTTTGGACATATTCATTCCCTTCCCCGTCTTTCCTTACAGTGTGTCGGCCTTCCCGCCAAACAGTGCGATATATCGGTACATCTCGTTTTCGCAGTCCTTGCACACCGCCAGGTCAAAGTCCACCGGCGCAATCTTCTCCTGTGCAAGATGCGTTCTGCAGGAACCGAGATATGCTTTCTTCAAAGCAGTAGAGATGTTGATCTTCGCAGCTCCCAGCCGGATCAACCGAAGAAACACGTCCGCGGCAAGCCCCGTTCCGCCATGTACCACGAGTGGGACATCGACCGTGCCGAATCGTTCCACAAGCTCGAAGTTTAACTTCGGCTCTGTTTTGTAGACGCCGTGCGCCGTGCCGATCGCAGGTGCTACTGCGTCGATTCCTGTATAGTTAACAAAGTTCATCGTGTCTTCAAACGTGGCAGGAGCTGCTTGTTCGCTGTGAATGTCGTCCTCCACGCCCGCAATCACGCCGATCTCACCCTCGACAGTAACGCCGCGGGCATGTGCATAACGCACCATTGCGCGCGTCTTTTCGGCATTTTCTTCATATGGCAGTGCGGAGTAATCCACCATTACGCTGTCCCAACCTGCGTCCACGCAGGCACGCGCAAGCGCCTCATCGCGGCAGTGATCCAGATGCAGAGACACGCGCACGCTCGAACCCTTTCGTACCGCGTCAATCATTCCGCGCATGCCGTCTATGCCGTAGGCAAGCACGGTTCCCGTTGATGGTTGTAATATGATGTCGCGTTCTGCTCGCTCTGCTGCGCGCACGATCGCGATCGTTGTCAAGTGATTGAGTGTATTAATCGCAGCAGCCGCTGTTTTCGTCGACCGCGCTTGTGATAATATTGTGGTAAAAAGATTCCCCATCGTCTTCGCTCCTGTTATATTTTTGCGTATAGCAAACACACCAAAGCAAAACTGCTTTTATTTTCGTACAAAAACTGAATTTTTACCTAGAATTCAAAGTGTAGCTTGATTTTATCCCCGCGGAATAATACCTTACTGTATTCGAACGCAACGCCCGCGCTCGTTCGATTGATATCCTCCAGCATCAGAAGCGGATGTCTGGGCTCTACCAGCAGCATGTCGGCCTCTCTCTCGTTTGCCAGAATGGCGGAGAGGGATTCGGAAACGTGGTCTGCCTTGAGTCCGTATTCGCGTTCCATGATGA